>JAGGXW010000006.1 GCA_021162815.1 Thermoplasmata archaeon | reverse complement strand
TTCAAGGCAATAGTTAAACGATTTTGGAAATGCTTTCCAGTTAACTCCTCACCGGAAAGTGTTAAACGGTGGAGTGTGGCATGGGTTTGTCTTTACAATCTGGAGGTGTTAAGTTGACAGTCCTGTTTTAAATGATAATTAGTTTTTTATATTTCATACTCATATTTCTGTTATGAGAAAAGAGATTGCTGTTCTTATAGCAATAATAATGCTGGTTCCTCTCAACGCATTCTCCTCCATGCATGTGGGGGAGGGTAAAAAAGAAAATAAAAATTCTGCTGCAGTCACGGATTTTGACCCTCTGGATGATATAACGGTTACAGTGGAAATCAAAAGCATCCGTTCACTTGAAATGAAGTATCTCGGGAGAACCATAGATAAGATAGATAAGCACAGTGACCCAGACTTTTATGTTAAGGTTTTCATAAATGGGGAGGAATTCAGAAGCCCTGTGTGGAAAAATCAAAAATATCTTTATGACATAGGTTGGAGGGCCACACTAAATGTGCCGGATGATGTTGAACTTGTTAATATAACCATACAGCTCTGGGACGCCAATGTGCTGGGAGATAAACTCTGTGATATAGATAACAATTATGAAGATTTTTCAAAGAGTTATGATATCGATATATGGTATAGTATAAAGACGGGACACTGGTTTGGAGATGATTCTCTCTCCCCTCCGGACATTCACTGGAGATATCCTGATTTGAGCGGGTATGGAAGAGCGTGCGGTTGTGATGACAACAGCATATACCAGAATGATAGAGATTGTGAGATATGGTTTGATATTTATCAGAATGATTATGATGGAGATGGCATACCATACTGGATGGAAGAAAATGTTTATCATACTGATCCCACAAAGGATAACAGAGGAGAGGATGTCGATGGAGACGGGGTGCCAATAGAGTGGGAATATAAATGGGGATATTACATCTGGCAGCACTGGTGGGATGGAGAAATTGATGGAGAGATGATATACGACCCAAACAAATGGGAGGACCATAAAAATCTTGACCCTGATAATGATGGCCTGAGCAATTATGAGGAGTATGAAACAAGCCAGTGGGGTTCAGATCCATTCAGACCGGATCTTTTCATAGAGGTGGACCAGATGGCAGCAGGCCCAAATGGGGAGCCTGCCAGCATGCTGCCGCCGGGCACAAAAGAGATTCTTACCACCGCCTATGATAAACATAATATTGTATATCATCTTGATGATGGGTGCATGGGGGGAGGAGAAATAATTCCTTTCAAATCCAAAGTTAGTGGAAGAACTCTAAGAGAAGATTATTACAATAAATACTTCCTTCATAATGGAGAGCAGGAATGGAGAAAGGGAATCTTTCACTATGGTCTGGTTGTTTATGATGCAGGTTATCCCGGATATGTCATAAAGAGGGATGAGTTCCAGATTTCATCTTCATACTTAAATGATAAATGCCGTAAGTTGTTCTTCGAAGACCCTGCCATTGTTTATGGAAGTGCATTCATGCATGAAACAGGTCATACGCTTGATATATGGAATCCTGGAGTGGATAATCCGGATACCATGTCTCCCTTCAAATACGATTACTGGAAATACCGCCCGTACAAAAGCTGCATGAATTATGGGTATACTTACATCCTTGTTGATTACTCTGACGGAAGCCACGGAATGAATGATTTCGATGACTGGCATGATTTGAGCCTAACATATTTCGATGGATAAAAGAATATAAATGCACACCAAATAACCTAATATGATCAGAGCATATCTCAAATTATCGCGTTCATTCAATGCCGCCCTTACGGCCATAGCTCCAGTAATGGGGGCCATAGCGGCTGGAGAAATGAATGTGTTTAAGCTCCTTCTCTTCTTTTTTGCCGGGTTCTTCGGCCATTCATATGGTTTTGCTTTAAATGATATCTTCGATTATAAAATAGACAGGTTATCAAAGGAATTAACTGAAAGACCCCTTGTTAAAGGGGAGCTGAGCCTGAGAAATGCATGGCTTTTTACCATATTCTGTTTAATAGCGAGTTTCTCAGTGGCGATATACATCTCCTATATTTACAACAATTATTTTTCCATAATTTTTCTTTTACTCTCTGCCATAAGCATAACAATCTATGATATGATAAGCAAGAAATATCCTGCCATGGATATTTTTGTAGCCACTGGTATATTTTTGCTGATAGTTTATGGTTCATTTACCGTTGCAGGAAATATAGGAATGTTGCCTCTGATTGTTGCATTGCTCGGTACATTGCAAGTACTATTCATGCAATTTATAGCAGGTGGACTGAAAGATGCTGAACATGATTTCAAGGCAAATGCCAGAACCCTTGCGATAAAACTTGGAGTGAGGGTGGAAAATGGAATCATGCATGTTCCCATAACATTTTCAGCACTTGCATATACTCTTCAGTTTGTGTTCTTGGTAATTCTATTCTATCCTTTTATATTCATTGATGAATTCAGAGGTAGCTACATCCAGATTTTTCTTCTCATTATCCTTTCTGTTGCGATGCTGTTTGTAAGTCACAGACTTTTAAGCTTGAAGAAATTCAATAGAGATGTGGTAAGAAAGTATATAGGAATGCATTATTACATTAACTTCTCTCTAACACCTATAATGCTCTCTTCCTTAAATCCATATATTGCTATTATTGCTTTAATACCTGCTATCTCATTCATATCCTCAAATCTAATATTGCATGGAAGTATTATACCGAAAACGATGTGATGGAAATGATGATAAGGGATATAAAAAATATGGGTGAAGCTGTGAGTGAGTTAAAAAAGATAGGAATTCACCCTATGGCAGTACAGGCAATGGCGGAAAAAATGAAGCATTTCAATATACTGATTGAGGATGTACCTCCTCAGGATGCAATAATAATGAAACAGGAAATGCTGTGCTGCGGTGGAGATGTTGCCATCCCGGAGAAAGCCCTTCCTCCTGATGGTGAAAGGGGAAACATTATCGTTATGGGGAATGAAAGAGAAATAAAAAAGCTCTCATCCAGGCTTGAAAGACAGTATTTCAGGCTTGCGGAAATCGGAAAGGAAATGCTGAAATTAATGGAAAATGCTGTGACAAAGCATGATATGAAGATAGGGGGTAAAGTATTTCATTTTGGCGAGAAAACTTACATAATGGGAATACTGAATGTAACTCCCGACTCCTTCTATGATGGTGGGAAGTATAGTGATTATGAATCTGCAATTGAGAGGGCAAAGGAGATGGAAAAGGAAGGGGCTGATATAATCGATATTGGAGGGGAATCATCAAGACCATTTTCCCAGAGAATAGATGCTGAGGAGGAGAAAAGAAGAATCCTGCCTGTAATAGAGGCCATATCATCTGAGGTGAAAGTGCCAATATCCGTTGATACATATAAGCCAGAGGTTGCTATTGCAGCGATTGAAAGAGGAGCAACGATAATAAACGATATAATGGGATTGAGAAATGGAATGGACAGGGTTGCAGCAGAGTATGATGTATCTGTTATAATAATGCATATGAAGGGCACACCTGAAACAATGCAGTTCTCTCCTCATTATAATGATGTTACTCTGGAGATATATAATTTCTTTAAAAAACAGATTGATACTGCAATTAAAGCAGGGGTTGATGAAAATAAAATAATAATTGACCCTGGCATAGGATTTGGGAAGAGACAGGAAGATAATATCAGGATTTTATCGCATCTTGAAGAATTTAAAGGACTGGGAAAGCCCGTTCTTATAGGCACATCGAGAAAATCGTTCATAGGGGATATACTTCAGCTTCCTCCTGAGGATAGGCTTGAAGGAAGTATTGCCTCTGAGATAATTGCCATAGCAAATGGAGCTGACATAATAAGATGCCATGATATTCTTCCTACAAAGAGGGCTGTTGTGGTGGCAGATGCAATAGTAAGATAGGATAGGCGGCAACACAGCCCGCTCATCCCCTTCAAAATGACTATATGATTAATAGCAGGGGAATAATAAATGTTGCGATGAGTATATGCCACTCAGTTCGCCCATCATTCTTCATTCTTCAGTAAGGCATTCATCATCATCGTGGCATTTCATAAATGATGTGGTAAAAATAAAATTTACCAATCTTAAAACCAAATTTAAGTAATTTTTATAAGGTGGATGAATGTAGACATCATGAAATATTTCATTATTGTGGCGGCGGCGATATTGCTTGTGCCGTCTGCTGGTGTGGTGGAAGTGCCTCATCCATTCATGAATGAAGATATAAAAGAACATCATACATACTCCTTATCTTTAAATGAATCTGCTCAACCATTATTTTCTTCTTCAATCCACATATATTATCCAAGATGCAGTGATCCTGTAATTGTTGAACCGGGAGATAATTTCACTGTAATTTTTGAGAGCAAAAATTTTACATCTCTTGCTGTAGCAATTGAAACCTCCTATGATGAAATGCCCGATGAATTTACTCTCAGCATTATTAAAACATGGTATGATGGAATGTGGAATGCTGTGGTTGAGGTGCCTGAAATTCCATACGAGCTGTATAATTTGACCCTGTCGATAGATGGAGATGTGGTAACGGAGCCAAGAGCGGTTGCTATTCAGGAGATAAAGCAGAATTTTACATTCATTCATGTTACAGATTTTCATATAGGAGATCCGAGAGGTTTGAGAGAAAACATTTCTCAGACCATAGGATGGAAGGCTGCAAAAAAGATTATTGAGGAGGTGAATTTACTCCATCCAGATTTTGTTATCATTACAGGTGACCTTGTTTTTGGGCAGCTCTATCCGTTTGAGTACTCCTTTGAATATAGAAAACTGTATAGAATATTGCAGATGTTTGATATTCCAACATATCTCTGCCCTGGAAATCATGATGGATATGTCCAGACAGGGCAGGACGGCTTTAAGATATGGCAGAAATATTTTGGTCCCCTGTATTATTCCTTTGATTATGGGGATGCTCATTTTATAATGGCAAACTCATATGACTGGCCGAAGATCAGCAGGAAGGCAATATCATATGCCGCCATAAACTGGGGCGGTTATATTGGCGATGAACAGCTGAGATGGATAGAAAATGACCTAAAAAACAGTGATGCAAGGCTGAAAATAGTTGCTCTTCATCACAATCCTCTGTGGGAGACAACAAATGATTCTCTTCTTAATAATCCATATCACAATAGAAAGGAGCTTCTAAACCTCATATGGACTTATGGAGTTGATGCAGTGCTTGATGGTCATGTTCATTATGATGATGTTACAGTGGTCAACAATACTCTTTTCCTCACAACCACCACCTGCGCCAGCAGTTTGAGCAGTGATGATGCATACTGGGGATATAGAAAAATAGAGGTGAGAGACTGGAAGATAGTCTCTTATAATTACAAGGAGCCGAAATTTTCGATTCCATCCTACAAAATAAATATTGAAAGAGGAGAAAATTATGTGATGATAACAAATACTCTTGATATTCCAATCACGGTGCATGTGGGTTTTTATCTTCCTTATGGGGCATATACCATCAAAAATGGAGAGGTGATGATGAAAAGATTAAAAGGGGATATGCTGAAGTTGTATGTCAAAGCGGATGTAAACAGCAATGATGAGCTGAGAATTAAATTAGCTTAACTCTCTATCCTTGGAGCAAGCAAGTACATCATCTTTATATAATCTCCTGCAAATCCAAATGCCATCTTGAGAGGATAGTCGTTTCCAAGATTTATTGTTAACTCCTCACTATTCGATTTTGCCAACTTTACCATATCGCTGAGGTAATCAAGAGGGAACATGCTTTTTACAGGTTCATCGCATTTTATGGAGTAAAGCTGTTCTTTGGAAAGTATAAGCTCAACAACATCTGTATCTCCTTCAGCCTTTATTTTAAAGGATTCTTTATCTGCCATAAGGGTTACATGGTCAGATATGGCTTCAGCCGCTCTTATTGCCTGGTGAACCTCTGCTGTGGAAACGACTATCTCTGCAGGAAGCTCAAGTGAAGGAATCTTTGTATCGGGCATTTCAGATGTATCCAGCAAGCCCATTTTTCTTTTGAGATTCCCGACCTCTACTTCAAGCCTTCCTTCTTTCTTATCATATTTCAATCCTATTATATCGCCTGCAGAAGCTATTTTCAGTATTCCCCTAAGTTTTTCCAGATCTATTCCTATTTCCGTCTCCTTCTCACATTCATATTCATCAAACGCTTCCTTCCTTACTCTAAAATCAATCATTCCCACATGGGCCGGATCCACCATCCTTCCATAAAGCCCATCAGAATCAAATTTAAATTTAGCCTCATCAACAAGTATTGAGGTGGCATCTATGACAGCCTTCATAAAATCTGACCTAATTTTTCCCTGAAACATCTTTCAAATAATGTTTTAATGTTTAAAAATATAGCGATGGAGTAATATAGGGAGTAGGCATTAAGCTACAATGAGATGGTGGCAGAAGGTTGTGGTAATTGTTTTCACTGTGATAATAATTGCTTTATTGCTTGCCTACTGGATGTCCTATAATCCTATGAAAGTTACTGTTATAAATGAAAGAAATGAAATCATAAATGCATCTCTGAAGATATACACTCCAGATGGGAAAATTTATTTTAACAGGAATTTTACACTTCAAAAGAATGAAACCATAACTTTTACAAATGTGACAAATCTTGCTGCCAATTACTATTTTCAGATTGTTGTGGGAAATGAGAGTGTTAAGAAGAAGGTTATATTCTATAAAGGGCATGAAAATTTTGTTATTTATATAGGCAAGGAAATAACGATTGTGCAGAAACAGTGAACTACATTATAAATGTTTATTAGTGATAAAGCAATTCACCATCATGTCAGAAATGAAGGAGTTGCTGGAAGATTTTATGAAGACCATAAAGTATGCTGGTTCATCAAATAAGGAGGAGATGGCAGCCTTTCATCGCTTCATGGAAGCAGTGCTGAAGGAAAATAAACTGGATACGAAGACGAAGGAACTCATAAGCCTCGCAATTGGGGTGGCAAGATGCTGCAAGTACTGCATTGCCCTTCATGTAAAAAATGCACTTGAGGCAGGAGCGACAAAGGAGGAAATAATGGAGGCATCCATGGTGGCGGTACTTATGGCAGGCGGCCCTGCCCTGGCATATACCACGGAAGTGATAAAGGCGCTGGAAGAATTCGGTTAAATTTTAATAAAGGCCGCACTTAAAATTCATGCAGCTTTACATTCACTTCCTTGGAACGGGGGGTTCGTGGCCCACTGTTTACAGAAACGTGGCGGCGATAGCGATTAAGAGGGGAGGGGAAATAATACTCTTCGATTGCGGAGAGGGGACACAGAGGCAATTTCAGAAATCAGAGCTAAGCTACATGCAGATAAGCAAGATTTTCATCACCCATTTTCATGGAGACCATTTTCTGGGGCTTGCAGGGTTAATACAGACACTCCAGTTAAATGACAGGGAAAATGAACTTCACATATATGGACCGAAGTATACGGAGAGAGTGGTTAACTCCATTCTTCATCTTGGCTATTTCAAGCCATCATACAAAATATATGCTCATGAGTTGGGTGATGGAGATGTGGTTAAATTTGATGGTTATTCTGTAAGGGCAGCCAAAGCATGCCACAATGTTCCAGCCCTTGCATACTCTCTTGAGGAGGATGAAAGACCGGGTAAATTCAATAAGAAAAAAGCTCTGGAGCTTGGTGTTCCTGAAGGGCCACTATTCAGAAAATTGCAGATGGGAGAGAGTGTTATTGTAAATGGAAGGGTAATAGAAAGCAGCATGGTTCTTGGTCCAAAAAGGCCTGGAAGAAAAATAACATATTCTGGAGATACCATGCCATGTGAGAGTGTGAGGGGGCTGGCAGAGGGAAGTGATATACTCATTCATGAGGCAACATTTGCATCCGATATGGAAGAAAAGGCGGCAGAATATGGCCATTCCACAGCCAGCCAGGCAGCCATGATAGCAAGGGAGGCAGGTGTGGAAAGACTTTATCTTACCCACATAAGCCCGAGATATGGAGATGCTAAATTGCTGGAAAATGAGGCAAGGGAGATTTTTCCCGAAACATATGTGGCAAATGATTTCATGAAAATAGAGGTGAAATTGAAGAAGTGAAAACAAGAAAATTCTTATAGTTTCGTCTCTTTCTTTTCCCATGGCATATTCAATATTTGAAGTGAAGAGGGAAAATGAAGCAGTTATTGAAGAAATCAAAAAGGATGATGTTGTTGGAAGGCAGAGCATAGTTACAAGAGATGCAAAATCGCTTGAGATGGATGGAAATGTTATTTATCTCAAGATAGAGGGAAGCAAGGAAGCTATAGAAAGGGCAAAAAAGATGCTGGAGGGAAAGGCAAAATTGCTTGAAGGTGAGGAGACAGAAAAAATAAATAAAAAAATAGTTGAGGATGAGGAGGCAGCAAACGAGGGCATGGGATTTATTTTTGGTTAAACCTCATCAAACAGAAAGCGGGATAGTGTGGACAATCTTTCCTCATATTCCTTCTCATCTGGGAACAGTGTACGGAGAGTCATGGCAACACTGCTGAGAAGGCTGTTTCCGTCCTGAGGGGTGAAGCAGTAACCAAAAACTTCATTGTCATTCCTCACCCTTATTGTTGGTGCAACAACAACAGTCTGATTTAGTATTCTTCCATAATGGCCATGGTCTCTGCCAAATGAAAAGACAAGGCTTGACAGGTGTTTGTATGTTATTGCCACTCTGGGATTATCTGTAAATCTTCTCATTACCTCTTCCTCATCTATTTTTCTTTTAACCTTTATATCAAACCATATTGAGTGCATATACTGAGTATTTATTTTTAGAGAGGATGAAAAGACATCCAGATTATATCCAAGGGTATTGTAAAGATGCCATACATCTCTGGCATGGTGAGTGCCGAATTCCTTATCCTTGTGAGTATCCACATATGGAGCAGGTATATAGCCAGTTTCCTGTGAAATATCTGTGGCTCTTCTTATGCATACAAATCTTCCATATTCAAAGTCATCCATTCTTCCATTATCAAATCCAATACTCTTTATTGCCACCGCTATGTTGTGAGTGTTACAACTCATTATATGCACGTATTTATCATTCTCATCTATTGCCTCATCATTTATTCCAAGAGCATATGGTTTTCCAAAACCAAATTCTGAGCCCTGAGCAAGAAATCTTTTTACTTTATCCTCATACTTCTTATAGTACATCTCCTTGTTTTTGAGTCCTATACCTTTGGGAGTACAGTCTATCACAACATCTGCTCTCTCTATTGCTTCCTCTGCCCCATACATTGGCTCTACCCCTAGCTCCCTGAATTCGTTTATTTTATCCTTACTCACAACCAGATTTCCTCCTCTTGCAATCAACCCCTTTATCTTCGCTCTATCAGTTAGCACAGGGCTGTGTTTGTAAAATGTTACCTCGTCTATACCAAGCTCTTTCTTCATATCACATAACAGCCCTATAAGAGGTTCCCCAATTGTACCGGTACCAACAACATGAACTATATTTCCCATGCTATGAAATTACTTGCTATTTTTTAAACTTTATTAGTGCATCTATAACGGGAAGTTTTTTACCCATTATGTATCTTTCCAGAGCCCCTCCTCCTGTGGAAATGTAAGAGAATTTGCTGGCAAGACCAAGCATATTTATCGCAGCTATGGTGTGGCCACCTCCAGCTATTGAAAATGCCCTGCTTGAGGCAATTGCCTTTATTATCTCCTTTGTTCCCTTGCTATACTCCTCTTTTTCAAACATTCCCATTGGGCCAGATATAAGTATGCTGCCTGCATTTTCAATCTCCTCTCTGAAAAGCTCGATGCTTTTACTCCCTATATCATATCCCGGCAATCTTTTCTCTTCAACATCCCATTCTCCATCTTCATATACCATGTCCACCGGCAAAAGCAGCCTTTCCCCAAATTTATCCGCTATCTCCTTCATTTCTCCCTCAACTTCCATATCTATTTTCCCAATGGAAGCAAGGAAGGCGTTGGCAGGCACCCCTCCAAGCAATATTTTATCAGCCACATCTCTTTCCAGAAGATTTTTTATCACATCAATGGCATTTTCATATTTACTTCCTCCAAAAATGAACACTCTTGGCCTTGACGCATTGCTGAGAAGATGATCCAGCATTTCCACTTCCTTCTGTAACAATCTTCCTGCAAATGAGGGGAGCACCGGAATAAAACCAACGAGAGAGCACTGTTTTCTGTGGGCTGCTGCAAACGCATCATTTACAAACGCATCAGCATATTTTGATAATGTTTGAACCATTTCTGTTTTTGCATGCTCTTCTGGCTCTTTCTTTTCCATCTCCTCCTTATACTTCCTCACATTATCCAGCATTATCGCTTCTCCCCCTCTCATTTCAGAAATTGATTTTATTGCCTCCTCGCCATAAATATCCGGGACAAATTTTATGTCTATACCTCCGATTCTGCTCATCATCTCTGCATGTTTATCCAGCCCGGTAAAATCCCACTTTCCAGGCCTACCCTGATGAGCCATAATTATTACTCTTGCATTTTTGGATATCAATTCCTTTATTGTGGGAAGACATCTTTCTATCCTCCATGTATCCATTATTTCAAGTGTATCCGGATTTAAAGGAGAGTTTATGTCAACTCTCACAATAACACTTTTATTTTCAAAATCAAACTCATCCATTGTGGGGAGCATGATATGAATCCCTTCATCAAATAAATATTTTCACTTGAATATGCTGCTTATATCAAACAGTTTCATCTTTTCCTTTGCCACCAGTTCTCCGTCCTTAAACTCTATGAAGCCATCCTCTTCATACTCCTTAAATATCTCCCTTGCCACTTCCATTTCATTCATTAGCTCCTTCTCAAATAAATCAAAATCCAATCTTCCTCTCCTCTTTATGCTTATGAATATCAGCACTATTATTGCCATTGCCACATCTTTCGCCAGCAATTCCTCCGCATTTTTATCCACCACATCTCCATGGTCTGCCATGCGCCATCCGAGCATTATCAGGCCATCCGTCACCAGTTTACCAGTCCAGGTGAGATGATAACCTTCATCATCCTTTTTTATGAAGTTTATTTCCTGAAGTGCGGATAATGCCCTGTTAAATGTGGCTGTTGGCAGGCCGGTTTCATTCTGCAAATCTTTCCATCTTATTCCATCATTCTCCCTTATTGCCATGAGGATTTTTATTACGTTTTCCTTAAGCAACCTCAGAATCCGATAAACAACATCCTTCGTTTCATCCATTACTCATAAATTAAAAAAGGCTATAAAATCCCTTCTTTTTTTGCTAATTTTACAGCATCCTTTATTATTTTGGCATGGTCAAATGCGAGTTCCGGAAGAGAAGAGATATCAAAAAATTTTGCATCCGATGCATCATCACCAGCCATTTCATTGCCCTCGCCCTCCATTATATAAACAACTGATATTGTATGCCCTCTTGGATCCCTTTCTGGGTCAGAATATACTCCCACAAGCTTTTTTATCCTTGCATTCAAGCCAGTTTCTTCCCTCACCTCTCTTATGGCGGCATCCTCGCATCTCTCTCCATATTCAACAAATCCCCCCGGCAGTGCCCATTTTCCTTTAAATGGCTCATTTTTTCTTTTGATGAGCAGAATTTTTCCGTTCCTGAATATCACCCCATCAACCGTTATGCTTGGCTTTTTCATGAGTATGTAACCAAACCTGCAATAAAATTTTATAGCATCTCATCATTATTCAATGATGGAATTTGAGGAGGCAGTTGAGGAAATTCTTGCAAATGTTGATGCTGATAGAGAGGAGATAGAAAAGAAATTGAAGGAATTCATAGAATATGGCGTTCCAGTTGAGCAGGCTAAAAATGCTCTCATAAAGAAATACGGAACTCCTGCAAAGGAGAAAAAGATAAAGGATATTGGAGTAAATGAAAGAAATATTATTACGAAGGGCAAGGTACTGACAATAGAGGAAAGAGAGGTTGAGGTGAGAGGAAGCAGAAGAAAAATTTACAGGGGGTTGTTGGGAGATGATACTGCGGTCATACCATTCACAGCATGGAAGGATTTTGGCATATCAAAAGGAGATGTTATCAGGATAAGAAATGCTTCTTCCAGTGAGTGGCTATCTCAGCCGAGATTAAGCCTTTCAGAATGGACTGTTGTGGAGAAAATAGATGAGGATATAGAACTTGTGAAAAGGCAACCAAGAAAATACAATCTCATCGACATTCGCCCTGGCCTTTCAAATGTTGAGGTGAGGGGCAAAATCGAGAGTATAGAGAAGAGGGAAGTTAGCATAGGGGATGAAACAAAGACCGTCTTCTCTGGAATTATTAAGGACGAAACAGCAGTTGTGCCTTTCACAGCCTGGAAGGATTTTGAACTTGCTGAAGGTGATGCAATAAGGATAAAAGGGGCTTATATCCGTGCATGGCGGGGGGCGCCGCAGCTCATATTCGATGAAAATGCGGAAGTGGAGAAGATAGATGAGGATATAGAGTACATGGAGCATGTTATTCCCATATATAAGGTGGTTGAAAGAGGAGGGGGCATAAGACTTGTTATGGAGGGAGACGTTCTTGAAATAAGAAAAGATTCCGGAATCATATTCAGATGTCCTCAGTGTGGAAGAAAAATAAGGGAAGGGGTATGTGAGGAACATGGACAGGTTGAAGGTGTGGCAGATTTGAGGATAAGGGCCATAATTGATGATTCCACAGGAGCTGTTGATGTTATATTTAACAGGGATATAGCTGAAAAATTACTCGGAAAGAGCATGGATGATTATCTTAAAGTGGCTGAAGAGGCTATGGACTATGGAATAGTTCATGAGGAAATTGTGGATAAGTTGCTGTTCAAAACAATCAGGGTTAAAGGAGATTCAATTCAGAGCGAGTTCATTGTTTCCATAATTGCAAGAGAGGCTGATATTGTTGAGATAGATGTTAAAGAGGAGGCTGAACAGCTGCTCATGGAGATGGGGTGAGCAATATGAGAGAGTCATCATGGAGAATTTTTGCTGCAGAGTATAATGATGCCACACATGTTGTGCAGGGTATGGGTGAGAAGGCACCAAAATTTGTAATAACTCCTTTAGGGGCGAAAATAAACAGAATATACATTGTTGGCGTTCTTACAGATGTGGAAAACATTGCCAAAGAAGGCATAAGATGGAGGGCGAGAATAGCAGATCCAACGGGAATACATAATGTTTATGCGGAGCCATTCAATCCTGAAGCAGCAAGTTTACTTGCTGACATGGAGGTGCCGAGCTATGTTGCTGTGGCAGGAAAAGCCAGAATTTATGAGCCAGAGGAAGGGGCTGTCTATCTATCCATAAGGGCTGAGACGGTTAAGAATGCTGACGCTCATCTGAGAGATCTATGGGTTCTGGAGGCGGCAAGGGGTATGAAAATGAGAATAGATGCAATGAGAGAGGCAATGTCCATGTCAATTCCATCTGTGAGACAGCTTATAGAACTTGGTTATCCATCAAGAGTTGCTGAGGGGGTTGTGGAGGCAGTCAAGTTTTATGGAGATATTGATATAGACCACTATGAAATATTGCTCAGGGAGGCTTTGAATTATCTTGTGGAAGGAAAGATGGAAACGAGAAAAGATTTGAAAGAGGTGGAGGACAAAATAGTCCAGATTATAAAGAATATGAATGTGGATGATGCTATTGAATGGGATGAAGTGGTGAGCAAAGCCATGGAGGAAGGCATTTCAAAAGAGGATGCAGAGGATGCCATTTCCTCATTGATGGATAAGGGATTGATATATGAGCCAGAGCTTGGAAAGATAAAACTGATTTAGAAAAAATCTTTCAGGGTGGTATTCTTAACCCTATCATTTTTAAATAAAGAATCAACGAATTTCTCAAAAAGTAATATCCTCTGTCTTGTGTACTCAGGTACATCAAAATTCTCAACAAGATTTTTTGCAGGCTCAAGATACTTCTTTATGGATTTTTCATGCACTGTCATTATTATATTCCCTCCACAATATGGACATTTTCCTGTTAAAGGAACCCGCCTGAACTTTTTATTGCATTTGGAGCATCTGAACTGCTGCCTTGTAAATGCCCTCATATTTCCCATGAGATCAGGAAGAAAATGAGTCTGTATTATCCTGCTTGCCACATCTCCCTCGTCAACAGCCCTTATTTTCACAGCAAGTTCCATCTGAGCATTTAACTTATCCTCCATTTTATTAAGCAATTTATATGCAGATGTTTTTGGTCCATCATTTATATTGGTAGTATCATGGGTGAATCCAAACCCCTCATATTCTCTCCCACTGCCAATCCTTGATGACACCAGCTCCATCATCTTCTCAAGCTCCTTTGGATGCGGGTACTCCATTGTTTTCCTGAAAAACTGGAGAGGATATTTTGATAGCAGGTCAATATTCAGGCCCTCTTTATCTATTTCTGTCACTATTATTCTTGTTGCAATGACGACAGGCAAATCCATCTTTCCTCCTCTCTTCTCAGGGATATATTCATATGAAAAGTTAATAAGCACATCAAGAAGCATCATTATTGCATCCTCATCTCCATCACAGTTCCTCCTTTTTGCTGCATGGAAAAATGGGTGGGCACCGCCAACATTTGCATCTATAAACCCTATTATTCTTCCCACTATGCCTGCTGAAGTATGGGGGGATAGACCAACCACAAGATGGCCAACTAAATCATGAACGCTCTCTGCTTTATAGAAAGCACCCATTCCATACACTTTGGTAAGCATTTCATCTATGAATTTCGTCACTCTCAGCATGTATTCCCCCGCCTTTATTGATGGTATTATGTCCTGGGGTTTCAGCTCACATATCTGGTCATCTCTTTCAAGCCTATTTCCCTGCCAGTCATATTCGTAGCCAAGTTCTCTCAACTTCTCAACACTTGTTCCAATCTCATATGGCTTGAAATGAGTTATTGGCATGTTTGTCATATCAAATCTTGCTGTTCCGTCCTTGAAAACATATACTCCATGCTTCGCCCTGAGCAATCCTTTTTCAATACTCTCCGGTGTTTTGCTTTTTGATGAAAGTCCTATAACTCCCTTAACTTTTGGAGGAATCTCAACATTTAGCTTAGAAGCGGCATTCTCTATCTCCAGCCTTGGATTTATTCTGAACTTGCTTATTCTTCCAGTAAAATATGTATGTCCTCCACATTTTTCACATCTTGCCTTGTATGTTATGTTGCCACATTTTTCACATCTCCTCTCCCCCATCTCCACCTCCACCCAGGAGGCAGATGTGATGAGTCTCTCCCTTCCTCCCGCCTCACCTACAGGATAGAGAACATGGGGGCTTGCCTTCATTATTCTTGCTGCCGCCTTTTCGGGGCGCCCCATCCTGGCTCCTATGCGATGCGGAGCTTTGGGCATTATTTTAACGCCTGCCAGCTGAGATACAAGTTCGATGGAATCACTGGCTGTTCCGTCTCTTTTTTCAATGAGTTTGTTATCCTCAATGTCATATCCAAGGCATCTTATGAGAGGGTATGGATTGGTTATGATGTAACCATCTCTCTCCAGATGCAGGACACCAAGCTCGAGAAGTATTTTTTTGCATTTTTCATCCTTTTCCATCACAAGATTTTTTCCATCCCAGCTGGCTTTTTTTAGCTGTTGCCTTAAGTATAGAATATCCTCAACACCCACATCATGCCAGAAAAAGGTGTGGGCCGGATGGAGAGGGATGCCGTATTCTTCAGATAATCTGAATGCCTCAAATGCATCTGGCACTCCTTCATATTTTCCTCCAGCCTCTTTCAGCTCCTGCTCCCACCATTCATGGCAATAACTGGCGGGGGGAAGTATTGCATTATTCTCTGCAAATTCTCCAAATGGAACAAGTATCTCTCCCAGGTCAATTATTTGCTTAACTCTTGATGAATATTTTTTGGCATCTTCGATGCTGTTAAGCTGTATGAAATCTCCATTATCAAGAAGGACCATTGGCCCTTCTATGGAGTCGCATGGTGTTGCCACCGTTCCCTTGCCCGGCCTTTCTGTCTTCAGCTGCGTCCCTATTGCTATGAATTCCTTTACCAGATACATTGTGGCTGGGTGGATTGCCGTCGCTGCCAAACCACAGGTCCTGCATCTTCCATATCTCAGTCTGAACCCTCCCTTACGGGATGGATGGCTGAAAACAGGTCTTCCCGCAATTAAATCCTTTATGTATTTCTCCGATGGAGCTATTCCTGAAGAGGTGCCGCTTTCCTTTACAAATGTATTCAGAAATTCCCAGCCTTTTAAGCCAAGATTGGATACATGTTTCAGTATTTTTGGAGCCTTCTGGCTCAGTCCTTCTGCTATTACCAGACATGCCCCTCCCCTCAGCTTATTGGTTTTTACTCTTGGCAGGTCCCTTTTTCCCATCACCTCTCTATCCTCTGTTGCCTCTCCATTTATGCATATCGGGCAATTTCTCACAATGGTTTCTATTTCCTCTGGAGATGGAAGATATTGAAGATGAGATACTCTATCATAGAGAGGTATTTCCTCCTTGTATCTTTCCACTTCATCATCAGTTGGCTTGTATCTGTCTATGCCAAGTCTCCTTCTCACAACATCAGCAATCAGCACACTCATTGCCTCTCCGGTTCCTCCCGCACTCCTTATAGGGCCTGCAAAATACAAATCCACATATCTTGTTCCATCATCGTTTTTGCCTATTTCCACCCTCGATATACCCTCTATGGGAGCAACAAGCACACCTTCCGTCAATATTGCCAGCCCCGTCCTCACAGCCTGCTCTATAACGGAGGCAAAATCACCTTCCATACTCTCTGCAATTTCAAGGGCAATCTGTATTGCTGTCTCCTCCCTTCCATACTTCTTCAAATACTTCCTTATCTTTTTTGCAATTCCTTTTGGCCCAACAAGTTCCTCCACCCTCTCTGCCAGGTCCTTTGCAAATGATGTTTCTATCTCTGTTTTGGGGTCAACTCCTTTCCTTCTTGCTTTCTCCGCAATGCTGTAAACTTTCTGGATACGTTGTTCTATCTCTTTAAAATACTCTTCCACATTGATGAAAAGAGGCCGTGCTATAAATTTATTTTGAGTTATATAATTGAGCAGCAAAAGATTAATAGCAGCAAAATATGATATTGTGAGAATATGAGAGAGGTTGTACTTAGAGTGGCGGAAGGATTGAGCCAGGATGTTGGCGCAGGCAGGGCCAGGCTGGATGCAAAAACCAGGATAGAGCTTGATGTCTCACCCGGAGATGTAATAGAAATTGAAGGAGGCAGGAAGACAGGAGCCATAGTATGGAGAGCTCGTCCAACAGATGAGGGGCTTGGAATAATAAGAATTGATAATCTCACAAGAAAGAATGCAAGAGTTGGGATAGGAGATAAAGTTGTGGTGAGGAAGGCACAGCCTCTTATTGCATCAAGGGTGATAATTGCGCCTGCCATTCCTCAAAGCCAGAAAATACAGTTTGGAAGGGGTATAGAAAGCCTTGTTAAGAGGGGATTGCTCAAGCGCCCTGTTACTGCTGGAGATACCATTGTTATACCGGGCATAGCTCTTTTTGGAAACTCCCTTCCCTTTGGAGTTATAAAAACCGAGCCAAAAGGAATAGTTCTCATAGGGGAGGAAACAGATATAATTGTGAGGGAAGAGCCAGTGAAGGAGGAAATGCTTGTACTTCCTCAGGTGAGTTACGAAGACATTGGGGGGCTGCATGAGGAAATAATGAAAATAAGGGAGATGATTGAACTCCCATTGAAGCATCCGGAGTTGTTTGAAAGACTGGGCATAGATCCTCCAAAGGGTGTTTTACTTTATGGTCCACCTGGCACTGGAAAAACGCTGATTGCAAGAGCTGTGGCAAATGAAAGCGGAGCAAGCTTCTTCACCATAAACGGGCCAGAGATAATGAGCAAATTTTATGGGCAGAGTGAGGAGAACTTAAGAAAAACATTTGAGGAGGGGGAGAAGAGCGCTCCATCCATAATATTTATAGATGAGATAGATGCCATAGCGCCTAAAAGAGAGGAGGTTCATGGAGAGGTTGAGAGAAGGGTTGTTTCTCAATTACTAACCCTCATGGATGGTTTGAAAGGGAGGGGGAAGGTTATTGTCATAGGGGCAACAAACAGGCCTGATTCAATAGACCCTGCTTTGCGCCGCCCCGGAAGATTTGACAGGGAGATAGAGATAGGCGTTCCAGATAGAAAGGGTAGAAAGGAGATACTGGAGATACACACTCGTGGGATGCCCCTGGCAAAGGATGTAAATATCGAGCATCTTGCAGATGTGACATATGGCTTTGTTGGCGCTGATCTTGCTGCTCTGGCCAGAGAGGCTGCCATGAATGCGTTGAGGAGATATCTTCCTGAAATAGATCTTGATAAGCCCATACCGACTGAAGTGCTGGAGAAAATGGAAGTGACAATGAAGGACTTTACCAACGCTCTCAGAATGATTGAGCCATCTGCCTTAAGAGAGGTGCTGGTGGAAATACCAAAGGTAAGATGGGATGATGTTGGAGGGCTTGAGGATGTTAAAAAGAAACTGAAGGAAGCGGTAGAATGGCCTCTCAAGAAGCCTGAGGTTTTCAAAAGAATGGGCATAAGACCTCCAAAAGGAATACTGCTTTATGGTCCTCCAGGCACGGGAAAAACATTGCTTGCAAAGGCTGTGGCCACCGAAAGCCAGGCAAACTTTTTATCCATCAAGGGGCCAGAGATATTCAGCAAATGGGTGGGAGAGAGTGAGAAGGCTGTAAGGGAAATATTCAAGAAAGCCAAACAGGTGGCTCCATCCGTTATATTTCTCGATGAGATAGATGCCATAGCTCCGAGGAGAGGTGCCTATGATGGAACAAGAGTTACTGAGACTGTTGTTAACCAGCTTCTTACTTCAATAGATGGTCTTGAGAAGATGAATGATGTTGTGGTAATAGGGGCAACAAACAGGCCTGATATAATTGACCCATCTTTACTTAGGCCTGGAAGATTTGATGAATTGATTCTTGTTGGTGTGCCGGATAAAGAGGCGAGAAAGGAGATATTCAAAATACATACCAAGAGCATGCCTCTTGCCAAAGATGTAAGCATTGATGAACTTGCCGAGCTGACAAATGGTTTTGTAGGTGCTGACATAGAGGCAATATGCAGGGAGGCAGCCATGATTGCACTGCGGGAAAGCATAAAAGCCAACCAGGTGAAGAGAAAGCATTTCATGGAGGCAATAAAGAACATGCACCCATCAGTTGATGATGAAATGATGGATTACTACAAGGAGATTTCATCAAAAATAGGGAAGGGAATATCCAAAAAGGAGATAAGCAAGGGAATAGAGGTAATGTAACTATATCTCGTAATAATATTCTCCTATTTCCTTCTGCTGTCTGTCCAGAGTGGAATTTAATTTGTTAACTCTTGGCCTGTTGCTTTCTTCATCTCTTCTGAAAGTTATTCCCAGCTCTTTCAAAAATAAGTTCATTCCATCTCTCAAACTATAGGGGCCCTTTCCTGTGCCATGTTTTCCTGGCTCGCCTGTGAACACCATGAGGGATTGACTCACCATGTCTATAAAATACACATCATGCTCAACCACCATTGCCGCTTTTCCCTCCTTTTCCATTATTCTTCTTATTACCTTCGCAACCCTCATTCTTTGCTTTGCATCGAGATATGCAGATGGCTCATCAATGAGATATATGTCTGCTTCCATCGAGAGGCATAACGCTATGGCTACTGTCTGCAACTCGCCTCCAGATAATTCCTTGAGCCTTTTTTCATATAGTTCATGTATGCCGAGAGGATGGAGCACCTCCTTATCATATAGGATATGGAAATTATCTTTGTTTTTTTCAAATACATCTCTCACAACTCCTTCCATAGGCCTGATGTATTGTGGCTTATAACTCACCTTGACCTCTTTTTCTATCTCCCCTTCATCGGGCTCTATCACTCCAGCTAGCATCTTAACAAATGTTGTTTTTCCTATTCCATTTGGTCCTACAATGCCCACAACCTCTCCTCTATAAATCTCTCCTCCCTCAATCTCCAGTGTGAAATCACCAAAACTTTTTTTCAGCCATCCAAACTGAACCACTATCTCAGCATCCTTTGTCTCTCTTGGAGGATGTTTTTCAAATTTTATTTCTTCCCCAAATCTTACATTCTCTTCTTTCAGATAGCCGGATAGATATAGATTTATGCCATGCCTCACACTCTTTGCTCCTGTTACAACTCCATAAACACCTTTTTTACCATACAGTATGTGAATAATGTCTGCAAGAAAATCGAGAACCGCAAGATCATGTTCCACAACAACAACCATTTTATTTTCTGCAAGTCCTCTTATTATTTTTGCCATTTCAAGCCTGTTTTTTATATCCAGATATGATGAGGGTTCATCAAAGAAATATATATCCGCATCCTTTTCTGCAGCTACAGTTATTGCTATTTTCTGCAATTCCCCTCCAGCCACCTGGGACATCTTTCTATCAAAAATGTTTTCCAAGCCCTTGCCATGTACTCCCATCTCTTCAATAAATTCCTTTACAGTACCATTGTAATGGGAGAGCCTATCAACATACTGGGGCTTGTAACTTATTTTAATTTTTTTGTCTGCTATTTCCCTGAAATAATTTGCGAATTGAGTTCCTCTCCATTTATCTATAACATAATCCCAGTCGATTTTTTTATCAACTACTCCAAAATTTGGTATTATTCTTCCTGAGAGAATATTTAAAGCAGTGGTCTTTCCTATTCCATTCTCTCCGAGTATTCCCACAACCTTCCCCTTCGCAGGTAGAGGAAGCCTGAAAAGGCGGAAGCCATTTTCCCCATACTGATGTACAACATCCTTTTCAAGTTCATCTGCCAGATTTTCAATGTGGATTGCTTTGAAAGGGCATTTATGAACGCATATGCCACATCCAACACATAACTCTTCAGAAATCCATGGCTTGTCATCCACCATCTTTATTGCTTCCACGCCATTTCTGACCAGTGGGCAATACTTTATGCATTCCTGAGCGCACTTTTTAGGCTGGCATCTGTCCCTGTCTATTACAGCTACTCTCATCTTTTCCTCCCGTATCTGACAATTTTATCCAGAGCTGTTATAATATGGCGAGGCTCTTCAATTGTTGGTATTCCAATTGAAGCAAGTTTTTTAATCTGTTCCTCAACAAATTTTCCCCCAGTGGCGAGAGCAATGTATGCTCTACCATCCTTTTTAAATTTCTTATAAAACTCATCAATGGTTGCGGCAAGAGGCGCATCCTGGAATACAAATATCAGAATTATTATATCTGCATCACCCTCCTTTTCTATTGCCTCCAGATAATCGCCTGATGTTGCACTTCCTGTTAAATCAACTGGAGGAGAAACAAGTTTCAGATATTTTGCATCCTCAATAAAATCACATATCATCACAGCAGGACCAGCGCCATTTGTGATAATTTTTATCTTCCCTTCCTTCGGAACGTCATTCATACTCAATATCTTTATTATTGAGAAAAATTCTGTAAAATCATCTGCAACCATTATATTTCTCTGCATTGAAACTCCATAAAATATTCTGTAATTTGTAGCCATTGCTCCCGTGTGTAGAGATGCCGCCTTTTTGCCTTCCTCGCTCCTTCCCCCCTTTAGAACTATTACAGGCTTTTTAAAATGCATGTTGAAGAAATCCTTTTCAAAACTCTCGGCGTATATGCCTATAAGTTCCGTTTTTTCATCGTTCTCCAGATATCTTATTAAATCAACCTCATTTACATCGCTTTTATTTCCATAGGAAACGAATTTTGATACGCCTATTGATTCGGCTGCTAACTTTTCAAGAAGGGCAATCCCAAATGTTCCTGATTGAGTTAATATTGCAACCTTTCCTCCATCGGGCAACTGCATGTTCTGCTGAAAGAATGTATTGAATTTATTCTCGCCATTAAACACTCCTATACAGTTGGGCCCTATTATTCTTATGCCATATTTTCTGGCTATCTCAATCAATTTTCTTTCTATCTCTTCATTTCCTGTTTCTTTGAATCCTCCCGAGATTATAACAACATGTTTTATTCCCTTTTTTCCGCATTCCTTAATGGCATTTATGACATTTTCAGCATTTATTGCTATGACAGCCATATCCACTTCATCATCAATATCTTCTATGCTGCCATAGCATTTCATACCATTTATATTGTCATAGAATGGATTTACAGGATAAACCTTTACATCTGATTTGATAACATTATTGAGTATTTCATAACCTATCTTCCCTTTTTTCGACGAAGCACCAACTACAGCCACGCTTCTGGGGTTGAAAAATTTGTCCATATTTCTATTCTTCGCCCAAAACAACTACATCCTTCACAGATTTTACTGAGTCAAACGGGAAAACAAGGTATCCTTCCTCGTTCTGGTGATAGAGGCGTGGGTCTATTTTATCTGATGGCTCCACTATTAAATCAATAAGTTTTCCTGTTTTTGTGTCAACGGTCATATTTTTTATTATCCCAAGATAAAGTCCCTCACTGCTCATTACTTTCTTCCCTCTCAATTCATTCTCCATCATTTTCATTTTAATCATTAATGAAAATATCTCGCCCTTTTTAAATTTGTGCTTTTGATGCTCTGGCGTTATCTACTTAAGAAAAATAGGTTAAATCTACAATACGAACATAGGGCAGCATAGAAAGAAATGCTATAGAAGGGTGGTATAGTTTATTCAAGGCAAGAGTTAAAAGATTCTGTAAGCATTCCCATTTAACCATTCTCGAAAAATGTTAGGCGGTATGATAACTTGAGTCATCTTTATAATCCGGAGGTAATAGATTGCCATTCTCGTTTTGCAGAAAAAAATTTTCTTGAGTTTATTCATATCTATTTGATGAAAATAAAAAGATGGCTGGTCATGATATTAATTATATATCTTCTTGCTGCGGCATCTGGCAATAACATTCAGAAAAAAGTGGAAAGGAAAAGTATATGGATATGGGGTGCAACACTCTATGATGTGGGAGCGGATTCATTTGTTAATGAAATGATATCGCATAATTTTTCTGATGTGTATCTTCTGATTAAGGATACATCCGGGTATTATACATTCACGTTGCTTGATGAACTCCTGAAAGCATCGTCAGGAAAAATCAGAATAAATGCCTGGATTATATGCTTCTATGATGAGAGTGCTGGCGGATGGGTTGATGTTAACTCCAGCTATTACAGAAATTACCTGATAAACGATATAATAGTGCCTGCAGTTGAGAGAGGAGCTGATGGGATATGCCTTGATTATATTAGATATCCTGGAAATGCTGGAGGAAACACATATCCAATAACCACATTTTGCAGGGATGTTAGAAATGTTGTAAAGAGCATGAATCCTCATTGCACTCTATCGGCTGCTGTTATGCCTGAGATGGAAGCCAATGCATATTATTACGGCCAGGATTATTCCCAGATGGGGAAATATGTTGATATTCTGCTACCCATGACATACACTCATGCCTATAAAATGCCTCCTTCATGGGTTGGAGAAGTTGTTTCATATATAAAGGAGAGAACAGCCTGTAAAGTTGATGCAATAATAGAAACACTGGATGAAAATGGAAATTTTATGGACGATGAGGAAATAAAAGAGTGTGTGGAGGATGCGTTGAATAATGGTTCAGATGGAATAAGTTTATTCAGATACCCTGTGGCCAGATGGCAATATGATATTATTGATGAATACAACCCATTTTTGGATACCATTCCACCCAATGTTTCCATATTGTTGCCCGAGAAAAACTGCATTTACATATTTGGAAAAGCGGTGATGCATTATACTGGGACCACCATCATAATCGGATATCCGAGAGAGGTGGCGGTCAATGCCAGTGATAATGAAGGAATTAAAAAACTGGAATTTTATGAAGACGGAAATTTGATTTATGAAAAAGACAGCTATCCATACATATTTCCTCTGGAATATAGAGGATATCATAGAATAGAGGTTATTGGTTATGATGACTCGGGGAATGTAGCATCGGATAAAATGGAAATCTATCTGTTTTATGTGAGATAGGAATCTTTCATTATGGCAATAATTTAAATAGTTGGAAAGATATAGAGCAACATGGAACTTGAGAAGCTCAAGTTTGGAACAGAACTCATAAAGAGAGGATTCGCCAAAATGCAGAAAGGCGGAGTAATCATGGATGTAACCAATTCAGAGCAGGCAAGAATTGCGGAAAATGCCGGAGCTGTTGCCGTCATGGCGCTTCATCGTGTTCCCGCAGATATAAGAAAGGAGGGCGGAGTCGCCAGAATGGCAGATCCCAAGAAAATAGAGGAGATAATGGAGACGGTTACAATACCTGTAATGGCGAAATGCAGAATAGGACACATCATGGAAGCCAGAGCCCTTGAAAGCCTGGGAGTGGATATGATAGATGAAAGCGAGGTTCTAACTCCAGCGGATGTGTTCTTCCATATCGATAAGAGGAACTTCGTTGTGCCTTTTGTATGCGGAGCAAGAAGTTTGGGTGAGGCTGTGAGAAGGATATGGGAAGGGGCTGCAATGATAAGAACTAAGGGTGAGGCTGGCACGGGAAATGTTGTTGAGGCTGTGAGACATATGAGAATCATAAACTATGCCATTGATAAGGTGGCTGAGATGGATGAAAATGAGCTTTATGTTGTTGCGGAAAAATATGCCCTTCCTTACAAAAAACTTGCTGTGAATATTTCGGAGGATATGGGAATAGAAATTAAGGAAGATGATGAGATTTTTGGAGAATACAGTATAATTGAAATAACCGAGGGATTGCATAAGGTATTGCTTGAAATAAAGAAGATGCACCGCCTGCCTGTGGTAAATTTTGCCGCCGGAGGAATAGCAACGCCTGCAGATGCTGCATTTATGATGGCCATGGGAGCAGATGGAGTTTTTGTTGGTTCAGGAATATTCAAATCCACCAACCCTGAAGGATATGCGAAGGCAATTGTTGAAGCAGTTGAGAACTGGAAGGATGCATCTGTTGTTGCAGGGGTTTCAAAGGGTCTTGGAGATGCGATGAAGGGGGATGAAATAGAGAAACTTGGGGAAATGCTTCAGCAGAGGGGCTTATAAATCATGAAGGTTGCTGTTATCTCTGCTCAGGGAGATGTCAGTGAACATGTTGAAATAACAGAGAAAGCAATGAATAAACTTGGAATAGATGGATATGTTAAAGCGACAAATTCTGAGGAAGATGTTGCAGAGAGTGACGCCATAATTTTGCCTGGGGGAGAGAGTACAACAATAAGTAAACTCATTCATGCAAGCTCTGTGGCTGAAGAAATAGTGAAAGCGGCAGCAAATGGAAAGCCCATAATGGGAACATGTGCGGGGACAATACTTCTCGCAAGGCATGGAGATGAGCAGATCAGCAAGACAAAAACAAAATTGCTTGGATTGCTTGATATATGGGTTAAGAGAAATGCATTTGGAAGGCAGAGAGAGAGCTTTCAGGCAACCATAGAGATGAAATATGTTGGAAGTTTTGAAGCGGTTTTTATAAGGGCTCCTGCAATAGTAAAGACTGGAGAGAATGTTGAAATTCTTGCTACTTTGGATGATAACATAGTTGCAGTGAGAGAGAATAATATTCTTGCTCTAACCTTTCATCCCGAGCTTACAGACGATACAAGAATACATGAATTTTTCCTGAAGATGAGATAAAATTTTATATTATGCATTAATTTAACATAATGTTCAAAAAGGTGCTTTTATCGATATCATCTGAATTCTATCCCGAACAGGCTGTAAAGGAAGCTAAATTTATCCAGGAAAATTTTTCAAGCAGTGTTTATCTGCTGTATGTCATAGAAAAGAAAACACTTGATAAATTTGAGAAAACATCGCAACCATTCCTTACATACGAACAGAAAATGGAATTTGAGAACGATATACTGAAAGAACAGAGAAAAATAGCCAATGATATGATGGAGAGGGTAGGAAGCATGCTGGACATTAAAGAAAGTAAGATAGTGGTAGGAGAATATTCTGACGAAATTGAAAAAATGGTTGAGGAGAAGGGAATAGACCTTGTCGTAATAGGGTTTAAAAGAGATGCTGTTATACACTACAGAGTTATTGAAAGAATAAAAATTCCATTGCTTATAGCAATTTTTAATGGCTCTGATGGTGTGGTCGGGGTGTGTTCAAATCTTGCTCCCAATGTTAAGGTACCAGCATTTGTGAAAGAATTTGCATCCGCGATTTCAAAGGAATCAAGGCTTGTTTATATAATTGACAGGGAAGAGCTAGCTGTCGTGGATGAGGCGGGAAACAAAATTGAAAGAAGCATTGATGAAATAAGAAAAATTGCTGAAGAATTTGTTACCCATCATTCTTCCATCTCTGAAATAAGAGAGGGTATAATGGAGAATGAAATAGAAAAGGTGGCAAAAGATAGTGATGCCTTTGTTATTGTCATTGGAAGAGAAATCAAGAAAAGAAAGATTTTTTCAAAAGAAATAAGGAAAAAGATAGTGGAAAATTCTTCTCATTCCATTCTATTTTTGAACTGAAGCCATCAGAATACAAAAATTTTATTAAATGATATTCTATTGAGTCATTGAGGGGATGGGAATAGAGAAAAAGGCAAAGGAGCTGGCATTGTATCTGAAAAGGCAGAAGAATGCAGTCATAATCGCGCATGGAGATGCTGATGGTGTGGCTGGTGCGGTTATTGCTGCAGATGCAATGGCTGAGAATGATATGGAGTATGATATAAGATTCGTTAACTATCTCAATGAGGAAATCATCGATGAATACAGGGGAAATTTTGTTTTTTTCATAGATGTTGGAAACGGAAATGTTGCAGATATTGAAAAGAAAATGGGGGAATACATAATAGCAGACCATCATTTTACTGACAGAAGAAATCCATATTCCCTTAATCCCTTTGAATACGGTCTGGATGGAGAGGTGGAGATATCAGCATCTGGGCTTAGCCATATGATTGCCAGAAATATGGGAGGAGGTAATCCATCCACCGCTATAATAGGAGCTATAGGTGATTTACAGGATATAAAATATGGCAGACTTGTTGGAATGAACAGAAATATGCTTGATGGTGTTGCGATAAAAAGAGATTTCAGAGTGTACGGAAGAAATATGCCCATTTATAAGATGCTTTCTTTTTCAAATATCCTGCCTCCTTTTTTCCGAAGGGTGGGTTACACCATATCCTTTTTAAGAAAAAATGGATTTAACGAAAACACGGCTTGGAATGAAATGTCATTCAATGAGAAAAAGAGACTTTTTTCCCTAATCGTTAAAACAATGCTGATGAAAGGTTATACATATGAGGATATTCATCGTTTGTATGGAGAAATATATGAAATAAATGGCATTGATGCAAGAGAAATTGCTGCCACAGTCAATTCTGTTGCCAAATACGGAGATTACAGGGCAGCCATGAGAATATGCAGACATAAAAAAATAGATGATATAAAGGAGGCAATCTCTCGCCATAGAAAGAACATAAGAGAGGGACTCAAATTCGCGAGGAAGAGAATGATTGATTACGGTTCTCTTTCATATTTTCATGGAGAGAGAATAATAAAGGATACCATACTCGGTACAATAACGGGTATGCTTTCCAATGAGATAAGGCGTCTCACCATTGGTTTTGCTGAAAATGAAGAGGGAATAAAGGTTTCCGCCCGCTTGCCCTATGCATATTCCTCAAACATAAATTTAAGCATAACCATGCGCAAAATTGCTACAGCCATCGGGGGATATGGCGGCGGCCATAGAGCGGCGGCAGGAGCAATAATCCCGCCGGGGAATGAAGATATTTTTCTGAGAATGTTTAATGGGGAACTCAGTAATCAATCCACTCTGTAAATTTTCACCAGTTTCACTCTTATATATAAATTCTTTCCTGCAAGCTTATGGAATGAATATCCTTTTTCCAGCATCTCTTCAAGATACATGTTTCCTATGCTGAAAGTTCTTGGTAGAGAAATAATCCTATCAAATACCTCTGTTCTATTCAGCTCATAATTGCTGGCATTGCCATTGTAATAAACAACAACATTTATCTTATCCTTTGTAACATTCTTAACCTCTCCGTAAACACTTCCATAGGGTGTTGTAATTGTGAAATTGCTTCCGTTTTCAGGGGTGGTTGTTATCCATATCTTGCTGTCATTGTATCCGGCTGTACTGAGATTTTCCCACCAGGGATATAGAGTTAAATTATCCAGAACATTTGGCGTGGTTTTGAGTGTGACATTTGTATCATTCATTCCAATAACCTCCGTAGCATTTTCCCATAGCCAGTATGGTTGATGGATTGGTTTATCATACCAGTACTGTGGTATTGATATTACATCTCCAATGCTTGGCATCCATTTAAGAATGGCTGAAGTATTCTTCAATTCCATTATTTCAAATGTTGTGTTGAATCCCAGAATCATGGATGTATTTACCTTCATTCCAGTGTGAACCTTCTTACCAAATCCATTTTCGGGTGTTAGCAAAATGGTTTTTTCCTCTCCTTCCTTCATTCCCTTCATTTCGTTATACAGGCCAGGTATATCTGATATTTTCACACCTTCAATTCTTGCCAGATCAGAATAACTCCATCCTTCTGGATAGACAACAGGATAATCCTTTCCAAAGTATATTTTAATCGGTATGGAGGTGTAGTTGGAATCATCAAAGGAAACATTGTAGCTAACGTTCTGAATAAATGTTGACGAAATTACGGTATGATTCTCATCATACAGGATATAATCTATTTCAGCAAAATCTCCATCCTTAAGTACAAGAGGCTGACTGCTCTTCCAGACATCATATCCATATATGCTGCCAGCTACCGCCAGCATAATAAAAAGTGCTATTATGCCTTTTGTCATCTCCTTCATTTTCCCAACCTCTGTTTCATAAAAGTTTCAATCCTATTAAAAGCTTCCTCCATCATATTCAGAGGAGGGAGTATAACAGCTCTGAAATGTCCGGGGCCGTATACGGGACAGAAACCGGAACCATGAACAACCAGTACATGGGCATTCTTCAGCAAATCAAGCACAAATTCTTTATCATCCTTCCATACCATCTCCTCTATTTTTGGAAATATGTAGAATGCACCCTGTGGCTTGGATGTGGATAGCCCAGCAATTTCATTTATTCTTCTATATGCAAAATCTCTTCTCTTCTTCAATCTTGATACCATCTCTTTGATATGCTCCTGACTTCCTTTTAATGCTGCAATCATGGCTCTCTGAGCAACAGAATTTGCACACAACCTTGATCTTGCAATTCTTAAAAATGCATCTTTTATACCATCAAGCTCTCCGTTGGGATTGTTAAATATGGCATATCCCATTCTCCATCCGGGCACAAGATAAACTTTTGAAAAACCATTGAATGTTATCATTGGAACATCCTTCGCAAGTGTGGCAGTTGCATAATGTTTTCCCTCAAATACAATATCATCATATATCTCATCTGAAATTATCACTATCTCGTGCTCAGCTGCAACATCAATAATTTCTTTAATAACCTTTGCAGGATACAGCGCACCTGTTGGATTATTTGGATTTATTATTACAATTCCCTTTGTTTTATCTGTTATCTTTTTTCTTATATCATCCACATCAGGCTGCCAGTCCTCTTCTTCCAGTGTTGCATATGGTATGGGGTTTGCACCGTAAAATGATGTTATCAGGTTGTATGGAGCATATGTTGGACCCGGTACAAGCAACTCATCTCCCTCATTCAGGGTTGATGCAAGAAACAGCTGAAGTGCCTCAGTGACTCCGCTTGTTATTATTATATCATCAATATCATAATCCATATCATTTCTTCTTTTCTCTCTTTTTGCAATCTCCTCTCTCAGCTCAGCATATCCTTCAGAAGGTGCATAACCGTTGTATCCCTCCATTGCTCCCTTGTAGAGAGCATCCTTTATGTGCTGGGGCGTATCAAAATCATAGGCAATCGGATCACCTATATTCAATTTTATTATTTCAATACCCTTTTTTTCAAGCTCTCTGGCTGGAATCATCACCTCTCTAATGGCATATGATATTCCAGCAGATTTGCGGGATGGCGTTATCATAGAAATTTGCATCCGTCAATACAATAAATATTTAATGGTATGTGCATAATAAAAAGTAATGCTATTGCTTGCCATTCTGGATGGATGGGGATACAGAGAGGAGAAAGAAGGAAATGCCATATTTCACGCGAAAACACCAAATATGGATAAATTCATGAAACAATATCCCTTTACGCTTCTCAACACAAGCGGGCTTGCGGTTGGCCTCCCTCCAGGGCAAATGGGAAATTCTGAGGTTGGTCATCTGAATATTGGGGCAGGAAGAATAGTGTATCAGGATTCCATGAGAATACTGAAGGCAATAGAGGATGGGACATTTTTTGAGAATGAGGTGCTGAAGGAAGCAATGAATAAAGCTAAATCCACGAATCTTCATTTAGCAGGCCTGATAGGTAATGGAGGGGTTCATTCAATGATGCCTCATCTTTACGCTCTTCTCAGAATGGCAAAAATGAATGATGTAAAAAATGTTTACCTTCACTGTTTCACAGATGGCAGAGATACGCCGCCCAAAAGTGCTATAACGCATGTAAAGGAACTGGAGGATGAGCTGAGGAGAATTGGGACAGGAAAGATAGTGAGTGTGGTTGGAAGATATTATGCAATGGATAGAGATAAGAGATGGAATAGAACAAAAAAAGCCTATGATATGATGGTTTATGGAAAGGGTGTAAAAGCAGAGAGTGCCGAGAAGGCAATAGAAATGGCTTATGGCAGAGGAGAGACAGATGAATTCATCTCTCCCAGCATTGTGGGGGATGTGAAGGTTGAGGATGGAGATGTTATAATATTCTTCAATTTCCGTCCAGACAGAATGAGGCAGCTTTATATGGCATTTGCTGAAGATGATTTTAAATACTTTGAAAGGAAGAATATGAGCATTCATGCTGTGGCTCTGACAGAATATTATGATGGCATAAACGCTGCTTTTAGGAAAGAAATAATAAAGAACACCTTTGGTGAGGTTATATCAAAGCATGGATTAAAACAGTTGAGAATAGCTGAGACAGAGAAATACGCTCATGTAACATATTTTTTTAATGGAGGGAGAGAGGAGCCATTTGCAAATGAGGATAGGTGCTTGATACCCTCTCCCAAAGTTTCCACATATGATTTAAAACCAGAGATGTCTGCTTATGAGCTGACAGAGGAATTACTCAGAAGAATTGAGATGGATTATGATGTTATCATTGTGAATTATGCGAACCCTGATATGGTGGGGCATACCGGGGTGTGGAATGCTGCAATAAAAGCTGTTGAGACCGTGGATGAATGCATAGGGAAGGTTGTTGAGAAGGTGTTATCTGGAAATGGAGTGGCGATAATCACAGCGGATCATGGAAATGCAGAGGAGATGGTAGATAAGGAGGGCAATCCAAAGACAGCACATACGACAAATCCAGTACCATTCATAATTGCAGGAGCAGGCGATATGAAGCTCAGGAGAGGAAATTTAGGGGATATAGCCCCAACAATGCTTCAATTACTTGAAATAGATAAGCCAGAGGAGATGAGTGGTAAAAGCCTGATTATTGATTAGAAAAATCTTTATTTATGGCATGAATAAAATATGATGCCAATTGCAGAGGAACTTGCAAAAAGACAGAAAGAGATTTCAATAGCAGAGTTTTTTGAAAGAAACAGGCAGATACTTGGCTTCGATAACCCCCATAAAGCGATGATAACAAGTGTGAAGGAGGCGGTTGACAATGCCCTCGATGCATGCGAGGAGGCAGGAATACTGCCTGAAATAATTGTTAAGATAGAGAATGTAAGGGGAGGTGAGTACAGAATTACTATAGAGGATAATGGTCCCGGAATAGTGAAAAGTCAGATACCAAATGTTTTTGCCCGCCTTCTTTACGGCTCCCGTTTTCATACCCTGAAACAGTCAAGGGGGCAACAGGGAATAGGCATTTCTGCTGTGGTGCTTTATTCCCAGATGACAACTGGAAAACCTGCTGTGGTGACATCCAAAATAGGAGAGGGTTTTCCAGCTCATAAATATTCTCTTATGATTGATACCAAGAAAAATCTCCCCAGGATTATAGATGAGGAAATGCTTCACTGGGATAAAAAATCGGGCACAAAAATAGAGTTTTTTATAAAAGGGAAATATGTTAAGAATAGAAAGCAATCAGTGTATGAGTATATAAGAAATACGGCCATAGTGAATCCTCATGCCAGAATAATTTTTGTTGAACCAGATGGCACGGAGAATGTATTTGAAAGAGCAACCGAAACAATGCCCCCCCAGCCGAAGGAAATAAAACCACATCCATACGGAATTGAGCTTGGCCGGCTAATGGCAATGATGAAGGAAACAAAGGCAAGGAAGATAACAAGCTTTCTCTCCACCGAATTTTCTTCAATAAGTTCATCAAAGGCCAAGGAAATAGTGTCCATTTCGGGAATAGATGGTAATAAGGCTCCAATTGATATTGAAATTGATGAGGCAAAGAGGCTGATTGAGACATTTAAAAAGGTTAAGTTCGTCTCTCCTCCCACAGATTGCCTCTCACCCATTGGGGAGAATCTGATAAGAAGAGGATTGAGGAAGGAAACAAGTTCTCTTTCTCCTGAATTCATAGCAACAGATAAACGCCCTCCAAATGTTTTTTCAGGAACACCATTCATGGTTGAAACTGGAATTGTTTATGGGGGAAATCTTCCAAAGGAGGAGAGGGTTGAGATACTCCGTTTCGCAAATAAAGTTCCATTGCTCTATCAGGAAGGGGCATGTGTTATAACAGAGGCTATAAAAAACATTGACTGGCGCCGCTATGGACTGGAGCAGAAGGGAGGAAGAGGCATACCATATGGGCCAGCCATAATACTTGTTCATGTTGCATCTGTTAATATACCATTTACATCTGAAAGCAAGGAGGCAATAGCCCACATTGAGGAGATAGAAAAGGAGATAAGGCTTTCATTGCAGCAGTGCGGCAGGAAATTGAAGGCCCACATATCCAAAAAGAGCAAGAGGGCAAAGGCAGAGAGCAAATTTTTGCTCATAACAAAGCTATTGCCGGATATGGCGAGAAAGGTGGCGGAAATTCTTGGAAAACCGGTTCCATCAATAGACGAGGTTATAACCCAGATTATGAATATTATCTGGATAGAGGATGAGGTGAGGAAAGGTAGTGGAGAGAGTGAAATAAAAATAAACGTAACAAACTACACCTCCAGAAAGCAGAAATTCTCTTTGTATGCGGAAATTTCTTCAAAGGATGTGTTTGTTGAGGCAACTCCATCGCCTGCGGAAATTGGTGAGAAGTATGTTAAGTGGGACATTGATAAAATTGAGCCATCTGAAAATATGGAAATAAAGTTTAAAGTGAGGGAAGAAATGGATGATGTGGAATTGTATATTAAGGGTATCAATCCGGTATATGTTATTGGTGCGGAAAAGTGGGAGGGTGATTAAATGGTTAAGGAGGATTTAAAAAGAATAGCTGAAAAGATTTATGATGACCTTTCAAATTCAAGGATTCCTTCCATACGGCTGCCTGCCAGAACAAAGAGCAATATAATATTTGATGAGAGATACAGAGTATGGAAGTATGGTGAGCAGAAAATAACCAGATCAGCTGTATCCCTTTCTGGTGCGTATATGCTTTTAAGAACCATCTACACCCTTGATTTCATTCTTGAGATGATTGAAAACAGGAAAACATCAACATTGAGAGAACTTTATTACATATCTGAAGGCTGGGGAGATGCAAAGTTTCACAGTCAGGATGAATCTGATAAGCTTGCAGAGGACCTTGAAATTTTGACAAAAAAATTGAGAGAGGACCTTAAATTAAGGCCTGAGGAGGATGGGGCAAGTGTGATAGGTGATATCGTCATAGAGGAAACAACAAGGAAGGGAGAAAAGAGAAGAATACACTGCCAGGATGATGTGGGAGATAGCGGCTACAGCATCCCATACAATGTGGAGAAGGATAAAATAAAATTCATTGAAACAAATGCCAATAAAGTTATAGCAATAGAAACAGGCGGTATGTTTGACAGGCTTGTTGAAAATGAGTTTGATGAAAAGAGCAATTCAATATTAATACACATAAAGGGGCAGCCTGCAAGAAGTACAAGGAGATTCATTAAGAGATTGAATGAGGAGCTCAATCTGCCAGTAATAGTTTTCACGGATGGCGATCCATGGAGCTATCGCATATTTGCATCCATTGCATATGGTGCCATAAAAACAGCCCATATTTCAGAATATCTCGCAACTCCCTCAGCAGAATTTCTCGGTGTTACTCCTTCTGATATCCTTTCATATGAACTCCCTTCAGATGACCTCACCACAGAGGATATAAACGCTCTGAAATCGGAACTCAGCGATCCAAGATTTCAGGATGAGTTCTGGAAGAATGAAATAAATTTGCAACTTGAGATAAAGAAAAAGGCGGAGCAGCAGGCACTGGCAAAGTATGGCCTGGATTATGTCACAGATGTTTATCTTCCGGAGAAGATGGCCGAGATGGGATATGAGGTGTGAGAAGAACATCTAAAAAGAAAATTATTTAAAAATATCGAAATTAAGATGATTAATTATGCCAATATTTAAAATTGAGAAAGATAAATTGAAACAAATAAGAGAAGTGCCTTTTAAAAATGAGAAAGAAATACAGAGAATGACGGAACAGAATCTGGAAGAAATATTTGGCTTGGAATTTGTAAAAACAGAAGTTGCAAAAGGAGACCTGAGAATGGATACGCTTGCCTTTGATAATGAGACAAAATCTTTTGTGGTTATTGAATACAAAAAAGACAGAAGTTTCAGTGTAATCGATCAGGGTTATGCGTATCTTTCCCTCTTGTTGAATAACAAAGCGGATTTTATTCTGGAATATAACGAATGTAAAGGAAAAAGTTTAAGGAGAGGTGATGTTGACTGGTCTCAATCAAGGGTTATATTCATTTCGCCACAATTTACAAAATATCAAAGAAAAGCTATTGATTTCAAAGATTTACCAATTGAACTCTGGGAAGTGAAAAAATATGAAAATAATACGGTACTTTTTAATCAATTAAAATCGCTTGAAACAAGTGAATCCATAACCAAAATTAGCTCAAAAAATAGTGTTATCAGAAAAGTCAATAAGGAAATAAAGGTTTATACTGAGGAGAGGCATCTTCAAAAAATGCCTGAGGACATAGTTGCTATTTATGAAGAGTTGAAAGAAAGAATTTTAAATCTGGGAGAAAACATTGAAATTCGTCCTACTAAAAATTACATAGGTTTTTCCCCAGGAAAAAGAATATTGTTTGTGTGGTTTTATTTCCTTAAGAGTAAAAAGTACATACGGGCCCGTCTATGGATAAAAAGAGATGAATTAGATGATTATAAAAATGTTTCAAAATCATATAAGGGCTGGGGAACGGAGATAATAATAACACCAGATTCAGATATAGATTATATAATGACTTTGATTAAACAAGCTTACAAAAAACATGCAACTTAAATTCATTTAGGTGTGAAGGATTAGTATCAAAATAAATTATAAAAAAATCATGGAGGGAGGAGCTGTAAGCTTGGGTCTCCAAGCAGAACCCACTGCTGCACTGTTTTTAAATCTCCAGCATCCCAGCCTTCATGGACATCGGGCAGAACAAAGTCATGGAAGTGTGTTATGTAATTGCTTATGGTCTTTTCATATATGTTTCCCAGAACAGCCTCTGCTTCATTCTCGGCATAGACTCTGAAAAATTCTGTTGTTATCCAGTTATCAACGCCTCCCACAACGCACCACTCTCCAAGATTCCCGTAACCATATCCCGTGTTCCCTATACTTGCTATCGCTCCCTTATCTGTTTGCTTAACAATGTACCAGCTCCATGTTTCCGGAACAGGATAACCATATGTATTCATGGAATGCCTGTTAAACCAGTCTATAGCTGTCAATGCCAGAGAAATATTGAACTGGCTGTTGTGGCATCCTCCTACAATGCATATGAAGGGTTTGCCATTATTTGAGATTGCATCCATGGGGAAATGAGGAGAGCCATCCAAATCGCTTACAGATAATCCTATAATTTCTGCATGTTGCCTGTTCCCGGGTATGCCGGGATAATGATTTGCCCACACTCCAGGGCTTCCATGCCCGGAAAAGAAAACAAATCCTGCTCCCTCGCTAAGTGCATCCACCACATCCTGTTTGCCGGTGAAATTGCCATTTGAGGTGGACAAAAATATCTTTTCAAAATTATCCGGCATGTAATAGAATGCTCCACCTCTTCCATGGAGGACCCTTTCTCCAACAGTCCAGTCTCCCTCTGCTATCTGAAGGGTGTTATTTCTCCATGCTGAAAATATTGTTTCCCCATTTTCATTCTGAATCCATACGTGAATGTTGGTGTAATCTCCATACAGCTGGGGGTCATAGCTTTTTCCTCTTATGTGTAGTATACCATTCACATACTCCACATCTGCCCAGTGAGAATATGAATTTAAATACGCCTCCCTTTCAGATGGAGAATATGTGTAGTCGTTGCTGCCTATAACATCTCCCTCAGATATGGAGACAATTTTGGCTATTGGGGGCGCAGGATATCCGTTTTTAAGGGCAGGTATGAGATAATCATCATGATTGAATGTTAGCTTTGTTTCCGCATCATGATCAACTGTGAAATTTGTCACATCTATTGGTCCTGTTTTGCCTTCATCATTCATACTCTGAGCATATAGGGTATATTTTCCATCGGGCACATTTCTAACATCCCATGTTATGTTCAAATCCTGCTGATCAAGAAATCCATCTCCTGTTATTCCTATCATTCTATAAAACCATGATTTTTCATCATTTTCATATCCTATTATCTTCTCTACAATATCCTGCACTTCCTTAACGCTTCTACATGCAAGTCTGCCAACATACACATCCGGATACAGATCAAGTTTATCCTGACTTGATGGAGTGAATTCTGCATATATTCCATTTCCATTGCTGTCCCAGTTATCAAAAACAGCTTTTCCATCTTCATATTTGTAAATATCAGCGTAGTACAGATCTGTTATAACTCCAGGATCATCTCCTTCCCAGTATCGGCAGTTGGAGTATCTTACAGGCAAATACCATCCAGTTACTCCTGCATTCACATTATCCTTTGGCTTTGCATATATTTTTGATTTAAGTCCTCCTACAAGCAATACATACTTTATTCCATATTTTTCAATTGCATCCTTTATGGCATACTTTATTTTCTCAGGCTCATCTCTTCCACTATAGCTGGAGTATATTTCTTCAGTTGTCAATAGCAGGGTTGGAATTCCAATGCTTTCTTTATGCTCTATCAATGGCTGCAATGCATCCTTGAATGATGATGGGGCAATTATGAGCAAATCATATGTTTCCACCTCCTGCTCATCTGCTAACCTGTATTTTATCTCAATATCTGCTCTATCTGCAACAATTATTTTTCTCTCTCCTGCTATGTATTTTACCGGATATATATCAATAACCAGATGTATCACTCTTTTTCCATGTCCATTAAGCCCCACACCGAAGTGATATGAATAACTCACATTTGGAAAGAGAGAATTGCTTCTGTAAGCCTTTTCATTTATCCCTCCCTCCACAAGCTTGCCATCTGATAATCTCACTCTGGCTGGAGCCGGGATAATGTACCTTTCCATGCTATATTCTCTTTCTCCTCTCACATCTACATTGACCCGAATGTCCCTTGCATTGAATGGCAATTCGATATCCTTCACCATTTTTGGAAGCATTGGATAGCCCGGTTTTACAATATAGGAATTGCAATTTTTTAATGAAACATACTGATATTCTCCATCCTTTCCGATTACAGGAGATGAAAATTCTATCTTTTGATTTATTGATAGTTTACCAGAGCTTTGATTGTAATTGAGTACTCTGTTTACTCCATTTATTCCTGCTATATTCATTCCCCCTACAAGAAGCACAATCACCAGTAACGAAACAAATATTTTCTTCATCTTTGCCCCCATTTTCAATATCTGCCTCATTTATAAAATTTATTACCGAATCCATTAAATAGCAGGAAAAGAATTTTTTAAGAATGCTCGTAAAGGATGTAAAGAATTGTGAGGAAATAGTATCGGGAGATAAAGCAATTCTGAGAGAGATTCTGAGTCCTTTAAAGGATGATGTGAAAATAGGATACAGTATGGCTCTTGCCAAGGTGTTGCCCGGAGATATAACATTGCCTCATAGATTGAAAAGCAGTGAGGTGTATTATATTCTTGAGGGGAAGGGAGAAATGCGTATAGATGATGAACATGAGGAAGTGCATGAGGGGAATGTGATTTACATTCCGCCCAATTCTGTTCAGCAGATTAAAAATACTGGAAGCAAACCTCTCATCTTTTTATGCATTGTTTCCCCTCCATGGAAGGCTGAGGATGAGGAAATACTGAATGAAAATGTATAGGTTGTATGTTTATCATGCCAATGAGGATGATCCAAAAAAATGCACCGCAAAAAAACTTGCCAGATTTGGACTGGTGAAGCTTGTAGGAAGGTTGAGTGAGTTACCCAAAAATTCCCTCATTCTGAATCCATACTCAAAAAAAGCTCTCTCACCAGAGGATAAAAAATATAGGAACATAGCTGCCATAGACTGTTCATGGAAAAATGCAGAGAGGATATTTTCCAGGGTAAGCAAAAAAAATTCCAGAGCTTTGCCTTTTCTGCTTGCTGCAAATCCCGTCAACTATGGAAAGCCATCGAAGCTTAGTACCGCCGAGGCGCTGGCAGCATCCCTCTACATTCTGGGGGATGAGGAAGGAGCTATGGCATTGATGAAGAAATTCAAATGGGGTGAGCATTTCATTGAACTCAACAGATTGCCGTTGAATGATTACAGGAAAGCAAGGAGCAGTCAGGAAGTGGTGGAGATGATGAAAGATTACATTTAAATTCATTTCAGCATATTATAACCATGATTGAGGAAGTGGAAATTGAAAAGCCAGAGGAGATTAATTTCATTCTCGGGCAGAGCCATTTCATAAAAAGTGTTGAGGACATATATGAGGCAATTGTTACAACCTCTCCATCATGCAAATTCGGAATTGCATTCTGTGAGGCATCTGGTCCATGTCTTATAAGATATGATGGTAATGATGAGGAAATGAAAGCTCTTGCAGTAAAAAATGCGGAAAAAATTGCCGCAGGACACTGTTTTATAGTGTTTTTGAAAGACTGTTTTCCAATAAATGTCTTAAATGCAATAAAGAATGTGCAGGAGGTGTGCAGCATATATGCTGCTACAGCAAATCCTGCCAAGGTACTTGTTTATGAAACCGATATTGCAGGTGAGAAAGGAAGAGCCATAATAGGCGTTGCGGATGGTTTCAAAAGCAAGGGAATAGAGGGTGAAGAGGCTATTAAGAAAAGGAGGGAATTTCTCAGAAATATTGGCTACAAACGCTGAGACATCTTGCTTAGTTCTTCATCCAGTTTTGCCAGCTTCTTATCAATTCTATCCATCATTTTATTTGCTATTTCAACAAGTATTCTGATATACTCCTCATCTACTGGCATTCTGCCTTTAAAACATATTGGAACATCCATTCTTTCTGTGCTGAGTATTTCAACAAATACAATTTTCCCGACAGATTTTATTGACGAATGTTTGAAACCACTCTGATTTGCAACAGTTAATAAAGCCTTTACATCCTTCATTGTTTTACAGCCGACATGTATTATAGGTGGATTAACCATAAACCATATTTCATCATCCAAACATTCGATTAATCTCATTATTTCCTCAGCCACAACTTTTTCATGCCATTTGCCAATAAAAACAGCATTTTTTTTATCTCCAGCCTCTGGAAGTTTGAGCAGAATTATCCTTCCAGCACAACTGCTTGTGGTAAAGTATTCATTCATCTTGTTTATTTTTTCCAGTATTCCCATAATTTTTGAATCCACCTTTTTGTTCTTGACAGCATCCCTCAATTTTTCCATTGCAATTCTCTTTTTTTCTATAAAAACGCTTTCCTTTCCCATCAGAAATTCATTCGAAACTTTCTTAAATAGGTTTGCGATAAATTCTTTCATGGGGGGAAAAAGTGCATTACTCATAATCGCAATCGTTCTCATAATCATATCACCTTCACTTTCATTTTATGTCGTTCCATCGATGAAAAAATATCCATCTGACCTTGATATGGTGATATACTATGATGGTAAACTTGGCATGCTAAATATGAGCACCCTGACAATGAATTACAGGAATATAGAAATACAGAGGCATGTAAAGGCTTTGCAGCATGAGGGAAATGTACTTATCATAAGAGAGGATATAAATGTTTTTAATGCAGACAATGGAAAAGAGCTGCCCGAATTTCATACGGTAAAAATTTACGGTATAAATGAGAGAACAGCTGAGAATATCAAGGGATATGGGGATCTGGATAGACTCGGGTACTGGCTCTTCCCCGTGGGTATAGAGAAGAAGAATTATGCCATATGGAATAGTGACCTTGATGAGGCATGCAAAAAGGGATATATCTCTCCTCAGGAAGCTGTGGCTACCGCCTATTATGACGGTGTGGAATATGTACATGGAATCAAATGTTACAAGTATTATGGAGGCCAGCATGATGTTTATATTGGCCCTCTTCCCGATTTACCCGAGGCAAAAATGTATTACAGCGGGGAGCAGCAGGCTTGGGTGGATGTTGTGACAGGAGCCATAATAAATCTCGCAAAGCATGTCAAGCAGGATGCGCAGTTTCCTGATTTGCATAAATTACCTTCAAATCTCAATAAGACGGTATTGCTGTGTGGGAAGGTCAAAATACTGAATACCACTACTGGTTTGCCAGAGGAATACAACATTACCGTGAGCAATCATATAAAGGTGCTGAATGCCTCTTCATCCTATTATATTGTTGAGAATGATATTGTGGCAGAGGATGAAGATGGCAAAGTGATAAAGGAGATTTCATCCTCTTCCAAAGACGCTGTAAATCCTGTGACCATGGAGTATATGAAATTTCTCAGCAATAAGCGTGGATTGATGACATTCCCGATAGGAGTGGAGAGAAAGAACTATGAACTTTGGAATGGGGAGATAAACAATGTGTCTGTTGCTGTATATAGTGGAGAGGAGAATATAGGAGGAATTGATACCTATAAATTCATCCAGAATGCCAGAGATGTTTACATTGAAAAACAATCTCTTCCTGGCTTGAGTGATAGATTTGTTGAACTCTATTATAATGGTTCGACAATCTATTATGTGGAGCCTGTATCGGGAAGCATTGTGTATATTGAGAAAAATGGAAGGGTCATATCTCATTTTCCAAACCTTCATACAATACCAGAGGATTTCAACACATCTCTCAAAATGGAAGGGAGTTTGTGGATAATATCACAGCCAAAGAAAAATATTGTGATGAACAGAGAAATAAAGGTTAAAAATGTTTATTTTGAGAAAGGAAGGAAGATACTTCTTCTTGAAGACAATACCACAACATATGATGCCAAGAAAATGGAAAAAATAGAGGAAGGATGCAAGGTGGAATATCATGGTGTTGATGCAGACACAGCAATGGAAGTGAAAAATTACGGAGATATGGATAGGGATGGATACTTTTCATTTCCTGTCGGAGTGGAAAAGAGAACATACAATATATGGAATACAGAAATAAATGCTGTCTCCCCTGCATATTTTGTGAGAGAGGAGGAGCATGATGGAGTACATACCTATCTCTTTGAAACAAGCGAGAAACGCATTTTGTATGATTCCACACCAGGAATAGAGCAGAATATTATGTATATAACCGATACAAAGTACTGGGTTGAACCCAATACTGGAATGGTTGTTGATATGCACAAGCAATCTGTAAAGAAAATAAATCCTCTTGAAATGCTGCTGGGTATAAGGGGGTGGCTCTGGATTGATGTCTATAAACTAAATGTATCGTTTTCTCAGGACACAATAAACAGCATAAAATCCTCTCTTGAAAATAAAATAAATCTCGTAAAGCTATCCAATTCTTCAGTTGAAGCGTTGAATATAAGCATTAAGACGGAAAATATTGATAAGAGTATTGAGGAGGCAAAACATACCAAGGCAATGATAGAAAAATTATCTGGAAATCGTGTCACTGTTGCTGATCTTTCATATCACATGTCAGATGAGTCAATAGAGGAGATGGCTGATAAAGCCAAACAGAGTTCTTTCCTTCTGCTCATGCTCCAGGTTATAATACCATTATTCCTTATCCTTGTGGCGATAATGCTTATTGCAGTGTATATCAGAAAATAATCACTTGAATCTTGCCCTCATGCTGAGGAGTTTGGGAAGCGGTAGCTTCCGTGTAGGAAAGCCTGCTGCCAATTCATCTATTTTATTGTTTAGTTCCTCTATAGTTTTTATCTCTCCACAATCAAATCTGCATCTTGGAGTTATTTTTCCCTCTCTCTCCTTTTCTCCATAGACTATTATAATAGGTACCCATTCCTTCTCAGCATCTCTTATTCTTCTTGCCACACTCTCATCTCTATCATCTATGTCCACTCTCGCATTTATCTTCTCAGATAGTTCAATGCACTCATTCACATACTCTTTCTTTACCGGTATCAATCTTACTTGGGTGGGAGATAGCCAGAATGGAAGCATTGGTTTTATGCCCTTTTTCATTTTCTTTGCTTCATTCTCCAGCAGTGCGCATACACACCTGTCTATCCCCCCTGAAATTGATGCATGAAGTAGATATGGATACTTTTTATTGCCTTCCTCATCAACATAGGTTATGTCAAAGGACTTTGGATTTTCGATATCAATCTGCACCGTCGATAAAGCAAATGCCTTTCCCACAGAATCGTTCATGTTTATTTCAAATTTCATTATGAAGTAGAAATATCTTTTATCCCACATTTCTATCAGTACGGGTTTTCCAACAAGTTTTGCTAATTCAACAGCAAATTCTCTGTTTCTTTCAAAAAATTCTCTAACAAATCTTATGGCAACCTCTCCATCTATGTTTATTATATCCTTCCATTTCAATGCAAGTTCAAACTGTTTTTTGAATTCTTCCATTGCCTGCTTTTCATCCATGCATATTGTATGCATATCGGGCATGGTAAATGCTCTGAGCCTTTTTATTCCACTCACCTCTCCGTGTTGCTCTCTCCTGAATGCTTTTGCCACCTCAAAAAGTCTTATCGGGAGATTTTTGTATGAAATAACCATGTCCTTTGCCATCAAATACTGGCCAAAGCATGCCGCAAATCGCAAGAAAAATTCTCTTCCCTTATCTCCTTTGACCCTGTACTGTCTTGCTGGAAATTTTTTCAGATATTTGCTAAGAGCCGGATGAGCCACATCATACATTATTGGCGTCTCCACCTGCATTGCGCCTGCATCAAGGCACATCTTCTCCACTTTATCTTCAAGCAATCTTTTTATGAGATATCCTTTGGGGTACCATCTCATATTGCCATAATCTGAACCAGGTTCATAATCTACAAGTTCCAGTTCCTGCATTAATTTTATGTGGGCTGGCTCTTTATCAGCTTTCCTGCTACCGAAGGCTTCGTACTCATAAAATTTTTTCAATTCCTCATGTCCTTTAAAATCAAATTTTTCAGCCTCAATTAGCTTCCCCTCTGGAGTGAGAATATACCATTTTGATACCACTTCCTCCTTTTCCTTTTCTTCTTCCTCCCCTGCTTTAACCTCTCTTGAAAGTTCTGCCAGAGGATGTCCCTTGCAGCTCAATTTAAATGCTTTGTACCATCCAAAAGGAGCTCTCTTAACTTCATATTCCTCTGCCACTTCTTCCTCCATTTTTTTCAGAATATTGATTGCTTCATCTGGAGGAGCGAGATCCGATGAAAGATGAGCATAGGGATATAACATTATTCTTTTCACAGACAGTTTTTCTGCGACATCTTTTATTTCTTTAACTCCTGGGAGGTAGGAATCATTGTTTTCAACTGAAATGAATGCCACAAGGGCATCATCCATCCTTACTTTCTTTTCCTCTATTTCCTCGGCATCTTTTATTGCCTTCTCTTTTGCCTCGTATTCAATGTAATCAACATGCAGAAACAATATCTTCATGAGAATGAAACATCTTTTTATAATTAATTTTTTTCATATGCCGAGAAGTATTCTAAGAAAATCCCTCAATCCAGGAGCGAGGCCAATAAACAGAATCATGAATTTTATTGCATTCTTCAAATTCTTTTTTAGCTCTTCTATTCCATATATTATGAGGAGTATTACAATCATTTTTACAGTAGGATAGGATATTCCATTGAAGGATAGCAACAATGAAGGGAGAGGATGTTTTTCTCCATAACTGATGCTGAAACCAAAGGGATTGGATACCGCAATGTATGTTGTGAAGGCATCTAATCCATGGGAGAAAATCAGGCTGCTGTTTATTGCATTGTGATATATTGATTTGAGAATTTTTGATATGATGTATATTAACGCAGTTACACCCCCAGCTATTATGATGGATATGAATATCTCCATGTGAATATGTGCGTTTCCCCATGCTCCTGCAGCCAGCGCTATGGAGGAGAGGAGAGGCATAATGAGAAATATCAACCCAAAGGAATACATGGAGGAGATGTAATCTCTATCAGATATGGCATACAGGTATATGGCTATCATTATGAACAGAAGGAATATTACAGGATGAATGAGATATGCAAAAAAACCACTGAAAAGAGAGTAGATGATTATGTAAATCACCTCAATTATCGTTGCTGCGCACACAAAATATTTCAATTTTTTGATATACAGGCCAAAAGCGATAGAAAAGGAAAAATAGAAACCAATCTGAATGTAGATGAGAGGAGAAATGAAAAAGAAGGAAACAGGTTCTTTAAACAGTCCTGCATCCTCAAGAATCCTTCCAAATGAGCCAAGAAGAATGAATGGCAAAGAAGCTGCGAAAAATTTTGCATCAATCGTCTTTCCAATTCTTTCAAAAAATAGATATAATATATAGACGGCAGCCAAAAGAAAAACTGCATATATTATCTCTGACACAAAGGAATATCCCTCATGGGCAGTTATTCCATGATAGCTCACAGGATGGCCTGTGGCATCTGCAATTACAGGGCCTATTATGTACTTCCAGAGGAATTCATCATACAGTTCGTGGGGAAACAACGCAACGGAGATGGAAAAGGCTGCTATTAGTGTGAGAGCAATCACAACATATTTTTTCATTGCTTTCTAAACAAAATTATAAATTTAAATGTTCCAATTTATTACAATGGAGGAAATTCTGAGAAAGCTGTGGAATCATGAAATAGGCATTGAGGAAGCGATGAAGGAGCTGAAACATTTTCCATATCTCAAATTAAAGGATGCCAAAATAGATATTTACAGAATGACATTCAGGCACATTCCTGAAGCGATATATGCTGCTGGTAAAAAGAAGGAGGATGTGAGGGCTATAGCAGAGGCTATGAAAAAGCATGGAAAGGTTTTCATAACGAGGGCTGGCAGGGAAATATATGAGTATATGAGAGATATGGATGATTTCAGATATTACGAGGATGCAGAAATGATTGTATCGGGAGAAAGGCAAAAGAAAAATGAGGGTTACATAGCCATTGTCGCCGCTGGTCTATCCGACAGGCGGGTGGCGGAGGAGGCAGCGGTGACTGCGTATGAGCTTGGAAATGATGTGGAGAGAGTTTATGATGTTGGGATAGCATCCATGCATCGCCTACTTGACTACATCGAAATACTTGAAAATGCAAATGTTGTGGTTGTTGTTGCAGGAATGGAGGGAGCGCTTCCAACGGTGGTTTCAAACTTTGTTTCATCTCCCGTGATTGCCGTTCCTACAAGCATTGGATATGGCACTGGCTTGGGAGGGGTTGCGGCATTGATGGGAATGTTGAATTCATGCTCTTCTGGCATAGTTGTTGTGAACATTGATAATGGATTTGGAGCGGGTGTTGCTGCCCATTTAATCAATACAGTTAAAGAAAGGAATTGCAGAGGAGAAGAATAGATTTAAATTTGATACCTGCTCTTTTAAATGTGCTGCATGAAAAAATAATGGAATTCCTGAAAAACAGTAATATAAAGGAATTCACGTTGCCCCAGAAAAAGGCAATACCTGTTATATTGCAGAGGAAGAACTGTCTCATAATAGCTCCAACAGGCATGGGAAAGACGGAGGCAGCTATGATGCCAGTATTTCATCTCTTTCTTTCTGAGAAGCGAGAAGACGGTGTAAAGATACTGTATATAACCCCCCTTAGAGCATTGAACAGAGATATGCTGCAGAGAATGTCGGAATGGGGCAGACATCTGGGAATAAAAATAGCAGTTCGTCATGGGGATACCAGCAGAGGGGAAAGAAGAAGACAGGCTGTGCATCCTCCTGATATGCTTATAACCACGCCTGAAACACTCCAGATAATGTTATCCGGCAAAAAATTGAGGAGCAATCTAATGCATGTCAGATGGGTTATAGTGGATGAAATACATGAACTTGCATCCAATGAAAGAGGAGCACAGCTTGCTGTTGCCATGGAAAGATTGAATGAAATTGCAGGAGATTACCAGAGAATAGGATTATCTGCCACCATTGGAAATCCTATCGAGATAGCAAAATTTCTTGGAGGAGGAAGAGAGGTGGAGATAATAGATGCCATGGAAGAGAAGAAAATGAAGATAGATGTTGTTTATGAGAATTCCATGGAGAATGCCATAAAAAGAGCCAGAGAGGAGATAAAAAAGCATGAATCAACACTCTTTTTTGTCAATACGAGGGATACTGCTGAAATAATTGCATCAAAAATGCTAAAAGATGGAGTGGAAATACATCATGGCTCCCTCTCTAAAGAAGCAAGAATTGATGCAGAGGAGAGATTTAAGAGGGGAGAGATAAAGGCGCTCATATGCACCTCCAGCCTCGAACTTGGTATAGACATCGGGAGGGCTGATTTCATCCTTCATTATAACTCTCCTCATCAGGTTGCCAGGATGGTGCAGAGAATAGGGAGGAGTGGTCATAAGGTTGGAAGAGTAGCCAGAGGAATGGTGATAGCATCTGATGAGGAGGAATATGCAGAAGCATGCGTTATAGCTGAAAAGGCAGCAAAAAATGATGTTGAAAATATAAGAATAAGAAAAAATCCCCTTTCTGTTCTGGCAAATCAGATTGTTGCAATTGCAAATGAATATGGTTCAATTGAAGTTGAGAGAGTTTATACAATAATAAGAAGGGCGTATCCCTTTTCCAACTTAAGCAAGGAACTTTTTATGGATGTGGTAAAGCAGCTTTCCCATTCCAGAGTAATATGGATTGATGATAAAATAAAAAGCAGAAAGACAACAAGGCTTTATTTCATGGACAACATCTCAATGATACCTGATGAAAAAAGCATGAATGTTGTGGATATTTCAACAAATAAAAGAATAGGAAAACTTGATGAATGCTTTGTATCAACATGTGATATTGGAACGAGGTTTATAATGAAGGGAAGAGCATGGGAAATTGTTGAGATGGATGATATAATTAAAGTTTCTCCTTCTTCTAACACAAGCATAATACCGGACTGGGTGGGTGAGGAAATACCGGTGCCATTCGAAATAGCTCAGGAAGTTGGAAGGCTGCGCAGATTTGTGGCTGAGGGTAAGATAAAGGATGAGATTATATATAATGAAATAGAGAAGCAGATTGAGAAGGGCTTTGCTGTTCCATCCGACAGAGTAATAACGCTGGAGAGGGAGGGGACAAATGTTGTTATTACAACACATTTCGGTTCAAAAACGAATGAGACTTTTTCAAAGTTAATAGGTGCTCTTGTAAGCCAGAGATATGGAAGCGTTGATGTCACAAGCGACGCATACAGAATTTATCTTAACATGCCACTATCAATAGCTCTTGATGTTATAAAGGATATTTTTTACTCCATCAGTGAGGAAACACTTGATGCCTTACTTCGCATAATACTGAAGAGAAGCAATTCCATTAAATGGGAACTTGTGAAGGTTGCCAGAAAATTTGGTGTAATTTCAAAGGATGCTGATTACAGGAGCATATCAGTAAAAAGATTTGTTGCAATATTTGAAAGAACGCCTGTAATTGAGGAAGCAATAGATAAAACAATATGGGACAGAATGGATATGGAACATGCCAAGAAAGTTATCGAAAAATTGAAGAAAGGCCAGATAAAGCTGATTATGCAGCCCCTTTCTCCAATGTCCAAGAGCCGGGAGAAGAAAAGGAGCGAGATATTCACTTTTGGAATTGATAAAAAAATGCTGGAGGCTGTTAAGAAAAGAATTGAGGAGACCATGATAAGAATGGAGTGCATGAACTGCGGTTATAAAACCATCACAAGAGTTTACAGGGCCCCCATCAAATGCCCGAAATGCGGCAGCAGAATGATGGCAGTAGTTAAGAGAAATATGTCAAAGGATAGGAAAATGAAAAGTGCTTCCCTTGTAGCATGGCACGGAAAAAGGGCAATAGAAGCAATGGCCGCCCATGGCATTGGCCCCGATACGGCGGCAAGGATTCTGGCGGCGCAGAAAAAGGGCATGGATTTTTATCGGGAGATACTGGAGGCGGAGATTATTTATGCACGCACCCGTCGATTCTGGGATTGATAATTATTTAAATATTTTTTTGATTACTTAGGGGTGAGAAAATGAGGAGAATTGTATTTGCATTTGTGGGGATAGCAATCATGATATCTGCTTCTATGATGTCTGGAATGGTTGGCAACGACATTCGAGGATTTGGAAAAAATGGAGAAAACGAAATGAAAATTCACTTCAGCTTTTCAACTCCAACTATCCATTATGGAGATAGATACGCCTATTTGACCATGGATAATATAACTGGCTATACATTAAACAGAAACGAACCAGTGCTTCCATACCTGACAAAAACAATCATACTGCCTCTTGGAAGTAAAATAACGAGCATTCATGCTGATGTGCTGTCCAATAAAATGATAATTGATAAAAAGATTGCTCCATCTATCGGTGCGTTAATATATGGAATGAATGGGAATATGCAGGTAAGGGCAGACTATACCAGAAGTATATACCCTGACAGGTGGTTTGTGTATAATGTTGGAGTTGGGCTTGATGGCTACAGACATGTTTTATACCTCACCATAAAAATTTATCCTGTTAGATATATTCCTTCAGCAAATGAAATTGAATATGCAAAAAATATGAACATCATCATAGAATATGAAGGCGGGAATACAAATATTGCAGGTGATGGCTATGATTTGCTCATAGTTGCACCATCAAAATTCAAGGATGTATTGCAACCTCTAATAGAACATAAGGAGAGGCATGGAATAAAAACAATACTCATGACAACTGAAGAAATATACTCCAGCTATAGTGGAAGAGATGAGCCTGAGAAAATAAAGTATGCCATAAAGGATGCAATTGAAAAATATGGAATAAAGTATGTATTGCTTGCTGGGGGAATGAAGTATCAATTCCTCAATTCATGGTGGATTCCTGTGAGATATAGCCACCTAGATGATAATTCCAGTTTTGAGGCAAGTTATATAAGCGATCTGTACTACGCTGATATTTACAAATATGATAATGGCAACATAGTTTTTGATAACTGGGATAGCAATGGAAATGGAATATATGCGGAATGGAATATTAAAAATAAGGATAAGCTTGATCTGTATCCGGATGTGTATGTTGGCAGACTTGCATGCAGAAATGTAAGGGAAATGCAGACAGTGGTTAATAAAATAATAAATTATGAGGACAACACCCACAATCAGCCATGGTTCAAAAAATTCATTGTAATTGGAGGAGATTCCTTCCCTGATGAGGATGTGGGAACAGATTACATAGAGGGACAGGTGGAGAACGAGCAGGCAGTGAACTTCATGGATGGGTTTGATGCCACACGAATATGGGTGGAGGGAGGAGATATTAATTTCACTGGAGATGCTGCGGCTGAGATAATATCACAGGGCTGCGGCTTTCTATATTTCAGTGGTCATGGAAATCCTGCCTCATGGGCCACTCATCCTCATAATGACTTCAATACATGGATAGATTTCAGCCTTGAAAATATAAAAAGCCTGAGCAATGGAGAGAAATTGCCTGTGATGGTTGTTGGAGGCTGTCATAATTGCCAGTTCAATGTGAGTATCTTCAGAATATTCAAGGAAGGGATATGGGCATATTACCTTGGAGAAATGACACCTGAGTGCTGGGGCTGGAGATTTGTAAGCAATGCCAATGGTGGCTCAATATCTGCCATAGGAAATACAGGACTGGGATATGGCACCATAGGTGATGGACCCGTGGATGAAATACCCGACAGCGTGCCAGATGGAATACCGGATTGCATACAGTATCTGGATGGATGGCTTGAACCACACTTCTTTGAAGTATACAATCATGGAGGCATACATAACCTTGGAGCAGTGTGGGGTACAGCTCTGACAGACTATCTAAACAATTTCTCCATAAACTGGGATATGAACTGGGTAGATAACCCTCATACAGCTGATCTGGTAAACTGCAAAACAGTTGAGGAATGGGTTCTCTTTGGCGACCCCAGTCTGCTCATAGGGGGCTATTCTTAACCCTCTTTCCTCTATTTTAGTTATATATAATAAAATGATATCAGGGATGTTGAATAATTGTAGGTAACTATATGGAGATTTCCCCCTCAAGCAAATATAATGCGAGGCATGGAATTACCACGGCTCTTTTGCTGGATTTTTATCGAAGTTTATTAATGGAAAGACTGGCATGTACAATGTTAAAATATTTCCTCTTATAATTTTCCTTCCATATCCCTTCCAGTCATCCCAGTAATTGGAATCCCATGTAATTTGACGGGCATTAAAGAAATAGGCGTGTATATCATTGTTGATAAAGTTGTTTTGGTATATCATGTCTCCCATGGCCATGTGGGCATGTATCAAAAATATCTCAATAATATACATTCTTATCTCCACACCCTCATGATTGGAATGGATATTGCATATTTGTATAAGATTATATTTACTTCCTCCCCACAGGGATATGCCAATGTTATTGGAGGAAATATTATCATTGTAAATCACGTTACCAGATGAATAAAAAACGGAAACCCCTTTTTCATTGTCATAAATGTTGCAATATGAAATGTTATTTCTCTCATTGGAAGAGGAGAGGGAAACAATGGAAATGCCGTGCATGGTATTTTCATATATATTGCAACGAGGTATCAGGGTATCGTAAGAGGATGATAAAGCTATTCCTGTATCACTATTGAGATAAATATCACATTCACTTATTATGTTACCCCTGCCATATGATAATTGAATACCATTATAACCATTGTTATAAACCTTACAGTTTGATATATGACTGTTAAAGACTTCTCCCATTTCCATTCCTTTATAATTGTTGTTATGAAAACTGCAATTTTGAATTATCATCCCATCTCCTCTTATGATTTCTATCCCCACATCCGTATCGGATATGTCCATGTTTTTAATCTCAAAATTTTTGCAATCCACTATTATAATCTCTCCTGCATCTGTTCCATTTAAAACAACATCGTTCCTTTCCATGATAATATAGCAGTGGTTTCTCGTTAACATAATTATCATTCATGTTAACAATGAATTGATTTATCTTCTCCACATCTCCTGTTATTAGAACACCCTCTCCATTAAAAGTACAGTTGGATATGCTGGAATCTACAGACGTACTTATTTGAAGCCCTCTCTTATTGGAATAAGAAATGCAATTTTTTACCCCAATATTAGAAGAATCTGAAATGAAAATGCTTTCGTTGTTATGAAAAAGATGGCAATGGGATATTTCAACATTGGATGAACCCTCAACCTTTATTCCGGTATAGCTGTTGGAAACTGTGCAATTATGAATAAAAATATTTTTGCCGTAATTAATTTGCAGTCCATCATTATATACACCACCATTCTTTATTGTAAAATTTTCTACTCTTACGCCACTGCTTCTATGAGAGGGGTGTATTATCATTATCTATTATTGTTGTGTGCCTGTCCTCTCCGAGCAATCTGATACTTTTGAATATGAATATCATATATCCCTTCGTTTTATAGTAACCAGAATAAACAAAAATGGTATCACCATCTTCCGCATGGTTCAATGCTTCCTGTATTGTTGAGTAGTTGCCTGGGCCGGAGCCGCCGACGTATAATACTTTTCCATCTCCAGTTTCAATAAAATTTTCCTCCTCTTTGCCCATTGTATGGAAAAACGGCAGTGAAAAGACAATTGCAAAAAGGAGTATGGATAACAAAATTTTATTCATATTATTCAAATACATAGCAAGATTTTTTAAAAAAGTTTTGTATTGCATAAATGATGGGGCAAATACAGGGAGGAATTTTGGAAACACCTGAAAATAATCCTGTACCAAGATGAAGCAACTGGGAAACATGAATCTGATAATGTAGGACAGATTTGTTGCCTGATTCTTTTTCAAACCAAATTTATTTATAGACTACTCTTTTAAGTCCATTATGTTCTGTCCAAAATGCGGTAGCTTGCTCTATCCTGAGGGAGATGAACTTGTATGCAGAAAGTGTGGGTACAGAAAGAAAAAGGATGAAGAGCATATTGTTGTTAAAAAGGCAGAGGAAAGAGAAACGATAATTGTTGAGGAGAACATAGAGCTTCTTCCAAAAACGAAGGTTAGATGTCCCAAATGCGGCAATGAAGAAGCTTACTGGATACTTCGCCAGACCAGGGCAGCAGATGAGCCGGAAACAAGGATATATATATGTACAAAATGCGGGCACAGATGGAGAGAATATTAAACTAAATTAAAACAAAGAATAAAAAGGGAAAAAATCAGCCGTTATTTACAGGCTGATATGGGTTGAATGCAGGGTCTCCATACAGATTGAATTCATGCAGGCACACATATTTCTTATCCAGATATCTTCCATATTCAAATTTCATTTTTGTGTAGCCATTGTAATCATAGTCTGCTATTCCACTCAGCGGAGGAGTCCACAGGAATGTTGAGTTGGCATCTATTGGAAGATATTTATTCTTTGCATCTCTGAGTGCCATTCCTACCGTGCTGTCGTTCTTTATCAGGTCATTTATAAATTCCTGAGCTACCACACCACCAAAGTGAAGAGGTGGATACTCTCCCTTCAGTGCGAGTCTCAGCCATGCATGGATAAATCCTTTTGCACCAAATCCCTTGAATATCAAACCAGGTTCAAGATATCCAGGATCTGCAGTAACTCTTGTTGATGCTATTATTGAATTCACTCCCGCATGTATGTATGCCTGTGTTAGACAATTCTGAGGAAGCAGACCATCTGTCCTGCCCACAATACAGCTCTCAACAAATATGACACTGGGTCCATAATCATCCTTGTAAACATATCTTACCGCATAACCTCCTTTGCTTGAAAGACCACTCATTATGCCAAGAGGTTCGAAAAATCTTGCAAGCCATGTTACAGGTGGGAATCCTCTGGCATCGAGGAGTATATCTCCGGACTCATACATGTAATATATTCCGTGATTGAACGCAAATATGAGATTGCTGTTGCGCTGCAGCTCGCCGCCCTTAACAATCTGTTTACCGCTTATGAGCTGAATCACTCCGGGGAACGGGATATTCAATCTGCTTGTCTCTTTCCTCAAATTCTCAAATCCTTCTCTCTGGGAAGCGGTGAGTATTGTGCTTCTCACATTGAATCCTCCTTCCTTTATATCACTTGATATGTGCATGTTGGCAAATAAGCTTTCACCACTTGGCCATTTTGTTGGTTCTTCACTTCCGGTAATTAAACCTGCCAGATAGCTCAGCACTGGAATCCACTGGAATTCCAGACCAGCTCCGGTCTGTACAGTTGCATTATTTTTCCATTCTCCAAGTTTATCTATTATGTCATTGTAGAGGACAGTTCTTGCAATCAGGGCAGAGCAGTCTTCCGCATCGTAACCAGTTACTCTTCCAACGGCATTCTCCATGAATGGATAATATGTATATGTATCATTTTCCCAGTCATTTTCATTTGGATCAATATCTCCATAGAAGAAATCACTTGGCAACTGAACACCTATGATATTATCACTATCTGGGTTATGATAATAGAACATAGGAACCATTGTTGGGTCCGCCATTATGGCAATGTAAAGTGGATTGCTGGCGTAGTGGTCCCGCAATTCTTTTAAATTATCTGCAGAAATATTTGCTATTTTTGCAAGAATGGAATTCAACTCTTCATGCATTTTAAACAAATGCTCATCGCATGGTTTAACAAGCTCCTCATTTGTGGATGGGTAAACAACTCCTTTGACTCCCACGCTTTCATTACTCGCAAATGCAAGCTCTGGTCTTGCAAACACCATTCCCTGATGATATGCTGCCAGATATGGGGCAAGGCTGGACAGATTCTTCATGAGAGGCTGTTTTGTATCATTTATTTCCTCAATTGTTATCTTCAGCTTATACTTTCCTGATACTCTCTCCACCCATCTTCCAACCACCTGAGCCGTGTATGTTCCTGGCTTTCCATATACAATGGTTTCATAATGTATCTTGTCCTTCACTATCTCTCCGTTTTCCAGTTCAGGTATTCCTGCTGAGGTGGAGGTATATACATATGTTTCGTTATCAGGTCCATATACAAGGAGAATCAAATCATCTCCGAGCTCATCCACCTTTTCAGAATTTTCATTTATCAGGTCTATCTTTATTCTAGCATATTTGTAATCATCCGGGACATTGAACTCATGAATGCTGAACATTCCATGGGTTATTGCATGTATTGTCTGAGCTGGAAGTATGTCAATTGAGCTTGTTTCATTCTCCCATTCATATTCTGTTTCATTCAGAACTTTAACCCTTGTTATATCGAGAGGATTTGTTATTGTTATGTATTTCACTCCTCCAAAATTGTGTTTAAGATAATCTATTGTGAAATTTTCTATATCTCTTACATTCCTGAATCTCCAAGTTGTGGCGTATCCATCCACATCTCCGCACACAAATGTGTATTTAACCCCCAATTTTTTCAATATACTCTCCACATTTTTCGTGCTTTTTGTGACAAAAACGGGTATATCGAGATAACTTGCAAGAGGAACGGCGGCTACTCCCAGCTTATATCCCTTCATGCTGTCTTCTATTATCATCGCTGCATCGCTTTTCTTCCACACACTACTCAGAGCTTTTGAAACATTCTCTGCACTTCCACTTCTTATCTCATAATAGGACATTGGAATCATGTTTTCCAGTCTCTCAACAGGCCTGGAAGGATTTGAGAAGTTCGTCACGAGAAGGGGCTCTACATGTATTTTATGTTCTTCATCATAATAAAGCGAAACAGGGGTAGCTATGAGGGCATAAAATGGATTATTCTTACTTGCCAATACAGGAGTTGCATCCTGATTTCTTTCTGAATGAATGTCATCAACAGTAGCCATGCTGAATCCATTTACCTCTTGAAATTTTTCGACACAACCTGTAAATACAGGAAGCGCCATAATAACAGCCAGTAATAAAGCAATTTTTTTCCTGTTCATGTTAATCCCTCTTACTTGTTATTATTTTATTGCCTATAATAATTTCGCTTATCACAAACTTTAGCGAAATTTTTTAATAAATACCGCATTTAGGAATTATAATGGATGAAATTATAAGGGAACTAGAAGCACAAAAAGAAGAACTGAAAAAGAAATTGTACAAGGCAAAGGAGCTGAGAGAGAGGCTTAACGAGAAAACCAAAGAACTGAGAACAAAAAAAAGGGAGTTAAGCCAAGAAATTGAGAAATATAATAAGGAAAGGTTGCTTCATAAGGAAAGGAGAGATGAGATAAATAAGCAGGTATCAAAATCCAAGGAGAAGAGACGAACTCTCAACAAGGAATGGGATGAGCTGAGAAAGAAAATAAGAGAAATAAAAAGGAGTTATTTCCCCAATGATACACCAATTGACATATTGAAACAGAAAAGAGATGCTCTTGAATTCAAGCAAATGACACAGCAACTCAGTAAAAGAGAAGAGGAAGAACTTATAGAGCAGCTTGCAAAATTGAATAGAGAGATAAGAGAGAAGGAAAAGATACTTGCCCAGGATGAGCATTTACAGGAACTTATAGCAAAGGAGAGAGAACTTAAACAAAAAAGTGATAAAGAGCATGAGAAAGTTAGAGAACTTGCGGAAAGAGCGCAGAAAGAACATCTTGAAATGCTTGAATGCCTAAAAAAACTTAAAGAACTCAGAAGGGGGTACAGAAAGGTTGAGAAGGATTATATAGTTAGCAAGATAAGTGCCGATAAAGCCCATAAGGATTTTGTAACATACATACAGAAAATAAGAGAAATAGAGAGCCAGATAAAGGAAATTAAGGATAAAGAAAAGATAGACAAAATAAGCAAAGAAAGGAGTGCCCTCCAGAAAAAGGCAGATGAGATATATGAAAGATTTAAGAGGGGAGAGAAGCTTTCAACTGAAGATTTGATGCTCCTTCAGAAAGCAGGACTGCTCTGATCATCTTTTCCATGGAGGAAGAGGACAGAAAAACTCGTACCAGTACTTTTTATATCTTTTTAATCCCTTTTCACATATCTTTATCTCACTCTTTATTTTATCAATATGCTTTCCGAGACGAACATCCTTTATTTTATCTTTTAACAATTTCCTGGCATCTGTGTATTCTCTTCTCACCCATATCCACATTCTTCCATCTTTTTCAAATGGTTTTCCTATTGCATGTTCATCATTCTCCCATCTTTTAATGAATGATTCCACGTGTTTTTTGGATTTAAGAGGTGGTCCCATATGCAGTTTTTTATCTTCTATATTCTTGCTTTCAAGTTCCACCGCAATAAATGCACTTCCATCAGCATGAAATGCTTTCCTTACAACCTTAAAATCATGACTGAAAAACAAGGATGAGATATTTGATGCAGCCTTTTTTAACTGGGGATAGAGCACATCATCAACGATATCCGGCTTTTTAAAGCATATTCCTATGAAATTCCCAAGCTTTTTTTCAAGTATGTCATCATCTATCTTTGGAGGGGGAGGAGGAAAGAAAAATTTAATGCTTGGTTCATTCAAAAAATCCCTTGCTGCTGAGATAAATAACTCCAGTTTCTCCTCCGACAGGGCGGCGGCCACATTGCGGGACAGGTCGACGGGATCAATGAATACAAATCTATCACTGAATTTTTTTCCATCTCCATTTATTGTCAGATATACCTTTTTTCCCCATTTAATCGCCGCTTTGAGAACATTTAAGAAGCCACCATATTTTATTATCAGAAGTTCAACAAGATAGCCAGAAAAACCCTCCACTTTTGCCTCCGCCCCATAACATCCTATTCCCTTCATGAATTGCTTGAGAAGTCTTGCATCATTTTTTAGTTTGTCATCCATATTCTTCCTTATAAATTCAGTATGGAATGGTGTTCTGTCAACAGAGCTTTTCATTTCTGTTATACTCTTTATTTTATAACTCGGCACTATGTCAACCCTGTAATTTTTGTAGTATCCCCTCACATATGGATGCTCTGCGTATTGGATCCATATTTTATCAAGAACTTTTTTTCCTGTATCCAGAACAACTTTCTCCATCTCCCTTTTATTCCATCTTAGTGGAAAGAGGATAAAGAAATCAATGTCCAGAGAATTTTTGAGCCATGTTCCCTTTGCAACGGAGCCAACAAGCATTATTTCTGCATCCTTGGGTACATATTTTTTTATCTTTCCTTCCAGTTCCTTGACAACTTTATTTAATCTATTCTCCTCTTCGGCTGATGGAACTATCCTTTCCATTACCTCATTCAGTATCTCCTTCATAGTTTTATCTCATATATGTCTTCATATATTGGTCCTTCTCTTGTCAATGTACTTTTCTTCAACTTTATTGAATCGCAGTTAATCGTGCCAAAACTTTTACTCATATTATACTCCACAAACTTCTTTAAATTTTCCTTTCCCTCTCTTCCTTTTACCCTAGCAATTGTTACATGGGGCACAAAGTCCTTCTCTTTTTTGAAAGAATATTTCTGCAATTCCTCATCAAGTCTCTGCTGAATTCTTTTGATTGTTCCATCGTCTTTGAAACCTACCCATATAACCCTCATGTAATTGATATTCGGAAATACTCCCACTCCATTTAATTCAGCAATGAAAGGTTTCTCACCCTCAACAGATTTTTTCATTGCATTTTTTACATTCTCCACCATATTCTCATCTATTTCTCCAAGAAATTTTAATGTGAGATGAATATTTTTATCTTCAACAGTTTTTATTCTCGCCTTTATTCCTCTCAAATCATGAAGCAGTTTTTTCATTTCCTCACTTTCAACATCTATGGCTATAAATGCCCTCATCTCTTGTTTAATGCTTTTTAATATTTCATTTTTTGCACTTTTTTTGTTAGCAAAGTTAAAAAAGCAGGGTTGCATACATCATTAAAATGAGAGAACTTGATGAGGCTCAATCCAAAGAATTGCTAAAAAAATACGGAATACCCGTTCCGGAGTTTGTAGTTGTTGATAATGTGGAGTCCATAAAGAATATTGAATATCCTGTAGCTGTTAAGGTGTGTTCTCCACACATAACCCATAAGACAGATGTGGGGGGAGTTATACTCCACATAGGAAACGAAAAAGAACTGAACAACGCCTTAAATAGGATGAAGAAAAAGTTTCCCAATGAAAGAATTCTTGTGGAAAAAATGGAGGAGCATGGAGTAGAGATGATTGCAGGAGTCATAAAAGACGATTTCTTTGGCCATGTTGTGATGGCGGGAATGGGGGGTATATTCACAGAAGTATATGAGGACATATCCTTCAGAAAAATTCCAATAACAAGAGAAGATGCAGAGGAGATGATATTCGAGCTTAAAGGGGGTAAAATCTTTGAAAAATTCAGAATAAAACTCGATAAAGAAGCTTTCATCGACCTTTTAATGAAAATATCTGATATGGCTTTAAAAGAAAAGATATTACAGATGGATTTAAATCCAGTATTTGTTTATGAGAATGGTATAAAAGTTGTTGATGCAAAGGTGATTGCAGAATGATATTGCTGGAAAAAAATAGGAAAGCCGTATTGCTGGGCAATGAAGCCATAGCGAGAGGGGCGCTGGAGGCTGGAATGGATTTTGGAACAACTTATCCGGGAACTCCATCATCTGAGATAGCAGACTCCATCTCTGCCATGGCAAGATACATGAAAAATAATGGTATTGAGCCCCCATTCTATTTTGAGTATTCAACAAATGAGAAGGTTGCCATAGAGATGGCAGCCGCAGCCGCAATATCGGGGCTGAGGACTCTAACATGCATGAAGCATGTTGGGGTTAATGTGGCAAGTGATGCCATCATGACCTATGCATATGTTGGTTGCAATGGGGGGCATGTGATTGTTACAGCAGATGACCCCAGTGCCCATTCAAGCCAGAACGAGCAGGATAACAGAAGATTTGCCAAATTTGCTAACCTTCCGTTGCTTGAACCATCCAATCCTGCAGAGGCAAAGGAGATGACAATTGAGGCATTCAATATATCTGAGGAATTAAAACTACCTGTTTTGTTGCGTACCACCACAAGAGTTTCTCACATGAGGGGAGTTGTTGAACTCAATGAATATCCAATGGAGAAAAGAAAGGGGGATTTTAAGCCTGGAGACTATGTTACTGTTCCTGAAGTTGCGAGAAAGCTGCATCCTGTTTTGCTTGAAAAAATGGAAAGAGCTATGGAGATGGCGGAGAAAAGCAAATTCAATTTCATAGAGGATTTTGGAGGGAGTTATGGAATAATAACATCAGGTGCATCGTACAATTATGTTAGGGAAGCAATTGATGATCTTGGAATAAAGGCAAAAATACTCAAACTGGGTTTCAGTTATCCCGTTCCAGAGAAATTGATAATGGATTTTCTAAATAATGTTGAAAAGGTGATTGTTGTTGAGGAACTTGAACCATTTATGGAGGAAGAGATAAGAGTGATGGCTCAGAAGAATGGAATTACCACACCAATATATGGGAAGGGTTTTGGAAGGTTTACCCCCCTTTATGAATACTCTCCTCAGGTTGTTTATCCCACACTTGCTCAGTTCTTTGAGATTGAATATGAATTGAAGGAAGATGCAGTTGAAGCCACTCCACGCCCACCTGTACTCTGTCCTGGCTGTCCTCATAGGGCTACATACTATGCAGTCAAGAAGGTTGCTGGAGATGATGCGATCTATCCTACTGATATCGGATGTTACACCCTTGGTTTACTTCCTCCATACAAAACAGCTGATTTTCTTTTATGCATGGGTTCAAGTGTTGGAAGCGGAGGAGGTTTTGCACTTACAAATGAAAAGAAAAAAATCATATCCTTCATAGGGGATTCCACCTTCTTCCATGCAGGTTTGCCAGCTCTTGTAAATGCTGTCCATCATAATCATAATTTCGTTATTGCAATACTTGACAACAGCACGACAGCAATGACAGGCCATCAGCCCCATCCCGGAAATAGCATAGATGGTATGGGGAATGAAGCTGTGAAAATAGACATAGAGAGAGTTGTGAGGGGTATAGGAGTAAAGCATGTTGAAGTTGTCAATCCATACAATATGAAGAAGACCATCGAAGCTTTCCGTAGAGCTATAGAATTTGATGGACTTGCTGTTGTTATACTTAAGGCACCATGCATACTGCTGGATTTGAGGAGGAGAAAGAGAAAAATAGTTTTTGAAGTTGATCAGGATAAATGCACTGGGTGTGATGTATGCATAAATGAATTTGCATGTCCTGCATTTTACAGGGAGGGAGATAAGATAAAGATAAATGAATCTCTCTGCACAGGCTGTGGATATTGTGTGCAGGTATGTCCTGAAAAGGCAATAAGGAGGAAAAAATGAAGAAAAGCATATTATTTGCAGGGGTTGGAGGACAGGGAGTTATAACTGCTGCGAACATAGTTGCCAATGCTGCCCTCAAGCAAGGTGAAAATGTTATAACATCAGAACTTCATGGAATGGCTCAGAGGGGTGGGGATGTTAAATGTGCAGTGAGAATTGGAGATGTGTATTCTTCCATAATTCCTCCAGGAACTGCGGATGCAATAATATCATTTGAACCAATGGAAGCATTGAGAAATCTCAATGTGGTAAGTGAAGATGGTGTAATAATAACAGACATAAATCCAATAATTCCTCCTCTCGTTTCAATAGGCATTGGAGAATATCCTCCTGTTGAGGATATCATATCAAGAATGGAGAAGAAGTGCAGGGTTATGGCAATAGATGCTGATTCTATTGCCAGAAAGGCGGGTAATATACTCACAAAAAATGTTGTTATGATTGGAGCTGCCAATGCTGCAGGAGTTCTTGGGATAGAGAAGGAGAATATACTGAAGGCAATTAAGGAAATGCTAAAAGAAAAATATGTGGAAATGAACATAAAAGCATTTGAAATGGGAGAGGAATCTGTGAGCAAATACCTCTGATTTTTAAAAGGAAAAGTGCTCCCGTCGGGATTCGAACCCGAGTCTTCGGCTCTCTCCGAACCCCTTTCTTGGGAAGAAAGGTGTTTCATCCCCAAAGAAGGGGTTCCCGAAAGGCCGAAATGATTGGCCGGGCTACACCACGGGAGCACATAGCCCCGGGCAGATTCGAACTGCCGTCGCGGGATTACTCCAGCTCTTTCTTTACAAGCCTCCAAAGTCCCGCATGCTTGGCCACTACACCACGGGGCTTTTAGGCATTGCTTATATATTTACTTGTATATAACTTTTAATGATTGAACCTGGCGATTATGTGGAGATAGAAAAGGATGGTAAAAAATGGCATGGCATGGTCATGCCCCATCATGCTTTTAGTGGGAGAGATATCCTTGTAATAAAACTTGATAATGGCTATAATGTTGGCATATCCATAAAAAATGCGAGAATAAAATTAATAAGAAAGGGAGAGAAGGGAAGTAGAAAAAGTGAAAGAGAGATAAGAAAAAGAGCTGGAGAAAAAATAGCTTTACTTGGCACGGGTGGAACAATAGCCAGCTATGTTGATTACAGAACAGGGGCGGTGCATCCTGCCGCCACGGCAGAGGAACTGGCGTTTTCAATTCCTGAACTTTTTGATGTATGTGATGTTGATGCAAGAATAGTATTTCAGAAATTGAGCGAGAACATAACACCATCAAACTGGAAAAAACTGGCAAGAGAGGTGGCAAAAGAATTGAATGGAGGGAAGAAAGGAGTCATCATTTCTCATGGAACTGATACAATGGCATATACTGCCTCTGCTCTGGCGTTCATGCTTAAAAATTTAAATGGTCCTGTAGTGATGGTTGGTAGCCAGCGTTCATCCGATAGGCCAAGCAGTGATGCCTTCTTTAATCTCATCTCTGCTGCAAGAGTTGCTCTCACAGACCTTGGGGAGGTTTCTGTTGTCATGCATTCCAGCATTTCATCGGATAGATGCTATATACACAGGGCAACTAAAGTCAGGAAAATGCATTCATCCAGGAGAGATGCTTTTGTTTCAATAAATGATGAGCCCATAGGGGAGGTTGGAGAGAAGGTGATATTCTATGGAAATTATAGGAAAATTGGCGATAAAAAAACAGTTGCAGACACATCAATCAATGAAAATGTTGCTTTGGTTTATTACACACCAGCATTATCAAAGGAAGATTTCGAGAGGCTTACAGAGGATAAGGATGGCGTAATTATAGCAGGAACTGGACTCGGGCATATAAGAGAAAATTTAGTTGGGAGTGTGAGGAAACTCATTAAAGATGGCATACCGGTTGTTATGACCACCCAATGCCTTAATGGAAGCGTGAACATGAATGTATATTCTACAGGAAGAAAGTTAATCAAGGCAGGGGTGATAAATGGTAAGGATATGCTTCCCGAGGTTGCAATGGTAAAGCTGATGTGGGTGCTTGGACATGAAAGCGAGATGGAAAACATAAGAAAAATAATGGAAACAAATGTTGCAGGGGAGATAAATGAAAGGCATAAAATTTCATGAATGAGCCAAAAAATTTTATATTAGCAGGTTAATAATGGCTAATGAAAATCAAAATAGCCTTGCTGGTTGTCTTTGCCTTTATTATGCCGGTTGCCAATGCATCTCTTCAGCAGCCAAACTGGGGTATTGGGGATTACTGGAATTATAGCGGAAGCTATTCTGTCAATGAGGACATAACATATGGAAACATGAGTGCAAATGTTAAAATTGATACAGACGACATGAATATAAGGCTTGATGTTGTGAATGTTGAAATGGTGGTTGTTAATGGTGGAAACATACCGTCATACAAAACAAAACTCACAGCATCATCATCAGGTACAATTCTGATTGAAGGACAGATTGGTGGAAAGAAGCAGAGTTTCAGTGGCACATACAATATGACAGCACATGGTTATATTTACTTCTCTGTGGATGGTATTAAAGTTGTTAAAAATGATATCACCATGAATGCAAGCACTAACTTGCCAATACCAAATATGCCAAGCGGGGAGATGAGTGTAACCATAGAATATTATCCTCCTCTTGACTTCATGAATTTCCCAGTTGATGTTAAAGAAAAATGGACTGCCAGAAGTAATGCGACAGTTTATTTTGGTGACATGAAGCAGACATCTCCTGTTACATTCTCATTTGAGTGCGTCAGCAGGCAGGGGGATATCTACATAATAAAATCAGATTATAATCCATTTGGGGAGATGATACCCTTTAACAACACTCTTGTATTCTGGGATGGCAGTGTGGGAATGATAAAGAGCATAAAAGACATAGGGGGCAGTCAGGATCTTGACTTTCAGCTCAAAGATTACAAATATTCAAATTTCACAAATACTCCTCCAACTGTTACTATCTCCTTTGAACCACCTCAGCCAAAAGCAGGTACCAATATTCTTTTCAAAAGCAATGTGGATGACAAGGATGGAAATGTTGTATCATATTTCTGGCAATTCGGAGATGGAAGCAACTCCACTCAACCAAATCCAAGCCATGTTTACACTGAAGCAGGCACATATACAGTTACTCTCACTGTTATGGATAACTTTGGAGCATCAACAACAGCCACAATCACGGTAAATGTTGAGGGAGGCAACGGCGGGGGCGGCAGCACGCCGGGCTTTGAATTCGTATTTGTTGTGATAGTACTTGCAGTTCTTATATTCCTGAAAAAGAATAGGCATGTTTAAATATATTATTAAATTAAAAGGAAAAGGGGTCTGAGGCATGCATTACGATTTGTTGATGAGGAAGCCCAAGCTTACAATAATTGTTTTTACATTAATAACTCTGGTTATAGCAGTAAACGCCATACATATTGAGATAACCTCAGATGTTGAATTATATATGCCATCAGACCAGCCGAGCGTAATTGTATTGAATGAGATAAGGCACCAGTGGCCAGTAGATACACTTATGATTTATTTAAGCGGAGAAAATCTTTCATCTGTATCTCATCTCAAAGAAATGAATGCAATGGAGGAAGCCATAAATCCCACCAGAGATGACTCAGATAATGTTATCTATACCACAAGCATAGCTTCTTTGGTAAGGGATACAAACGCCAACCTCCCCTTTGGAAAGGATAAGATACCGGATAATCAAAAATATGCGGATTTTCTTATGAAACTCATACCGGATGAAATAAAATACAAGCTCATCAGTCATGATGATAAAAACGCTGTCATAATTGTAACAACAAAAAAGGATGTTAATGCAGATGAACTTTTAAATGAAAAAATATATCCTCTATCGGAATCTGCAGAAGGGTTTAAGGCTGTTCCCACTGGCCTAGTAACCATGTACACAGAAACAGTTCACTGGATAATGGATAGGATATATGGGGTTGGGATGTTATCACTGCTTTTAATAGTACTCGTACTTTTCGCTTTCCACAGGGATATAAAAACTGTGTTTATTGCCATCTCTCCCGTCATATATGCAGTGGTTTTAACTTTCGGCACTCTTGGCATGATGGATACAAAATTTCCTCCGACTGTTGTTGCTGTCTTGCCACTTCTTGCCTCTCTCGGTGTTGCCTATGCATTGCATATGGTGAATTATTTTATGGAATTGAAAATGCCTCCAATGGAGGCAATAAAGAAAACGATAAATAATACTGGAAAGGCGGTTTTTCTGTCCACCATCACAACTCTCGTCGGCTTCGTCTCTTTACTCTCCTCAAGCATGCCTCCTATATCCAGCATGGGTATAGCGTTCCTTATTGGAGTTCTTTACTCATTTATAGCGACCATGATACTTGTTCCCGCCATGCTTCTTGTGATGAAGCCTAGTAAAAAATATGTGCTTGAATGGAAATCTCTGGCTAATCTCACCAAGTACAGAAAGCATATAATATTGCTTATTGTCATAGTTTCCATAGCATCTGTATCCACTATTCCGAAGATTTCCATCGAATCATCTGTGTGGAAGATGATGCCCCAGAAAATGGAGAGTAATGTTCTAATGCACGAGTACTCAACCAAATTTCATGCCGGTCAATCAGGAGTTATATATGTGGACAGCGGAAAGAAAGACGGCTTACTTGAACCAACTCTGCTTGAAAAAATAGATGAACTTGAAAAGATAATAAATGTTGGGGTAGAAAATACAACAGTATATTCCATCACAGATATCCTCAAAAAAATGAATTTTGGAAGACTACCTCAAACAAAGGAGGAGGCTGCTACCCTTTTTGAAAAAATACCTGAAAAATATCGAAGGATGATGATAGATGGAAATAATAACAGTAAGACGCTACTATATGTTGACTCTCCAATAATGCCTCTTAAAGAAACTAAAAGAAGTGTTAATTCAATTAATCAGGTTATAGCTCAATATAATAGGGAGTTAAATGGATACGGGAAAATATATAATATAACAGGTATCGCTGCTCTCACTGTTGAATTAAATCAGATGCTCATGAGCCAGCAAATGAATTTTACTTTCATATCTTTATTCCTCGTTTACCTGTGTCTTCTCCTTGTATTCAGATCATTTAGATATGCGACCCTCACAATGACTCCAATAATTCTGCTTTTAATATGGGAACCTGCTCTGCTTGTACTCCTTAATGTTCCTCTGAATATATCTACAATAACTGTTGTTTCCATAGCGATAGGAGTTGGAATAGATTTTGCAGTTCATATTACAGAAAGAGTTAGAGAAGAAATAGAGAATAAAAGTGGATTGCAGGCAATTAAGATAGCACTCACAAGAAAAACACCATCCTTAGCAGAGGCAACAATAGCTTTAATAGGAGGTGGTATACCCATTGTTTTAATGGAATACGAAATGATAACCCAGTTCATAACATTGGCGCTTTTCATGCTTACAGTATCCTGCATTGGCTCAATTCTTGTTCTGGCATCTATATATTCTTTGAAGAATGGAAAAATCATTGAAAAATGGAAGTAATAGCGCCCCGGCCGAGATTTGAACTCGGGTCGCGGGCTTACCGCAGCTCTTTGGGGGTGAAGCACCTTTTCCAAAAGGGCTCCGACAGGCCCGCATGATGACCGCTACACCACCGGGGCTTAAATGTGAATGATAATCCATTAAATAAATTTTACTTCTTTAATGCAAATATGATGTAGAAGAGAGAGGCAATGAGAGACGCAACAGCTCCTGCTGCAATTGGAAAATATATGGTTATGGCAATTCCTGAAAGTCCTGAAAATAATGCAATTATGCCAGAGATGAAAAATACCTGGATTATGCTTCGTGCAGTTTCATTGGCAGCCGCTGCAGGAGCAACGAGCATTGCATATACAAGAATGGCTCCAACACCCTTCATTATCACAACCGTTGAGATGGCTATTATGGAAAGAAGAAGATAATCAAGAAGGTCAACATTTATTCCATTTGCCCTAGCTCCTTCCTTATCAAATGAGATAAATAGAAATTCCCTGCTGAAATAGAATGAGAGTATTATTACTAACACTGTCACAACCACCATGACCGCTATATCCTGATCTGTCAAAAGAAGCAAATCTCCGAATAAAAGACCCCACACGCGGGCGGCCTGCTCCTTTATGGCGGAGATAAATATTACAGCCAGTGACATGGAAAGAGCAAATACTATTCCTATTGCTATGTTTGTTTTTTCCTTTGCTTTTGAGGCTGCCAGAGAAACAATAATGGCAAATAGTATCGCTCCCACCATTGGGTCCATGTTGAACCCATTTATTGACAGGAGTATGGCAAGGGCAGCTCCGGCAAGGGCAGCATGGGCTGAACCCACAACAAGGAAGGTAACATTTCTGAAGATTGTAAAGGAGCCAGCTATTGATGCGTTTATGGCAAGTAATATTATGGCTATTATCGCTCTTACAATATATGCATCAACCATGTGAATCACCTATGAGAGGATGGCAATAACCTTCTCTGCATGTTATGGTTGTCACAGTTCCTCCATATGCTCTTTCAAGATTGTATTCTGTTAGAATGTCATTAGGATGCCCAAATGCTATCATTTCCCTATTCAGGAGGAGGAGTTTATCAATGTCATGAAGCACAGGATTTATGTTATGCAGAACAGCTATTATCGTATTCCCCTTCTTCTTTTCTTCTCTCACAACATTCATGATTCGCTCCCTGCTGGGTATATCAACTCCATTGAAGGGCTCATCCATTATTATTATTCTTGGCTCATTTACTATTGCCCTGGCAAACATAACACGCTGCTGCTGCCCTCCTGATAAATTCGAAAATTTCTCATTCCACAGATGGAGCAGACCAACCTTATCGAGAGCTCTTTTCGCCCTTTCTATCTCTCTTCTTCCATAAATTTTTTTATTTATTCCGAGTAGAACCACATCTTTTACAAGAACAGGGAAATGTCTTGCTATACTCTCTTTCTGAGGCATATATCCTATCAGCTTTCTCATTTTCTGAGGCTCTTTTCCAAATATTTTTATCTCTCCTTTATCTGGCTCGAGCAGTCCCATTATAAGTTTAATCATGGTTGTTTTTCCCGAGCCATTTGGTCCCATGATAACCATGAATTCATTTCCACATTCAAAACTGACATTCTTTACTGCTTCATTCTTGCCATATGAAAAGTAAACATTTCTTGCCACAACTGCCTTATCTTCTTCTATAGAGTTCATATATTATCACGCTCTCAAATGCGGCAAGTATCGAAATTGCCACACATATAATTATTAGCTCGTAACTGTATATTTTTTTTGTTTTTGTTGATGAAAATGATAGAAAGGCAGCCATGTTATAATAAAAATTGTTCAACCATGTTGAGTTTTCCCCAGACAGAAATTTTACATATACCACACTACCTCCCGTATCCTGGGCAATATTTCTTGCTATCTCTCCAGCCTTTGCATATTTCATAATTTCTGGCACGATAATGCAGCAGAAACTGTCATTTCTCATCATTTTTTCAATGTAAGAAATCCTCTTCTCACTCACACCTGCATTTCCTTCTGTTAGAAGTATGGCACCTATTTCAACCCCTAAATTCTCCGCAATATAGCATACTCCAGGGACAGCTGCCACCGCCTTCCTGCCGTACAGTCCATTCCCTTTTATTGAGCTGACTGCAGATTCTTTTGCTTTTATAAGATTACTCCTGAAAATTTCAAAGGATAAATCAAAGTATTGCTTATGGTATGGCATCATGCAGTCCAGTTTGTCTCTAACCGCCTCTGCTATTGCTATTGCATTCTCCACCTTTAACCAGTACCCGTGAGGGTTTTCATTGAAATCAGTAAAATTGTCCAGAGTGGCACCTCTTTTGGCGTAATCGGAAAAATCAAGATATGGTTTATTGTAATTTGCTTTAATCTTTGCCTCGTAGGATAGCAGTTCAGAATTTGCAAATACTATCAAATCAGCCTTTTCTATCCTGCTGATTGTGGCAGAATCAAGGGAAAAGGAATGAGGATCCATTCCAGGAGGCATGATATAGTATGCATTCACATATTTTCCTCCAATACTTCTCACTATTGAAATGAAATCAGGAAGGGATGCCGCTATATTCATTTTTTCTTCATTCGATGATGCATTAACTGATTGAAGGGAAATTAAAATTATTACTGAAATGGAAATCATTATCTGGGTATTCTTTTTCCACATGGACATTTTTCCACCCTCTCATATTTTCTTTCGATTATCTCTATGACTTCCTCTCCTATCAGATAATCTATTTTATCTGCCTCTCTGCATGCTTTCTCTGGAGGCAGAGAAAAAACATCCGCCATAAAGCATTCAATGAGGCGATGTTTTTTCATTATTTGTTTACCCATCTTTATTCCATATGAATTTATAACAAATCCTTTCTTTTCAACATAATTTCCATATCCAAGGGAGGCCAAATTTTTCAGTAAAGAATGTGCGGTAGATTTACTTATATCCAGTCTTTTCGCTATCTCGCTTGGTCCGACTATGGATATGCCATCTTCATATGCTCTATAAATTTCTTTCATACATTTCAATTCGTTCATATACTGAACCCCGTTCTATTATAGAACAGCTTATATAAATGTTTTTCATAGTTAAGGTAAAACATACAAAAGATTTAAAAACTGAATTTATTTCAAAATCGGGGTATTGAGTCCACAGAAAATTTTAAATTAAAGGCAAAATTTCACCCCACAAACTCGAGAGGTGAAACGATGAGAGTATTGGGGAAGCACATAATAGCGGAATTGTATGGCGTTTCCAAGGATTTGATATCTGAGGAGAAGGCAGTGAAGGAAATAATGGACAAGGTAATAGAGGAGGCAAATATATCTGTGGTTGGTACACTCTGGAAACAGTTTGAACCATATGGGGTTACAGGTGTTGCCCTTGTATCTGAATCCCATATTTCAATTCACACCTGGCCAGAGTATGATCTTGTGAACCTTGATATATTTACCTGCGGCGATCCAAAACAGGCTGATACTGCCTTTGAGTCTTTTCTGAAATACTTTAAACCCAAATCCTATCGCCATTACATACTTGACAGGGGATAGCATGGAGCGAATAAAAAAACAGATGCTATCACTCTTACTTAGTGGTGAGAAGTTAATATGGAATCTTCTTGATGAGCAGGACTCCTCACTTCCCGAATTTTTTGAAATACTTAGTGAATTTGTGGAAGAGGGATTGATAAAAATTGAGGGAGATAAAGCGTATCTCACAGAGAAAGGGAGAGAGTTTGCTGAAGGTTTGAAGTATTATGAGGTTAGATGCAGAAAATGTGATGGTACAGGATATGGAATAATAAAGGATATAGAGAATGATTATATTTCCATAACAAAAAATCGTCCTCTTCCTCTGCCAGAATATGATCAGGGATACATAAGCCCTGAAGGTGTTTTGAGAAGGGTTTCATTTATGGTGGAGAGAGGGGATTTATATGGAAAAATATTTGTGGCTGGAGATGACGATTTATTCAGTATTGCAGCATCTCTGACAGGTCTGCCAGAAAAGATTTCTGTTGTTGAAATTGATGAAAGGCTTGTTGATTATATAAACAAAGTTGCTGACAGATATGGATTGAATGTGGAAGCAGAGATACATGATTTACAGAAGGACATAGGAAAGTATAGAAGAAAATACAATACCTTTGTTACAGATCCTGTTGAGACACTGCCAGGAATAACTTTATTCCTTTCCAGATGTGTTTCTTCATTGAAGGGAAAGGGAAGTTCTGGATATTTTGGTTTAACAACACTCGAAGCATCCATTTCCAAATGGTATGAAATACAGAAGCTCATACATGATATGGGATTTGTGATAACTGACATAAGAAGGAAATTCAATGTATACCCCAATGATGGAAAAAATTTCTTTTCTTTTCAGAACAAGCTTCCAATTGTTAAAAAACTCGGCTTCATTTCATCCGACTACAGCTGGTATAAATCATCCCTTTACAGAATCGAAGCTGTGAAAACGCCGGAGCCCTTAATAAAAGGCGACGAGATGCTTGGGGGGATGCTCTATCACGATGAGGAGAGCTGGGCTACTCCTGAGGAAGATAATTCCTGAGCACTTCTGGAATGAATTCTATTAGATCCGTTGCTACCAGCCCGTATGATTTTTCTTCGTAAGCCATGTTTCCAGCCATTCCATTTATGAATGCTGCCATCCTTGCCGCATTGAATGGTTCAACCTTTTTGGAGAGAAGACATGAAGTTATCCCAGCCAGCACATCCCCCGTTCCCCCCACAGTCATTCCCTGGTTATGAATGCGATTGAATTTAATTCTTTTTCCATCTGTTATGACATCTATGTTACCTTTAAATAAAATGGTCATTCTCTTTTTTTCCGCAAATTCCTTTATTCTATCAGCCTCCTTCATTGCATCAGTTATTTGAATTCCGCTCATTTCTTTAAACTCGCCAGCATGTGGTGTTACCACCGTAGCATTATTCCCATCGATCTCTCTAAAAATTTTAATGGCATCTGCATCCACAACTGTTGGTATGCCCCTTTCATATGCCATCTCCACCACTCTCCTGGCTGCCACAATAGCTGGTTTTTCATCTCCTATGCCAGGCCCTATCAATATTGCATCCACTTTCTCCATTATTTTCTCTATTACGGACAAATGAGAAATATTCAGGAAATCTCCATCTATGTCTCTCACAATCAGATTCGGGGAAAAGCCAGCAACAACATCTTTTATGCTGGATGGAACGATGGTGTACACAAGATCACAACCACATCTCAGGGCAGCCAGCGAAGCTAAAGTTGGCGCCCCAGTATAGGGCCCACCTCCTATGACTGCCAGCCTTCCATTCATTCCTTTATGAGAATTTTTTGCTGGAGTGGGGTAGTATATCATTTCTCCTGGGCCCACAAATTTTTCAGCATCTTCAGGTATCCCTATATCTTTCACAATTATCTTTCCAGAATTGTTTTCATTCATTCCCTCCTTTTTATAATGAAATGTTACGGTTATATCGGGTTTAATTGATGGTATTGACCTGAAGCCAGAAGGAACATCAACAGAAACTATGAACTTTGCATTTTCATTTATTTTTTCTATAATTGATGCGTAGGGCTCTCTAACTCTGCCTTTAATTCCGACGCCAAAAATTGCATCTATGACAACATCACTTTTATTCAGTATTTCATCAAGAGTGCTCTCATCATACCTATATATCCTTACTCCAGCAGCCTTTGCCCTTCTGTAATTTTTTATGGCAAGATTGCTCTTTGGTGGTTTTATCATTATCACATCGCACTGAAGATATCTCGCAGCAACAAATCCATCTCCTCCGTTGTTGCCAGAGCCCGTTATTACTACACATTTCTCTGGCGCGAGCTTTTTAACCTCCTCAGCCACTGCTCTTCCAGCATTCTCCATCAGCTCCTCAGGCTTCACTCCAAGAAATTCAGCATTTTTATCGAGAACATATGTTTCCATGCTGTTAAAACATAATACCTAAATTATGCATTTCGGTTGCAGAATGAAGCATCATGTATCCATCATTGAATGCAATCATTAAATCCTAAGAAGTGATTGCAGTCAAAACGAGGGGGCTTATATACCCCATGCAACAACTTATCTGTAATAAAAAATGGACCGGGCGGGATTTGAACCCGCGACCTCTGCCTTGCGAAGGCAGCGATCTTCCCCTGATCTACCGGCCCTTTAATCTATAGCCACATGTGATATACCCTCATCATCTTCGTATATTTTAATTATATGCTCCACTGAATCCTTTATTTCCTCGATATGGGTTATCAGGAATATCTGGCTGAACTGCTTCTTTAAGTCATTGAGGGCATTCAGAACATTCATTCTCCTTCCATAATCCTGGGAGCCAAATATTTCATCCAGTGCTATAAATTCAAAATTCATATCCGCTCTTCTCGAAATGAGCTCGGAGATTGCGAGCCTTAAAGAAAGGTTTGCAAGATCCTCTTCTCCTCCAGAAAATCTGTCTATTGGGTATTTTTCACCACCATCATAGATGAAGATATTGTAATCATCATCTATCTCTATGCTGTTGTATTTTCCATTGGTGAAGACGGAGAAGAAATGAGATGCATATGTGGAAAGAGCGGGCCCTATTTTGGCTATAAGATACTTCTTGAAATTATTGAGTAATCCGCTATCTCTATCTCCAGCAAGCATGGAAAGCAATGTTATCTCCTCTCTTATCTCGTTCATTTTTTTCAAATTCTTTTCTGTTTCCTCTATTTCTGCATTTATTCTACTTATTTCCTTTATTATATATTCTTCATCCGTTCTGTTTTTGAGCATCCTCCTTTTCAAATTTTCCATCTCTTCCCTCAACTGTTCATATCTCTTTTCAGCCTCTTTATATTCCTCCTCTTTAAAATCAATTTTTTCCATAAATGATGAAATTTTTGTTAGCTCCTCTTCAATATCTCTTATATCTTTTTTTATTTCCTCGATTTCCTCCTCAATTTCAGGAATCCTCTCCAGTTCCTTCTCAAGTTTTAAAAATGTAACTCTTTTCTCTTCAAGCTGTTTTACCTTATCCTTCAATTTTAAATATTCTTCTTCATCAAATGATATTTCTCCAATTTCAATAATCTTCCTTTTTAGTTTATCTATTTCCGTTTCTCTTTTCTTCAACTCTTTTTCCATTCCCTGCATTTTTCCTGAAATAACAATGAGTTCCCTTATTGCAGTATCCAGTTCCTTCATTTTTTTATCCAGTGTTTTAAGAATAACTTCTCTTTCATTTACTGACTCTCTACTTTTTCTTATCTTGTCATCAATAATCTTTATTTTCTCGTTAAAATCTCCAATCTGTTTTTTAAAGTCATTCATCAATTTTTCATAATGCTCTCCCAGCTTTCGTCCGCACATGGGACAGTTGCTATCAGGTCCAAGAGACGAGATATCATCCATTTTAATTTTTATCTCCTCAATGTTCCTCACCATCTGTTTCCTCTCTGCCATCATTTCCGAAATGGTGTTTTTAATTTCCTCAATTTCCCCTTTTATTTTTTCTTTTTTACTCTCCACATGAGCTTTCTCCTGCATTAATTTTTCTAACTCTGCCCCTTTCTTTCTATACTCTTCAATTTCCTTATTAAGCAATAAAATCTCCTTTTCATTAAGTTTTATTCTCTCCTCCACATTTTTTCTTTCCATATACCTATCCTTTATTTCTTCAAGTTCAGATAATCTCCTTTTTATCATATCATATTCTTTTACCTCATTTTTGAGAACCGAATAAAGAGAAAGTTTCTTCTTTAACCTGTTGATATCTTCAATTTTTCTTTCAACCTGTCTCTTCTTTTCCATCAATCTCGCATTTTTTGCCTTTTTTTCAGCATCCAATTTTGAATACTCCCCAGCCTTCTTCTTCTCTTCTTCAAGCTTTATTTTTGCCTTTTCAAATTCCTTTTCCTTCTCATTTAGCATCTTTTTGATTTCTTCCATTTCCCCCCTTATCCTCTCCTTCCTTTCCTCCTCTCTTTTCATTTCCTCCATCAGTTCGTCAATATCTTTTATGTTGCTTTCAATGAATTTAAGCATTTCCTCTTTCTTTCTTCTGTCATCCCTCACCATTTTTATTACATCTTCTAAGGCATCTATTTTGAGCATCTTCAACATGCTCCTCCTTCTCTCAGCAGGTCTTTTATCTGACAGCGCATTCAGCTCCTTCTGCCTTGCAACAATCGACGTATAAAAAGCATCAAAATCCATCCCTATTTTCTCTTCAAGAAACTTCGTTACAGAGCTTGATGTTGTTGCTGCCACCATTCCATTCACTTTCACCTGCGCATCTGTTGAACTCCCTCTTATTATCCTCAGCACTTCATACTCATCCTCTCCAATGCTGAATCTCAGCCTCACCCAGCAATCATCTGCATTGTCCGCTCCATTTCTTTTTATATCCTCCTGCGATGTTCTTGACGCCCTGCTTCCATATATGACCCAGCCTATGGCCTCTATTATTGTGGATTTTCCAGCTCCATTGTTTCCTATTATCGCTGTTATTCCCTCCGGGAAAACTATTTCTGCTCTGCTAAATTTTCTGAAGTTATGGAGTTCAAGACTTATCAGCTTCATTTTATCACTTCTGAGAAATATTTCACTGCAAGCTCTTCTATTCTTTTCCTATCTTTTCCAACTGGTACTTGTGAGATATATTCTCTCCATTCCTCCTCAAGAGTTCCTATTTTACTTCTGGCTACCACCTCATGCTCTATATCCTTGATGCTGTAATTTATTTCAAAATGAATCGCTGAAGAGCCATTCTTTCTTATTTTCTTCCAGTCTATGCTCCTGTACTTGGCTGCATTCAAATTTGAGAGAGATAATCTAACAATTTTGTCCTCAATATTATTCATCCTCTCTATAATTTCTCTGGTTATATCATTGGGTGATTTGTCTGTGCAGTCTATGCTGCCAAGGTCAATCATTTCCCTCACAGGTAATTCAATGAATTCCTGTTTCATCCCTCCATCAATCTCAACCAGGTAAAAGCCCTTTTTTTCCTCAGCTTCCTTAAATGAAAATCTTTCAGTTGAACCACTATAAAATGCATTTTCTGTAACCTTAGTTGCCTTATGATAATGGCCAAGAGCTATGTAATCAAATTCTGGTGAGAGATAACCTGATGGAATAATCTGCTCATTAAAATCTCCTCTGCTGAATTCCTTTATCCCAAATATTCCAACATGCAGCATCATTATGTTTATGTATTTGTCTTCAACATGTGCCTCTTCTATATTCTCTTTAAGTGCATCGGTTGAATATGAATGGGGAATGGCATGAATTATGGCGTTGTCCACCTCGATTTTCTCATATTTTCCACGATAAACAACCTTTACATTCTTTAAGTGCTCAAAAAATGACAAAGGGCTTCCTGTTTCCCTGAGTTTTGGAGTTTCATGATTTCCGGATATTATTATGATGGGTATATTCTCTTCCGAAAATCTCAGAAGCTGTTCAATAGCAAATTTTATTGCCCTGTTTGTGGGGCGTACGGTATCAAAAAAATCACCAGCATGCAGAACAAAATCCGGTTTAAGCTTGATGGCATAATCAACAAATTTTTCAAAAGAATTGTAAACATCCACCTCCCTCTGATTGAGCCCATTTGGGGCGAGTTTTGTATATGCGGAATATCCTAAATGGCTGTCTGCAACATGAAGAAATCTCATCACTTAAAGTAATATCCGAAAATATAAAATTTTATTCTTCCCATCTCCAGGCTATAAAATCCCTTATTATTTTTGCTGCCAGCATCCCTGCTTTTCCATCATCGTATGGCGGGCATACCTCAACCACATCCATTGCTATCACTCTGTCCTTTATCCTCTTTATGAAATCAAAAATTTCATATCCCAGGCCCATTGGTTCGGGATTACTCACTCCTGATGCATAACTTGGATCAAATACATCCATATCTATGCTGAGATATATTCTTTCAAATTCTATCTCATCTGCCATATCTATTTTAAACTCTCTTGATGTTATGAATCTGTAACCAAGAGTTTCTGCATCTTTCATTTCTTCCTTTGATATGCTTCTTACACCATAGCTTATAAGTCCATTTTTTCCAACTTTTTCAAAAATTCTTCTTGATGCGCATGCATGGCTGTTTACATCATTCAAATATTCATTTCTAAAATCTGCATGTGCATCCAGTATAACAACTCCATCTATCTCTTCATAAGGTATTATGAATGGTGTTATTGAATGAGCTCCTCCCATCGCTATCGGAATTTTGTTATTTTTTACACCATTGAGAACATATTTCCCTGCCTCATCTATATCAAAATTTCCAGCATCATGTATTGGTATGTCTACTAAATCAACATCTGAAAAGATATCATAACTTTCATAGTTGTATGATAGCTCCCTTATATAATCAGGTGCTTTTGAAGTGCCCTCACGGAATGACATTTCTTTGTCTTCATAGGGCACGCCGAGTATTATGAAATCTGCATCGCTATTGTTATCGGCATCAGCAAAAATCATGTTCTTGTTATCTTTCTCTTACCCATTGCCTGGAGATATTGAATTTCCTCTCCTTCCTTCAATTTATCCTTGAATTCCTCTGGTATGTCCATTTCAAATGTTTCAAATGTTTCCATATCCATGAGCTGTACCTTGTCCCCCATTATCGCTACCACCTGTGCAGTTCTTTTATCAATGACGGGAATCTGCACTTTATGCCTTACAGGATAAACAACGCTTCTTTTCTGCCCGTCAAACACTCCTATGGCATCTATTCTCGCCTTTGCTTCTCCATGCTTCCCTGGCTTGGAGACAGATATGCTTATTATTTTGCATGGCTCGTTATCAATTATCATGTATCTGTTCTCCTTCAATTCCCTAACTTCTGCTACCTCCTTCATGTTAACTCAAAACCAAATAAAAAACTAATAATTAAATTTTCTTATACATGTGATGGAAATCATAAAAATAAATGGCAGAGAATATACCATAGAGGAATATAATAGATATTTTTATGGGAGGGTAAGGAGTGTAATGGATAAATATAGGGTTAAGGGAAACATTGCAGTAGCTCTTTCCGGAGGTAAGGATTCCGCAGTCATGCTTCACGTTCTATCAAAATTTGATTTGAATTTGTGCCCTTTTTACATTAATATTGGCATTCCTGAATATTCCAAAAAATGCATGGAATATGCGATAAAAGCTGCATCTCATTATGGTTATGAAATTGAAATAATAAATCTGGCAGATTATGGCATAGATATAAATTATGCAAAAAAGAAATGCAGTGTTTGTGGCACTGTCAGGAGATATTTAATGAACAAATTTGCTTTTGAAAATGAATGCGACTATGTTGCAACGGGCCATAATTTAAGTGATACTGTAACATTCGCTCTCAACAACATGATAAATGTAAATACAATGAATATGAGAGGTGCAAAGCCGGTAATGGAGGGAAATAAGGATATAAAAATGGTGGCAAGACTCAAGCCATTATACTGGCTCAGGGATGATGAAATAGCCATATATGCAGAAATTAATTCCATTTCATACTGCAAAGATATCTGTCCATATGCAAAGCATGCTCCCACGCTTGTTATAAAGGAATGGATTCATGAACTGGAAAAAAGAATGAATGGGAGCATGATAAATCTGGCAAAGTCGTTTTCAAAAATTGAGGATATGATGGACAGGACGGAGCCAAGGACATGCGATATATGTGGTTATCCTTCTTATGGAAGGATATGTAAATTCTGCAAGTTGAGAAGAGAACATGAAAAAATACAGAGAGATAGTGGAAAAAATAAAGAGTAAGGGCAATCTCCTGGTGGCCTTTTCTGGCGGCGCCGACAGCAGCTTGGTTGCTAAAGCTGCTGTTGATGCCGGTGTTAGGGCCGTTGCTGTTATGATAAACTCTCCTTTGATCCCCGGAAGGGAGCTTGAGCACGCTGCCAGAATTGCAGATGAAATTGGAATAGAGTTCGTGGTTGTGGATAAAAAATTGGATGAAAAAGTTGCGAAAAATGATGAGAATAGATGCTTTTACTGCAGACTGGAAGACGCTCGTCTTCTTACAGAATTTGCAAAGAAAAATGGATTTGATGTGGTAGCGGATGGCATAAATTATGATGATGAATATGCTGGCAAAAAAGCAATGGACATCTATGGTGTATGGCATCCCCTCATTGAATTTGAAGTGGGGAGCAATGAAGCGAGAGAAATGTTAAGAGCCATGAACATTTCATCATGGAAAAAGAAACCGGAGTCATGCCTTGCCACAAGAATATATGGAAGGATAACAGAGGATGAACTGAAAATGGTGGAAAAAGCTGAAAATGCAATTTTGAAATACGTTGATTTTGTTAGGGTGAGAAAATATGGTGATGAAGCCAGAATTGAGGTGATGGAGGATATTGAAAAATTAATTGAATTTAGAGGGGAAATAGTAAAAAATCTCAGAAAGCTGGGCTTTAAAAAGATATACATTGATGCTGAAGGCTATAAAAAGCAAAAATAAAAATTGGATGAGCAATTTACAAGCATGAAATACCCGCATGCAGGCATAGCTGCCATTATGATAATCAGCATCCTATTTGGAGCATACCTCGCACCTTTTTTTAAGGAAAATGATGTACAGGCTTTTAATAATCCGGATGATATAATGAACATAGTACAGGTTTTTGTTATAATAATAATTTTTACAGCCTTTATACTTCTCATTGCAAGGTATAGAGAAAATACTCTCAAATATATCATACTTGCCACAATTTTCTTCACATCTATAACAATTTTTCAGGCGCTTTTCATAACATTGCCATATTCTTTTTTCATCTCAGTTGTTATATCTGCCTTATTCTTCATACTTCTTTACAAATATCCCGAGTGGTATGTGATAGATATATTTTCCATAATAATTGCGGGAGGAATAGCTGCCATATTTGCAATAAGCCTCTCCACATGGCTCATAATTTTGCTTATGGTAATAATGGCAGTCTATGATGCACTATCTGTATATAAAACGAAACACATGATAAAACTTGCAGAATCTGTCACATCACAAAATCTTCCCTTGCTTGTCATATTTCCTAAAAAGAAAGGATATTCATATTTGAAAGAAAGTAAATTTGGAGAAGAGAGGGATGCTGTGTATATGGGATTGGGAGACATAATAATTCCCGGAATGCTTGCAGTAAATGTTTCCCTATTCAGCACAACTGCCCTCATATTCACTCTTGCTGGCATTATGGCGGGATTTATCATCCTTATGAAATTGATAGATAGGGGTCCACAGCCCGGATTGCCATATCTAAATTCAGGTGCAATACTGGGTTATGCAATTTACGTTATTCTCGCTCAAATATATCCACATCTCCTGCAGTAGAGCTTTCCATTTTTAATCTCAACTCTTCCCCCACACTTTGGGCATCTCATATTCTCAACGAGATACGAAATCCATGCCTCCCTCACCTCTCTCTGCTCTGCCTGCAATGCTTTCCTGTATATCTCCCTCTCCCTCTCTGTTTTGAGATATGGTGTTAGATCCACCTCTTTCTTTTCACCAGGAACCCTATTTAATTTAAGAACAAAGGAAAATGCGACTCCTCCTATGAATCCTCCCAGATGTGCTACATGAGCTATACCATCCATATTTCCCATTGCAACATAAGCACTTTCAATAACCGCATAAAACAATGCAACAATAATCACGGGTAGAGGCACAAGTATCATAATGGGCATAAGCAGTGGTACAACAATTCTCTTCATGGGAGCATAGGCGGCGAAGGCGGCGAGTATGCCGAATATTGCGCCTGACGCCCCTATTAGGGAACCATTTACAAATAAAGAATAAAACAGAGAGGCGAATATACCTGTTGAGAGATAAATGAATGCAAATTTTTCTCTTCCAATTTCATGCTCGAATGGAAATCCAATGAAGATTATGCCCATCATGTTGAGCAATATGTGCCACACATCCGCATGGAGAAACATTGATGTAATAAGAGTGTACCATTTTTCTGGATGTGGAAGATAGGCAGTAGAGAAAGCGAATTCCTTAACTAAAGGAGAATGCCAGGAAATGAAGTCTGGGGAGGTTAGAGTTGTTATAAAAAATATTATGAAATTGAATATTACCATGGATTGGGAGAAGTATATCTTTCTGGTGAATGGAATTAAGATGGAAATCAATATCAGGATGGGAATCAAATAATCAATCATTTTTTCTCCTCCCCAGGTATATGATAAATGCCGTAATTATAAATATTCCTGCAATGGCATAAATCTGCATATCAGTGTATTCACTTTTTTTCATGTATTTCCAATCGTAATCGAATATATGGTGAAAATATACGGAAGCATTTTTATCATATATTATAATGCCCATCTCTCTGTTATTCCTAACAGAATTTTCTCCCCAGTTTATTGATGATATCAGTGTTATTTCATCATCTATTATCATTCCCTTGTTATGAATGTTTATCTTGGCCAGTTTTGCTTCTATTCCATTGGATAAAAGATATTTCATTGTTTCTTCATTCATTCTGTTGGTGGAATAATATTTTTCATTGTAGTTCATTAGAACCTTCACTTTCACACCCTCTTTTGCCTTCTCTATCAAAGCTTTCAGAAACGGGTTTATCCCATCATGCCATTCCCTCTGAATATATGCCTGCTCAATGAGTATCTCTTTTCTTGCATTTCTGATGAGTTTTAATATTTCTTCTTCTGCATTGTCGGGAGATAGAATCACAGTAACATTGAATTTCTCTTCTTCCTTTTCTGGATGGAAAACGGGCTTGTAATCTCCGTTTATTTTATTGAAGAACAGGGAGAAATTTTTTGGCTTTCCCATGAATGGGTGTGAGATGTTGAATGGAATTATGTCCATAAATTTTTGGTTAAAATCATATTTGAATATCTTCCATAACACTCTTGCCAGACTCTCATTTTCTATTAAAACGCCCCACTCTCTGTTTCCGTATGTGGGATTCTCTGGAATTCCATTTCTCACCCAGTTTGCTGATTCTATGATGCATTTATCATCTATTATTGCATATTTTGCATGATCAAATGCATATCTTTTATAGATGTGATATTTCTCATTTCCAAATATGTATTTTACATCTGCTTTCTTATTGGATTTCAGTTTCCATAGTATATACCTCTCCTCAACTGGGATGCCACCAATTACATTACCATCCAGCAGCATTCTTACCGTTGCATTCTGTTTTTCAAGAATTCTATATAGAAATGGATTGGTGAACATGTAAATATTGATTGAAATGTTTTTTCCTTCAATAGCATTTGAAACAACATCGTAGGAGCAATCAGGAGAGCAGAAAAATGTGGCATTTTTAACCGTTAAACTGAAAGGAGGGAAATGACTTGCGCCAGCCCTCCTGCCTTTCCATTCATGGAATGTGTTTGTATCATTGCAATTCCTGTACAGAATAAAGCCTTCCTTTACTGGAATTGGCTTTCCATACCACTCATCACTAAATGAAAAATTTCCGTAAACCACGCAGTCTATTGTGTTGTTGAATCTGTCTTTGATGGCTATCGCCCCTCCATTATTTGGCATGTAGATGGCTCCTTTCCTTTCAATATCAGGAGTGCTGGATACATTGTAGTATTCATAATCTGCTTCAAATCCCATCTGTTTAATGAAAGCACTCCCATTTCTTGTTATGTAAATCTCTCCCTTAAATGCAGGAAGATAAATTTTATTCTGTTTATCCATTCTTTTCCATGGCTGGGTTGTGATGTATAGTCCAGAGCATGTTCTATTGCATGTGGACACAAGAACATATTCACAGTTCACCCCGGCATTTGTATATGGATAGAATTCCTTTATGATCGCATCTTTTCTTGGAATAACTTTTATTATGGTTATTCTGCATAGCCCCTCATTGTTGCTGTTGTCATAATCATCATCGACTTTAACATATATTGTGTGATTTCCTGCATGGCCTTTGGTATCGAATTTTACTGATGGCAGCCTGTATTTATTTATGCTTTCATAGTGTATTTTCTTAATAAGCATTCCATCCAGATAAAAATACACATTGAAGGGGTGAGATTCTCCATTATTATCTATTCTTGCTCTTATGTTTACAATCTCTCCCTCCACCACAACATTTTTATCAATCTTTACCCATCTTACCTCCAAATCATAGTATGGTGCTGCAGATGAAAGTAAAATTATGGCTACAGCCAGTGTAATCAATCGCATTATGAAGGATAAATACGGATAGAATTATAATTTTGTGGATTGTTATTATTCAGCCAGGCAAAATCCGGGGTAATTGATTTTTAGGGATAGGCAAATGAGGCAATAGAAAAACTGAAGAAGGACATGAGAAAAATGATAAGATATTTCAAAGATGAGAAGTTTGAGAGGCTGCAACGGGAGTTTGGAGTGGATGTGTGAAAAATAGAAATACTTATTACTATTACTATTATAAAACAATTTAAAGGCAAGGGAGGAAAATGAAAATTGAAGGGTTATTTCCCATCCAGGATAAAGAGTATGCAAATAAAGATGAATTCCATCATTATTTAATTGAAAATTACGATCCAGATTCTATTTCCCACTATTTGACAGTGCTTACAGGAATTACTAAATATTCAAAAGATGAGCTAGAGAGAAAACTACAAGATTTTGGCTTTATTATAAACAAAAGATATGGTGAAGTGATAGAAATAAAAAATACATTTGGAGATGAAGTAATAGAGGCATATCTTTTGTATGATAAAGATACAGGTATAATTTATGTATATACCAATTATAGAAAAACAGAAGAAATACCCAAAATCCAAGATTTTTTAAAAATGGATAAGGAAACCTATTATCTTTTCTTAAAACCAAAGTTGTTAAGAGAACTCACATACAAGCTTATAGAAAAATTTGAAGATATAAAGATAGTGGATTTTACTGCAAGACGCTCACCTGAAACAAAACTCCCAGCTAAAATAAGACCTGATGTAGAAAGAACTATCTCATACTGGGGAGATGATGGACGATTTGCTTTAAAGGAGATGGAATATTATTATGGAATATTACCAGATATAGTGACTTTTTCTATCCCTGAACTAGGAAAATTTAGGATTAGTTCTAATGGGTTATTTACATATTATAAAGGGAATAGCAATTGTATGAAATTGTTTTTAGAGATAGTAGAAAGTCTTACTAATGAGGCTAAGAGATATCTGGAGATATATGAAAAAACATCGTTCGAAATGACAAAAATATTTACAGAACACAAGTCATTTGATATCCCAATAAGCACACCTTCATCAATAATTTTGGAGAGACCTTTACTTTACTCGGAAATTGAGAATTTCAAAAAAATGCTAGTTGACGAAGGATATATCATAATAAATGCAATTGCAGAAGAAGGTTCTTTATTCTTTTCAGCAGATATTTTATCAGACATAGGAAGTCGTATAAGAGTAAAGGCTACTGAAAGGAAAATAAAATTATATCCTGATAATGATCGCAATTTACACACTTTTATGAGATTTTATGAATTTATAATCAAAAAGGTTGATCCAAATGCAGAGATGACCTTTTGAGGTGAAATTTGTGGGAGATCAAATAGATTACAAAAAAGAATTTTATGCCCTTAAAAATACCAAAGGAATAAGCAAAGAAGTAAATAAAAAATTTAAAAAGATAAAAGAGAAATATTTGCCACTAAAAAAAGAGGAGATAATAGAACATTTTGAAAATAGTAAACATCATGATGATTTAATTAATATATGTATATCTGCTTTTAGCGCTAATAGTGAATGTTATAAACAATTAGGTTATGAATTTGTATCTACAGAACCGCTATTGGAAAAAACTTATAATGAAGAAGGAATAAAAAATTTCGATTTATTAATACTCAACAGCAAATCGAAAATTGCCATTTTTGTTGAATGCAAAACATCTATATCTAGGCCAGTTAAAATTATAGAT
>JAGGXW010000025.1 GCA_021162815.1 Thermoplasmata archaeon | reverse complement strand
GATTCGGTATTCCCCATATTGGGAGATATCCTCTTAAAAGAGAGTCGGTAATATCTCTGGATACCTTTCTTATCCATAGCGAAATCCTTTTCCACCATTTTATATCTTTAATGAGTTGTCTATTAACCCATTTATCGTTTATTATAACTCGTTTTCCAAAGTCCATATTTGAAATTCCGTCTCTACATTTATAATTTGACTCCAAGACAAAGGAAGAACAATAAAATATGGTGCATCAAGATAAAAGATTGGGAAAGATTAAAATTATACTGCATCACTGGTTAAAATAAAAATTGTAGAAGATAAAAATTATTGAATTAAATTTTAATATTAAAAATCAATAAATTTCCCTCCCTCAGCGCTCTCTATTTTTATGGAGTTGCCCCTCATCCCATGAAAACAAAAATGTGGCAATCAATGGCATCTGGGTTTTTATCATTCATGGCTCGTCATTCAATGATTTTTCATAAAAGGTGTTGTTCCCCAAACATATATATTCACCTCGTAATTCTTGAAATATGGTAAGGCATGGTTGTTTTGCAGTCATTATCTCTTTCCTCCTGATTCCTTCCTTCTCGGCCATTCCATTACATCATCTGGAGCATGAAGAACTGGTGATAGATATTGATGCTCATATCCATCATGGAAGAGTAAAATATTTTGCGGATATCAATGATGGACCCATTCCAGTTAATAAAAAAGATGGAAAAAATGTTGCAAGGCAGTATCATGAGATTGGAATTAAATACATAAGAACACATGATTTTTATGGGCCCACAGATATAAGCACCATATTCCCTAACTGGAGCAGAGATGTTGACAATGCATCCAGCTATAATTTCTCATCGAGCGATGAGGTTATCTCCTCCATAGCAAAAGAAAATTTCAGAATTTTTTATCGTCTTGGAGAAAGTGCATCAGATAATGATTCAAAGCGTATGCCCCCTGCAAACTTCACAAAATGGGCTGAGGTGTGCAAGCATATTGTTATGCATTACAATGATGGATGGGCAAATGGTTACCACTACAACATAACATACTGGGAGATATGGAATGAGCCTGATCTGAAAGGATTCTGGAATGGGAGTGCGGAGCAATATTATCATCTCTATGAAATAACTGCCAGAACCCTGAAAAGTTACAATGACAGTATAAAAGTTGGAGGGCCATGCACATCTGATGTTACAAACGAAAATTACACAACACGATTTCTGGATTATGTTGTCTCTCACAACATTCCACTTGACTTCTTTTCATGGCATCTCTATGCCAATTCTCCTTCCCAGCTTCTCGATGCATCTCTTTACATAAGGCATATCCTGGATGAACATGGGTTAAAGGATTGTGAAAACATAAACACGGAATGGAACATAAATATACTGTCTCCTCAAAGAGATAAGGACAATGCCAAAAATGCTGCCTTTACAGCTTCTTCATTCATAGCTTTTCAGAATTCTTCCATAGAACATGCATTCCGTTACAGAGGAACGCAGGATAACAGCTGGCTGATTAAGCTGCTGGGATTTGATTTGAGTTTGTTTACCGAGGAAGGAAAGTACAAAACACCCGCTCTTTCATATCTGGCAATGCATTACATGGAGGAGCATGCCCCATTTCTGTCATCACTTCATGTGGAGGGCAATGGAGTGAGCTATATGGCATCAGTTTCAGAGGATGGAAGCAGGATAGCTGTACTTATAAGCAATTTCAATGGGGATGACAGAGCATATAAAATAAACCTGAGAAATGTTAATGGCAAAGCCCATGTTTCAGCATGCTATGTTATAGATGATTTTCATCATCTGGAAGTAGTGAGCAAAGAAAATTTCAGTTCATCCAATTACAGTATGGAGAACGTGATAAAGAAAAACAGTGTGCATTTCATATTCATATCCAGCAATTTTTTACCGGAGAATGGCCCTGAGACGGCAAAAATTCCATTCATTTTGAGGCTGAAATTTCTTGATCCGTTTCTGCGCCTCCTTGGGTACTTTATTCTTGGCATGATATTTGGATAATAAAATTTAACAATGATGCATGGATAGCAATTATGTTTGAGAGAGAGCATGGTGTTATTGTAGCCTGCGATGTTGTTGAGATGGAAAGGCTTGAAGCTCTTGTTGAAAGCACTTATGGTATAGAGGGTATAGTTGGCTATAAACTGGGAGCAAATCTTGCAATTGAATATGGTTTAAAGGAAATTGTGGGATTCATAAAAAAATATGGCCTGCCAGTCATATATGACCATCAGAAGGCGGGCACGGATATACCCAGAATGGGGGATATATTTGCGGAGGCATGTAAAAATGCATCCGTAGATGGCGTTATAATATTCCCTCAGGCAGGCCCTTCAACAGAGAAGGCATTTATCGATGCAATAAGGAAGAGGAATATGCATGTTATGGTGGGAGGAGAGATGACTCACGAAGCTTATCTGGTCGAGGATGGAGGTTTTATAATTGATACGGCCCCCTCTACCATTTATGAAATAGCGGCCAAAAATGGAGCAGAATATTTTATCCTGCCTGGAAATAAGCCAGAGGCAATAAAGAAATACCACATGCTCATAACGGGCATAATAAATGAACCAAAATATGCCATGCCCGGCATAGGCAGGCAGGGCGGAGAGATAGAAAAAACATTTTCCATATTGAGAGGATACAGTGCCTATGCCATTGTTGGTTCTGCCATCTATAAAAGCGAGGATATGGAAAAGGCTGCGAGAAGATTTGCCCAGGAGGCGATGAAGTTTGAATGAGAGGGAAATTTTCATTGAAATGTACAGGAGGGGGCTTATAAGGACAATAAGGCATAAAAAGGAAGGGTGGAAACTTATTTCAGGCTTATGGAGTCCTTTTTACATACAGCTCCGTCTCCTTCCCTCTCACCCAGATTTGATGAATTCCATTGGCATTTTGCTTGGAGAGAAGATAAAGAATTATGGAAACAAACTTCTTGGCATAGCCATGGCCGGAGTGCCCATAGCAACCTCTATCTCCATTCATCATCTCATACCATTATGCTACACAAGAAAGATTGCAGGTGTTAAGAGCATGGAACAGCTGGAAAATTATACCTCTCAATATGGAGAGCATTCTCTGGTGGAGGGGGAGATTGAAGATGGTGATGGATTCATCGCTATAGATGACATAGTCACAAAATTTGATAGCAAGCTGGTTGCAATAAAACAGCTTGAAATGGAAGCGAGAAAAAGGAATAAAAGTATAGAATGCAGGCATGTGGCAGTGGTGATAGACAGGCAGCAGGGGGCGGAGGAAATAGCAAAGCAGCATGGAATTAAACTCCATTCCCTCATAAAATTCAGAGATGCTCTGGAATGGCTGAGAGATGAAATGAGCGAGAATGAATATGAAGTTATAATGGATTATCTTGAAAATCCTGAAAAGTATCAGAAGATTTAATGCCTTAGATTACTTCTCATAAAACTCATCTATCTGCTTTCCAGTTTGTTTTGTAATATATTTTATAACAAATACGGTAATCTCATTATGTTTTGGAACCCATGTTGTTAAAATTTTTCCATTGATTTTCTTCTTCATAGTTATGTGCTTCCTTACTCTCACCTCTTTAAATCCATTTTTCTTTAGAACGGCAATAACCTTATGCTGAGGCAACGGATGTAGCTTTGTCATGGTGGTCAATCTTTATAATAACAGTTGCCACTGTTGTCTCAATTTTTTCTAAATCTGGTTTGGGAGTATCTGGGTCTTCTAAGTATTCTTTTATTAATTCCCTCATGTTTTCTTTAACTTCTTCTTCAGTAGCTCCCTGAGTGGCTATATCTAAAGCAGGACAACTTGCTACATACCACTTGCCCTCTCTGCTTATTATTATTGGCAGAGAAATAACATCCATATTTTTATAAAAAACTATGCAATAAATATTTTTGCGTGATAATCATAGTTTAAACCTGCAACGCAACCATGATTGAGCCACATTCTTTAATTGCCCTCAATCTCTTATTCCCTCTTCTTTCACCATGAATACTGCTTCTCCTTCGGGCAGATGAGGAGAATCAATCAGCCTTGCTATCCTCTTTCCTCCCTTCGATTTTCTGAGGTATATGCGGAACATTGCTGTATGTCCCACAATATGCCCTCCTATTGGCTGGGTTGGGTCCCCAAAGAAAACATCGGGGCGTGCTGAAACCTGATTTGTTACGCATATTGCAGCATTGTAGATTCTGGCAAATTTGAGCAGCATATGCATGTGCTTATTCAATTTTTGCTGCCTTTCTGCAAGCGCTCCTCTCCCCACATACTCGGCTCTGAAATGGCCTGTTAAGGAGTCAACAACAAGAAGCTTTATGGGCCTCTCCTTTGCTATTTCCATGGCTTTCTCGACAAGCATCATCTGATGATTTGAGTTGAATGCTGTAGCCACATGTATTCTTTTCAATGCATCCTTTCCATCTATTCCAGCGCCCTCAGCCATCTGAATTATTCTTTCAGGGCGAAAAGTATTCTCGGTATCTATGAAAATTGCCTCTCCATCAAGTCCTCCCTCTTCCTCTGACAGCTGTACATTCACGCAGAGCTGATGGGCAATCTGGGTTTTGCCTGAGCCAAATTCTCCAAATAGCTCTGTTATGGCCTGTGTTTCAAACCCTCCGCCCAGCAATTCATCAAATGCTTTTGAACCAGTGGTTATGTGTTTCCTCTCCTTCAGTCTGTCCAGCAGAACATCCCCTGTCTCAAATCCTCCAACATCCGCCTTTTCCCTTGCAGCCTGAATAATCTTTAAAGCTGTTCCCTCTCCTATGTCAATCACAGAAGCCAGCTCTGCTGGAGAAGCGACAGCTATCGCCATTAAATCGTCGTATCCTGCTTCCTGCAGTTTTTTGGCTATTGCAGGTCCTACCCCAGGTAATTCTTCTAAATCTACCATAATCATATCAAATGCATGCAATGTTTATAAAATTTTCATTTAACCTTTAAATCAAGAACACCATGTATGATATGAGGTGCGTATGATTTTATTTTCCTTGCATTCATTAACTCAATTTCATGGCTCATTTTCATCGCGATTCTCTCTGCCTCCATGAAAACAGAATCGGGGAATTCCTTTATTCTGCTATTCTGATGCAGGTGTATTATGCTTCCTTTCTTTACCCATTTAAATGCATATTCAAGATAATCGAGGCTGTTTAAATATCCCATAACTATCCTATCTGCCTTTATATTTATCTCCACATCTCTGCAGTCTCCCAGAAATGTTTTGATTCTATCCTCCACACCATTAAGTTTTGCATTTTCATTTAGGTATTCATATGCTACTGGATTGAGCTCTATTGCATACACTCTTGCTCCATTTACTGCCATGGGAATTGAAAAATATCCTATTCCTGCAAACATGTCTATAGCTACCTCATCTTTCCTGACAATCTTTCCCATTCTTATTCTCTCATCAATGTTGCCTGATGAAAACATTATTTTTGAAACATCAAATTTGTACTTTATACCATTCTCCACATGCACCGTTTCAGCATTTTTTCCAACAATAAATCTGAACGAGGGTGTCCTCATAACTCCATATATGCCTTCCACATCCTCTAACACGGCCCTGCATTTCAGCACAGAAGCATAAACCTCTGCAATTTTTCTTTTCTCATCTATGCCATCCATTTTTAAAACAAGAACATCTCCAAACTTTTCCCATTTATCCGGCAAATTTGAAAAGTCTCTATGCGATATTTTACCTTTCAATCTTCTTTTTATTTCCTCAAATGGGGGAAAGACTTCCCTGAAAACAGGATTCCTCTGCTCTATTATATCAAATCCCTCAATGCGCTCTTTCACAGGAATAAGAATCTTACCATCTCTTTCAACTATCCTCCTCGAATCATCCAGCATATTCATTTCCATCAGCATATTTTTAATTTCCTCAGCTTTCTTTCTTTCAGCCACCACCGCTGGATAATCCATTTTTCATCACCTTTTAAAAACAAACAATGAATGTCTTTTCACCAGTTCTTTAATCACAATTGATGGATAGTCTATATCTCCATATCTGTTTATTGCATCCACATCATTATCTATAATTTTTCCCATCATATTCAGCATTCTGTTATTCATCTTCGCAAAAATTTTCATTGCCACTTTGCCCTTTTTCAGCTCTCTTCCTATTTTCTTCATATACTCCTTTTCATATTTTGTGATGTCATCCACGCTATCAGCAAGCATTTTTGCCGCCGTCATTCCTGTGTATATTCCCCCCCCGCTCGTTGGTTTTGTCTGGCCTGCGGCATCTCCTACTAAGGCTATGTTTTTGTGGATGAATTTTCGCAGTTTTACAGGTATGAGGCCTGCTGTAAGCTTTTTTATGCTATCCTCCTCCATATCTATGGTTTTGAGGAACTTTTTGAAATGGCTATTCAAATTTTTTGATGTGGCTCCAAGGCCTATTCTAACATTCTTCTCATCCTCCGGTATTATCCATGCAAAAAAACCGGGGGCAAAGTCATGGTTTAGGTAAACTCTCACATATTCGATTTCCATCTCATATCTTGCATATCCCTGGATAGCATACACATATTCCATCTTTCCCGAATGAAACATTTTTGCCATTCTGCTGTTTGCTCCATCTGCTCCTATTAAAATCCTGGCTTTTACTCCTCCAACCTCAAAGTGGTTGCCTGTTTCAACATCCATTATCTTTTTTCCCGTGAAATACTTTGCTCCTTCTGCCATCGCAAGCTCAGCAATGCTTTCATCAAATCTGGCTCTGTCTATAACATAGGCATGCCCTTTCTTTTCAATGTGTATTTCTCTCCCATCAGGAAAAATAATATCTGCGCCATCTATTCTATTCACCACTGCCTCATTGTGCATTTTTATGACCCTCTCGCTTACAAGACCTGCGCATCTCACAGGCTCTCCTATTTTTTCATGCTCCTCAAATACAGCCACTTTGTAACCTTTCCTTGCCATTTCCAAGGCTGCAGTGCTGCCTGCGGGGCCTGCTCCCACTATTATGGCATCGTACATCACTTTTAAGTAAAGCAGAATATTTAACAATAATGTTCAGGAAGAAGGACAGGCTTTCCCTGCTTGCGAGATTCGTTGTGGATGCAGAGGGGAGAAGGATAGGGGAAAGCATCTCCATATTTGAGGATATGATCATAATAAAAAAAGGTGGAGATTACTATGCAATTCCTCTGAAACATGTGAGTGTTGATAATGACAATATAAGGGTTAGAGGCATCATTCAATGGGACAGAGCCAAAGAGCTTGCAAAAAGGTGGATTGAAAATGTATAAGATGGTCATAGTGGTAAATGATATAGAGATGTCATGCGGCAAGCTTGCAGCTCAGGTAGCGCATGCTGCGGTGGAAGCAGCAATCATTGCCTACAGGAAAAGGAGAAGGCTTTTTAAAAAATGGATGGCGGAGGGAGCAAAGAAGGTTGTTGTGGTGGCAGATGAAGAGGAGATTCTGGGTATAAGAAGGGAGGCAGATAGGAGGAAAATCATCAATGCCGTTATAAGAGATGCCGGGCTGACAGAACTTGCTCCGGGTACATTAACGGCTCTTGCTATCGGACCTGATGAAGAAGCTGCCATAGACCAGCTAACAGGCCATCTGCCATTGAAAAAATGAAGGAAGAGGTGAGAATATTAGGCATAGACGACATGCCCTTTTCATTCAGAGACAGGCATGTTGGCATAGTTGGAGTGGTGATGAGAGGCGGGAAATACCTGGAAGGTGTACTGAAAACAGATATAGAAGTTGATGGAATGGATGCAACTGAAAAAATAATTGAAATGCTTCTCTCCACACGCCACAGGAAGCAGATAAAGCTGATAATGCTTGATGGCATTGCTTTAGGGGGATTCAATGTTGTTGATTGCAGGGCCATATATGAAGCAACTTCCATACCTGTTATAACTGTAACAAGAAAAAAGCCTGATATGGAGGCAATTAAAAAAGCTCTGCAGACCCATTTCGATGACTGGGAGGAGAGATGGAGGATCGTGAGCGGCATTCCTCTTGTGGAGATGAAGTTGAAATACAAAATTTACTCCCAATGTTATGGAATTGATTGCGCGCAGGCAAGGGAGGCCATAGCTCTATCAATTGTGAGGGGAGCAATTCCAGAGCCAATAAGAGTGGCACATTTGATAGCTACAGGCATTAAAAAAGGTGAGTCAAGGGGAAGATGCTGAAAGGAAAAATTGGAATTGATTTTGATGGTTAACGAAAATTTATCATGTTTTATCTCTTATGATGGATTTTGCTGTAATGTAAAGGATCTATTCTCTTTATATTTGCTACTTTATCAAATTCCTTATCTGCAGAAATGAGCTCCTTTATTCCATGGGCTTTCATAGTTGCAGCATGAATGCAATCATAGGGGCTTATGCCGGATTCATCAAAAATTTCTGCTGCCATTCTTAAAATGATGATGTCCAATGGATGAATATCCATGTTTAGAGATAAAATCGCATTTAGGGTGTCCTTTATCTCCTCTTCCATTCCATATTTTTTAAGAGCATTTGCCACCTCTATTGCCACCAATGGAGAAATGGATGCCTTTATTTTTCCATGAGCAATATCCTCCACAATTCTTGCACAGGCTTTTCCATATTTCCTATCCATTATTTTTGCGTAAAAGAAAATGTTGCTGTCTATGTAAATCATTTTTCCATCCTCTCCTCCAGCTCCTCAACTTCTATGTGTTTATCAAATCTTCTTTTTCCTATAAGAATTTTCAATGGCTCCTTTACTCCTTCAAACCTTTTTAATCTTATCTCATTTCTTCCTTTTGCTTCCACAATTATGATTTCTCCTGGCTTCAGTCCAATTTTTTCTCTTACTTTCTTAGGTATCGTAATCTGATATTTTTCAGTAACTTTACTCTTCTCCATGGTAATATAGTATACCGTATACTTATATTTTTGTTTTTGCCATAGCCATATTGGCTGCAGTTTTAATGAGAAGAAAGAAGATAAATTGATTCTATCTTTCTTCTTTTCCTCTACTCCTTTATCGCATCTATTATTTCCTTCAGTTTTTCAACATTTTCTTCCAGCAGGCTTCCTGTTACAACAACGCTTGCGCCTGCCTCAATCTTCCTTCTTGCTGCCTCTCCATCCTTTATGCCTCCCCCCACCATTATGGGAACGCTTGTTTCTTTTCTTACCACCCTTACCATTTCGTCAGGGACAGGTCGCTCGGCGTTGCTTCCCGCTTCCAGATAAATCACATCAAAACCAATGTATTCTGAATAGAGGGCATAATCAATCAGCTTTTCTATATCATCTATGCCAATCCTGTCCAGATTTGCCTTTCTTTCCACTGTGGTTGGCTTACTGCTTGTGCTTATTACAATGTATGCCGTTGCTATGGGCTTTATTCCATATTTTTTTACTATTTTTGCTCCTTTGAGCTGCTCTCCCTTGTGATATTTGTAATCCAGGGAGTTAACCAAGTCCATGAAAAGTATGTAGTCTGCATTTTCGGCTATCATGCTAGCTGAGTTTGGAAATATTATGACAGGGAGTTTACTCCTTTTCTTAATCCCTTCAATTGTTCTGTATGTTTCCTCCCTGCTTTTCACTGTTGAGCCTCCAACCATTATGGCATCGCTTCCATATTGTTCACATCTTTCTGCAATTTCCCCTGCCTCCTCTGGAGTTTGATTCACGGGATCTATCAGGGAAAAATGAAGCCTCCCCTTCCCCATTTTTTCCAGCATTCTACCTCTATTGCTGCAGTAATTTTAAAACTTTCTATTCATCACAGCATTTTTAAAAGGCATTTCATATACCACTATGCTTGAGGAATTGCATCACGAGCTACTGAGCTGCACAGGTTGCAGTTTCTGTAAAAAATCATGCCAAGTTTATCATCACACTGGAATGGAGGTTGATAGCCCCAAAGGGAAGATAATGCTTGCCTATGGTCTTCTTTCTGGAGAGATAGAGCAGAGCGAGAGTCTTGTCAGAGCCATACAGAGATGTGCTTTATGTGGCATATGCGAGAATGATTGCCCATCCATGGTGAGGATAGTGGATATAATAAAGGCTGCAAGAAATGATTTGAAAATTTTGTTGCCCGAGCATGAGAAGTTAATAAATGAAATAAAAAGCACGAGATTTGAAGTGCCAGAAACCAAAAGATTATTTTTTATTCCAGTTGAAGCTAAGGTGATGGAATCTGAGATTGAAGAAATTGCTAAATTGCTTGATGCAGCGCCATTCTATGCAAACTGTGGAGATGCGATAGAAAGAATAGGAAGAAAAAATGATGTGGCAGAGATGCTTGTACAAAAAATGAAAAAGGCAGGTGTGGAAGAAATAATATTCTATGCTCCTGATTGTATGAAATATTTTGAAGATGAATTTGATGTAAAAAGTATCTTTGATTTTCTTGATATATTTTCTTTTAAAGCAGAGGATAAATACATTATTCATAAACCCGCAGGAATTTCTGATGAGAACTATGAAAAAATAAAGAGGCATCTTTCATCTCTTGATATCGTTGAACCCGAAAAAGAAAAGTGCTGCGGGTGCAGAGAGGAATTCAGAAGAGCATTTCCTGAGGAGGCGGGGAGAATGGCCAAGGATATAGCAGATGATGCCTCCTTGCATGAAAGGATTGTTCTAACAATCTCTCCATCATGCTATCAGCATCTAAGCAGGCATACCAGAACAGTTGATTTGCTGCATATAATCCAGAAATAAATTTTAATACAATCTTCGTTTTACAATCATGCTAATTCCCAGAAAATTATTCCTTACAAAAGGAGTTGGAAGGCATAAGGATAAATTGCAATCCTTTGAACTGGCTTTAAGAGATGCTGGAATACAGCATGCAAATATTGTTGAGGTGTCAAGCATAGTCCCTCCAAATTGTGAACTCATCTCCACAAATGATGGTATAAAGCAGGTTAAGCCTGGTGAGATAACATTCTGTGTTCTGGCTAGGAATGAAACAAATGAGGCGAACAGGCTTATTGCCGCATCAGTGGGACTTGCTCTGCCAAAGGACAGAAGCAGTTATGGTTATCTATCCGAGTATCACAGTTATGGGGAATCAGCAAAGAAGGCTGGGGAGTATGCAGAAGATCTGGCTGCCACAATGCTTGCCACCACCCTTGGCATAGAATTTGATGCCGACAAGGCATGGGATGAAAAGAAGCAGGTTTTTCGCATGAGTGGAAAAATTGTTAAAACAAAAAGTGTAACCCAGACTGCAAGGGGAAAGGAAGGAATGTGGACAACTGTTGTTGCCGCAGCCGTTTTCATAATGGAGTGAAAAATTTCAATCAGTATTTATAGTGCCATTTAATAATTCATTCGGGTGAGTAAATTGATAGAGTATCTTGTGCTATTTATCATATCATTTTTACCTCCTGCAATATATGCTGTATGGATAAGAAATACAGAAAAGTACGAAAGGGAGCCATGGAGGGCCATATTCATCTCATTTCTCTGGGGAGCAACCATAGCCATTGTTGCATCTCTTATTCTCGAAACAGTATTCAGCATCCCTGTCTATGCATCCTTTGGAGGCATATCAGCATCATTCATTCTTGCCGTCATAATAGCTCCATTTTCAGAAGAACTCACAAAGCCTCTTATTCTTTCATTTGGGGCTGTTAAAAAAGAAATAAACGAACTGGAAGATGGCCTGATATATGGGGCTGCTGCAGGCCTGGGCTTCTCTGCCACAGAGAATCTGTTTTATTCCATGGGTTTTCTTGAATACGGAATTGAGATGTTCATAATTCTCGTTATAATAAGAACAATAGGTGGTTGTTTGCTTCATGCATCCGCCACTGCAATGACTGGCTATGGTTACAGCAGGTATCTTATGGGAAAGGGGAATGGAATAGCGGTGTATTTCATAATAGCAATGATGATGCATTCCTTGTATAACTTCATAGTTTCTGTGAATATCTGGGGTGCAGGCATAAGCATAATACTTGCCATCATATTTGCTATGGCAGCCATAAAGCATGTAAGAAGAAAGATAGTGGAGCTTGACACAAATAAGGATTTATAGGCTTATAAAATTTAGAATCATGAAGTTCGTTGCTGTGGCGCTCTCATTCCTGCTTCTCTCTTCATCATTTATTAATGCATCCCTGCATGAACATACATTGAATGATGCTGGCAAAACAGATGGGTGGATTAAAAATGCAAGAATAATGACCCCCTATGCCTACAACACAACTTGGAAAGAGGGAGTTGCAGAAGCTGTTGCTGATGGAGCAAATGTTATTCTTGACTGGGCAAATTTCAGCGATTCATACTATGGCAGGATACTTGAATTCAATAATTCTCTTGAAAAGTTCAGGGAGAGGGCTGAGTATGTGCATTCCCGCTACCCCGGAATAAAGTATATGGTGTACTTCGCACCCTTTGAAATGCAGACATATGATAGTGACATGAACATGGATGGAAGAGATGATGACGGTAAAAACAGCACATATACGGATCATCCAGAATGGCTTCAGGTGGGTATAGATGGCAGAAAAGCGGTATTTTACGGAAGTATGCCTGATATGCCATTCTGGGTATCGGAGCATGATGAAGATGTATGGCTAAGCCCCAGCAATGAGGAGTACAGAAATATTATAATGAATGAAGCCACAGCCATAGCAGAGGCAGGAGCAGATGCGGTGTGGTTTGATGTTCCCCATCTCCTTTTTGATTATGGCAATGGATGGCAGAGCCAGTGGTGTACTGTGGATGATGCCAGCAGAATGGCATTTTATAATGATACTGGCTTGATTCTTCCCTCTCCTCCATTAAAGCCTTCATGGGATAATGAGACATGGTTGAAATTCGTGGAATGGAGATACAGGCAGGTGATTGATTTTGTAAAGCAGTTCAATGAAGCTCTAAAAGCGGGAAATGAAAACTGCAGGCTTGCTGTTGAAACCTCTGTTAATGGGCTGTTCATCACTCAATATGGATGTGATATTGAAAAATTGCCAGAAGCATGTGATGTTATAGCCCATGAATATGGTGGACCATTCTATGAAATGCAGTACTATTCATGGATGGATATGCTTGCTACTCTCAAAACATGGTATGATTTTGATAAGGCACATAATAAAGAAACATCATGGCTTTTATCATATGTAAAGCATGGAAAAACAGAACTGGCAAGATTTCATGCCGCTTTGCTTCTAATCACGGGCTTCAATTACTATACCTCCGGCAACATTGGCATGTCAGGAATGGTTGACAGACAGTTTATGCATGATTTATTCAGCTGGATAGATGGAAAGGAGAATTATTTTTATGGCCTGGATGACAATGCAGAAATTGCCGTTGTATTCTCCCGCCATACCCTTGATTATATGGATAGAGGAAGCTGGGAAGGATATGCATATCATGATGGATTTAGAGGCATAATAATGATGTTGATTGAATCAAATATTCCCTTCAAAGTTATAACAGAGAATGAACTTAATTCCATTAAAAAATTTAAACTTGTGATACTCCCTGATTTTGCATGCATGAATGAGAGTGAGGCAGAGATAATAAGGAATTATGTGGAAAATGGGGGGAGAATAATTGCCATAAACGACACTTCTCTGTACACGGCATATGGGGTGAAAAGAGAAAATTTCCTTCTTCACGATGTATTTGGTGTGAATAGCAGCGAAGTCAGTGAGAATAAAATATATGAAAATGAGTATGGAAGTGGAATGGCATTATTCACAAAAATGTCACTGGGCAGATATTTCATATGGGCCGCTCAGCCCTGGAGTAATTACAGCCATAAAAATGAGGCAGAGAGTGTTAGAGAAGAGTTCATATCCATGGTTAAGAAGTTATATGCCTCACCATATGAAATAGATGGAAATGCTGTTGCTATGGCATATTCAAATGGGAAAGAAAATATCATCAGAATCCTGAACTTCAATGGAATAAAATGGAAGAATTCTCAACCAGAACAGCAATACATAGAAATAAAAATCAGGGGAAATGTCACCAAAGCAAAGTTGCTTGATTTTATGGGGGACTGGAGAGAGCCGGATATGAAGAGGGAGGGAGAGCATACAATTATTTCCTTTGTTATTGGCGAGCAGGCAACGCTTGTTTACTCTCTGAATGAAAGCAAGTTATATGTGAAATTTTTAAAACCCGAGCGTGGAAGAGTTTACATTATGGATAGAGAAATATACCCTATTTCATCTGATATTTCCATTGTTATAGGTAGCATTACAATACAGGCGGATACAGATGGAAAGGAAGTTGAGTTTTATGTTGATGATGAATTGAAATATGCAGATTACACTCCTCCATACACATATTTATGGAATGAGAGAGCCATAGGAATGAGGGAGATTAAAGTCGTTGCTTATGATGATTTAAAAAACGAGGCAAGTGAGGATATGGATGTGCTGGCATTCATTCTTTAATCATGATAATGCAAGAAAAATTTAATAATGATATATTGCATGGTATCTCATGGAAATAAGGGAAAATGTTTTTTGATATAATGTATGAACCTCTTGCTGGAGCGACACTCACCAATATATTGAGAATGCTTGTTTATGCAAAATTTCACATCTCTTTTAGATATATTCCTCGCTTTATCTATGCCCTCGCCATAAGCACCTCCACTCTCCCACTCAGAATGATGGAGCATATCAAATATGATAAAAAAATCCTCCCCACGGAGATAAAAGAGCAGCCCATATTCATTCTCGGCCACTGGAGGAGTGGGACAACATATCTTCACAATGTTTTATCCTTGGATAAAAATCACGGGTATTGCTCAACCCATCATTCTGTCATTCCAGATGCATTCATTTCAGATGAAAAACTTCTTAAAGCTCTTGTTTCCACCAGCATTCCAGAAACAGGGCCCATGGATGATGTGCCCATGTCTCCTGATCTGTCGCAGGAGGAAGAGTATGCATTGAGAGCACCAACTCCATATGCATATTACAATGGATGGATTTTTCCCAGGAATATGGAATTTTATAATAAATTTGTGTGCATGGAGGGTGTTCCAGAAAAAGTTATAGAGGGATGGAAGAGTATATACATCTATCTGTTAAAAAAGCTTACAATGGTGAATGATGGAAAAAGACTCGTCCTTAAGAACCCTTCTAATACGGCCAGAATAAGATTGCTTCTCGAAATGTTTCCTGATGCAAAGTTTATCCATATATACAGGAACCCATACCATGTTTATTTTTCCATGATGAAATTCATGACCATAGTTCTGCCCAGATACTGTGTTCAGCGCCCTTTAAAGGTGGAAGAGATGGAAAAATTGATGATGGAGCTTTATGCAAAGATGTATAAAAAATATATTAAGGAAAGAAACATGATACCAGAAGGAAACCTCGTTGAGGTTAGATATGAGGATTTTGCACCCAGTCCAGTAAAAGAGCTGAGGAGAATATATGATGCTCTCTCTTTACCAAACTTCAAAGATTCTGAAGAAATATTTAAAAAATTCATAAAGGCTCAATCCAAAATAAGAACTGGAAAGTATGATGTGAGTGATGAAATCGTGAACAAAGTATATCCAAAATGGAAATTTGTTTTTGATGAGTTTGGTTATGAAAAATGAGAATGGTTAATAATTAAATTATACTCACAGCATCTCCAACCTTTATCTCCCCTCCTCTGATAACTCTTGCAAAGAATCCTTCCTTCGCCATCATGCAATCCTCTATTTTTCCTTTAAAAAGCTCACATTCCTCATGGCATTCTTTCCCTATTTTTGTTACCTCTATTATGGCATTTTCTCCGATTCTGATACGCATTCCAATCCTTATTTCATCTGGCTTTATTCCATCAATGGTTAAATTTTCTGCAAGTTCTCCATATTCAATCTTATAACCCTTTTTCCTCATCTTTTCAATGCTTTTGAGTGTAAGCAGACTTATCTGCTTCATACCCGGTCCGGCATGCGCATCTCCATCTATTCCCATGTCCGTAATTACTGCACTTTCAACAGGATATTTTCTGCATCCCTTTTTTTTGCTTATGTTTATTGATAGTATCTTTCCCTCCATGCTTCATAGCCTTTCCTTCCTTTATATATTTTCCTTTTTTAGGTTATACGAAATATTTTTTATAAGCCCAATGCTATTCCATCATGAAAAAGGGTTATGTTGTTGCAGCATTTTTTATAGCCATCATAATAATTGCCTCTGCATTCATGCTTTCACCAAAAAAATCAATGGTTGTTTTTCATGCAGGCAGCCTTTCCATACCATTCGATGAAATATCCAAAGACTTTGAAAACAAATATGACATCCATGTTTACAGGCAGGCCGCAGGCAGCGTGGCAACAATAAAAAAAATAACAGAACTTGGAAAACATGCGGATATTGTGGCAAGTGCAGATTACACCTTAATCCAGAATATGATGGAGCCACAGTATGCGGATTATTGCATTCAGTTTGCAACAAACAGGATGGTTCTGGCATATACTGACAAAAGTGCTTATAACGAGGAGATAAATTCAAGCAACTGGTATGAGATTCTTAAAAAGGACGGAGTGAGATTTGGTTTCTCGGATCCAAATAAAGATCCATGTGGTTACAGGGCGATGATGGTGATGCAGCTTTCTTCCATATATTACAATAAAACAATATTTCATAGTCTCATTGAGAAAAACATGCTCATAACCATGAGCGAGGAGAATGGAAGCTATATTATTCACGTTCCAGATAGTTCAGAGCTTTCATCCAATGAAAAAATAATGATACGTCCAATGGAAGTTGACTTAATGGCAGCCCTTGAAACGGGAGAGATAGATTATCTTTTCATATATGAAAGTGTTGCGAAACAGCATGCTGTATCAGGAGTTAAATACATCAATCTTCCAGATGCTGTTGACCTCTCCAATCCTTCCATGGCGGAGCATTATAGCATTGTTTATGTGGAGAGAAGCGATGGAAAAATGATAGCGGCAAAGCCCATAGTTTATGGAATCACAATACCAAAAAATGCAGAGCATAGGGAATATGCCATAAAGTTCCTTGAATTTTTGCTTGGAGAGGATGGAAAGAATATTCTATCAAAAAATGGACAGACTCCCCTGCAACCCGCAATATGCGACCATAAAGATTTACTACCCGATACCATTAAACCATATGTAAAATGAAAGTGGAAATGGATAGATTAATGCTTGCATCATCTGTTGCGGGAGCTTTTATCATAACCCTGCTTCTCCTTCCAGTGCTCAATCTTCTGTTTTCTGCTGGATTTGATGGACTGCTTGATGCCATAACAGATAAAAATGCATTGCAGGCAATATTTACAAGTTTTGAGGCTGCCTTTCTGGCAACTGTGCTAAGCTTCATTTTTGGCGTACCTCTTGCTTACCTCATGGCAAGAAAAGATTTTTTTGGCAAGAGTGTAATAGAGAGCGTGATTGATTTGCCCATTGTAATTCCTCACACCGTGGCAGGTATAGCATTGCTAATGGTTTTTGGGAGAAACGGTATAATTGGTTCTCCTTTAAATGAAATTGGAATAAGGCTTTCGGACTCAATGGCGGGAATTGTCATGGCCATGATGTTTGTTTCTTCACCATTTCTCATAAATCACGCTAGAGAGGCTTTCGAATCCATTGATCCAAAAATGGAAAATGTTGCCATCAGCCTTGGAGCCACGAGAGCAAAAGCCATATGGAGCATAACCCTTCCATTGAGCATGAGAAATCTTATGGTTGGCTCGATAATGACATGGGCTCGTGCCATCAGCGAGTTTGGAGCAGTCATAATAATTGCATATTTCCCGATGATAGCTCCCACCTATATTTATTCAAAGTATGTTGAGCAGGGGCTTTATGCCGCTATGCCTGCTGCAGCGCTCATGCTTGTGCTTACCATAGTGATTTTTATGGCGATGAGGTTGGTAATCCATAAATGGAGGAGATATGATACGGATTGAAAATCTTTCAAGAAGATGGAAATCATTCTCTCTAAAAAATATAAGTTTTGAGGTGAAGGAAGGCGAGTATTTTGTTATCCTCGGCCCTACAGGCTCAGGGAAAACATTATTGCTTGAGACAATTGCGGGATTTCATATTTCCGATGAGGGTAAAATTATAATTGAAGGCAGGGACATGACGAACCTGAAACCAAATGAGAGAAAAATTGGATTTGTGTATCAGGATTATATGCTATTTCCAAATATGAATGTGAGAGAAAATATAGGATACGGGCTCAGAATATCCGGGATGGATGAGGCAAGCATAAATAAAAGAGTTGAGGAGCTTGCAGAAATGCTGTCTATATCCCACATTCTTCATAGATATCCGTCAAATCTGAGCGGAGGAGAGAAGCAGAGAGTGGCAATAGCAAGGGCCCTTGCCATAAAACCAGCGGTGCTTTTGCTTGACGAACCTCTATCTTCTCTTGATGAAATGTTGAGGGAGAGGGTAATAAGGGATTTGAAAAGAATCAACAGGAATGAGGGTATGACAGTCATACATGTAACTCATTCCAGGCAGGAGGCGATACTTCTTGCGGACAGAATTGCTGTTATAAATCATGGAGAGATTTTGCAGATAGGAAAGCCCGAGGACATATTCAGAAAACCAAAGAATAGATTTATTGCCGAATTTGTAGGCGTGGAAAATTTGTTTAAAGGCGTAGCGAGAAAGGTAAATAATATAACTTTATTTGAAACAGGGAATGTGAAGATGTATTCATCCATGCATATTTATGGAGATGTGTATGCAAGCATAAGGCCCGAGGACATAATTATCTCGCTGAAAAAAGTGGAGAGCAGTGCCAGAAACTGTATATATGGCACAATAAAGGAAATGGTGGATATGGGAAATGTTGTTAGAATTACGGTTGATTGTGGTGTGCCTTTCATGGTCAATATAACGCATGAATCGATGAGGGACATGAACCTTGAGCCTGGAAAGAAGGTATGGTTGCTGTTCAAAGCACAGAATGTAAATCTGTTTAGATGAATATGGTGGAACCAATTAAGGACAAATATGGAAGGCCTGTGGAGAGCATAAGAATATCAGTTACAGAAAGATGCAATCTGAACTGCATATATTGCCACAATGAGGGCCAAATGGAAGCTAAAACAGAGATGAGAGCGGAGGAAATAGAAAAAATACTGGAGATAGCCAGCAGAATAGGAATAAAGGATGTGAAATTCACGGGTGGAGAACCTCTGATGAGGAAGGATATTCTTGATATTATAAGGGCTGGAAGGAAATATATGGAGGATGTCTCAATGACAACCAATGGAACATTGCTTGCTCCGGTGGCATTGAAGTTAAAAGAAGCTGGATTGAATAGAGTTAATATAAGTATGGATTCTGTTGAGAGGGAGAGATATAGAAAAATTACTGGCAAGGATATGGTCGATAGAGTTAAAGATGCAATAAAAGCATCTGTTGAGGCAGGTCTTTATCCTGTGAAGGTTAATATTGTTGCCTTTCCTGATTCATTTGATGATATTTTTAAAACAATAGAATTTGTTTGGAGTGTAAATGCCATGCCCCAGATAATAGAAGCCATAAATGTTGGCAGGAATAAGAAACTTTATGCAATAGATGAAATAGAGAAAAGAATAGCATCCATGGCAGTTGATGTTAGGGTGAGGAAACTCCACAAAAGAAAGATTTATAGCATTGTTTATGATGGTAAAATCAGAGAGGTGGAGATTGTAAGACCAATGCATAATAGCGAATTCTGTGCCAATTGCAATAGAATACGCCTCACAAGCGATGGAATGTTAAAGCCATGCATAATGCATAATAGGGGCTTGGTAGATATACTTACTCCATTAAGAGAAGGAGCTACTGATGATGAGCTGATAGCCCTATTTAAAAAGGCGATAATGAATAGATTTCCTTACTGGAGGTAAAAATGAGTATGGTGGATATTGGAGATAAGAAAGAAGTGGAAAGAATTGCAGTTGCAGGGGGAAGGATAAAACTGAAAGAGAAAACAATAAAGGCAATAAGGAATAATGAAATTAAGAAGGGAGAGCCGTTGAAAGTTGCTGAAACTGCTGCTCTTCTTGCCATTAAGAACACTCCTTTCATCATCCCACACTGCCATCCCATTCCAATAACATATGCATCTGTTGATTTTTCCATTGAAGAAAATGAAATTCTATGCAGATGCGAGGTTAGAGCAAAATACTCCACGGGTGTGGAAATGGAAGCATTGCATGGAGTTTCAGTTGCATTATTAACAATATGGGACATGGTAAAATATCTTGAAAAAAATGAGAGAGGTGAGTATGACACCACACTGATACATGATATAAAGGTTGTTAAGAAATATAAGGGTGAATGAATGGGGGTTAAGGAGCATAGAGAACATGGCGTTAAAAGAATCAGATTTGCCATTGTTATAACCACGGATAGCAGAGATGATAAGAGCGATATAAGTGGAAAGTTGATGAGGGATATGATAAAAAATGCAGGACATGAGCTTATATCCTTTAATTTTTCCAGAAATTCTGCTGAGGAGATTGAATCGACGCTAAAAAAATTGCTGAATGGAAATGCTGACATAATAATATTCTCAGGCGGCACAGGAATTTCTGAAAAAGATATTACAGTTGATGTAGTTGCCCCATTTTTTGAGAAAGTGCTGAACGGATTTGGAGAGCTATTCAGATATTTGAGTATGAGGGAGATAGGAAGCGCCGCAATGATGAGTAGAGCCTGTGCAGGAGTGGTGAATAAAAAGATAGTATTTTGCTTGCCTGGCTCTTCCCACGCTGTAAAACTTGCCATGGAAGATATTATTTTGAAAGAAGCGGGTCACATGGTGTATGAGGTGAGAAAATGATGAAACCATTCAGGGAGCTGATAAATTTTGAGGATGCAAAGATAATAATAATGGAGAAGACAGGGGTAATGGAAAGAAAAGAAGAAGTGAGTATATTGCAGGCATGTTGCAGGGTTCTTGCTGAGGATATAGTAGCGGATAGAAATATCCCGGGTTTTTCAAGAGCGGCTGTTGATGGGTATGCTGTTAGAGCAGAGGATACATATGGGGCGAGCATAAAAAATCCCATAAGATTGAGAATAGTGGATAAGGTATTTGCAGGAGATACCGGCAGTAAGAAAATTGATAAGGCAGAATGCATACAGATTGCCACAGGAGCGGCGATGCCATATGGAGCAGATGCTGTTATTATGGTTGAGAATGTGAAGGTGGAGGATGAGCACATAGTCATAACAAAGCCTGTTTATCCAGGGGCCAACGTCTCTCCTGAGGATGAGGATATAAGTAAAGGTGAAACTGTTTTAAGGGAAGGGGATGTCTTAAACCCATCAAAAGTTGGTGTTCTTGCCGCTCTTGGAAGGGAGAGGGTTGTTGTTTACTCTCTTCCAGAGATAGCAATAGTGCCCACTGGAAGTGAACTTGTTCCACCAGGCAATAAACTTGAATATGGAAAGATATATGATATAAACTCCTATACCCTTTCTTCCCTCCTTATGAATTTCTCCAGAATTCATGTTCATGACATAGTGGAGGATGATGAAGATAGTATGGAAGAATGCATTGATTCTCTTCTCCATATGGATTACATCATATTTTCTGGTGGAAGCAGTGTTGGGGAGAGGGATATTCTTGTGGACATAATAGAAAGAAAGGGAGAGGTATTTTTTCATGGAATAGCTCTTAAGCCAGGAAAACCAACTTTATTTGGAAAGATAGGAAGCACTCTCATCTTTGGAATGCCCGGATATCCCACATCATGCCTCACTAATGCATATGTACTCCTTCTCCCATCAGTTAAAAAAATGGCAAGATTGCCTCATGAGGAAAGGAAAGGATATGCAGTGCTTGCTGAAAAAATAGTTTCTACAATTGGAAGACATCAGATATACACTGTTAAGGTTAGAGACGGGAAGGCATATCCCGTCTTTAAGGAATCAGGAGCCATAACGAGCATGAGTGAAGCGGATGGATATATAGAGATACCGGGAAATGTGGAATATATTGAGGAGGAGAGTAAAGTTCTTGTTAAATATTTTTAGTATCAATCCATGGCTTTATGTCCAGTAATGGTGTGCCATCAAGCATATCCACATTCATTACTTTCAAAAATCTTCCATTTCTTTCCAGCAATTTCACCACACTCATACCTATGGGATTTGGTCTTGTCGGAGAACGGGTTGAAAACACCCCTCTTATTTCATCTGAAATTTTTGGTTTTACTTTGAGAACAACTTCTCTCTGTTCATGAAAGTGGAATAAAACAATTATTCTATCAAAATTCTCTATTCCTTCCAGCCCCTCTTCATATTCAGGAAAAATCTCTATTGTTCCCTCTGCATTATCCACAAAATACTGGTATGGAGTCTTTTTCCTATCTCTAAATGGAGTATGAATTATGCCTATTGCCCTGTATGTTATTTCCATGGATTTAAATTGAAATGGATTATATTATCTTCTCCATCTTCTCTGCGGAGCTTTCTCCATCCTGAAATGAACCCTCTCAAAATCGGGTTTCTTCATCTCCTTTATCTCATCATTCTTTCTCGCTATTCTTCCAAATAAGGTGTAATCCTTCTCACTTACAAGGGATATTATTCTTCCCTCATTTCCCATTCTCGCTGTTCTTCCAGCTCTGTGAACGTACATCTCCTCTTCCCTCGGAACATCGAAATTATAGATGTACCCGATATTATCTATATCAAGTCCGCGCGCCGCCACATCTGTGGCCACCAGCACATCTATTTCTCTTTTCCTGAATCTTTTCAGCATCTCTTCCCTCTGTTTCTGACTCATGTCTCCATGGATAGCGCCTGATTTTATTCCATTTTTCCTCAATTCTTTGGCAACATTGTCTGTCATTCTCTTTGTTGCACAGAATATCAGGGATATGCCATCATTATTCTTTTTGAGAAGATGTACAAGCAGGGAAAATTTCTCATTGAAGGACACAACATAAAACATGTGCTCCTGTTTCTCACTCGTAACTCTGCCCTCAATCATTATTTTTTCAGCATTTTTCATGTATTTTTTACTTATCTTTACCACCTGCTCTGGGATGGTTGCGCTGAAAAGCATTGTTTGCCTTTCCCTTTTTGTTGCCTTTATTATGCTCTCAATATCGTCTATGAATCCCATATCAAGCATCCTGTCTGCCTCATCAAGCACGAGATATTTCACATTCTTCAGGTTTAATTCCTGCCTTCTTATCAAATCAAGAAGTCTTCCTGGTGTGCCAACAACAATGTTGGTTCTCTTCAATTCATTTATCTGATTTGATATGGAAACTCCTCCATATATGGCAGTTGCCCTGAATTTTGAATACCTGTTAAACACTCCGGTAATCTGTTTTGCAAGCTCCCTGGTTGGGGCAATTACAAGAGCCTCTATTCCATTTCCTTCAATATTCTCTATTATTGGAAGAACAAAGGCAAGTGTTTTTCCTGAGCCTGTCTCTGATTTCACAACAACATCATTTCCTTCCATTATAACAGGAATTGCCTTCTCCTGAACATGTGTGGCCTCTGTTATACCATCTTTCTCCAGCTTTAAAGCTATGCTATCATTTTCGATAATTTCTTTCATTTTCATTTTTATTTCCTCCTTAAAAAACCAAAAAATAGAATGAATCTAAAATTCGGTTTTTACATGCAAGGCTTTCATTGTATATAAACATTTGTAAATGATTTATCCACCAAGTATCTTTATTCCTGTTATTGTTGCTACTGTCACTATAAATGCTGCTATCAGCACACCTGTGAATATGGCGATGATGGATTTCTTGAATTCAAGATTGAACAGGTAGGCAGCAAGGCTACCTGTCCATGCTCCTGTTACAGGCAATGGAATGGCAACAAAAAGAATTAAGGCAGCTGTCTGCCATTTCTCTATGCTATCTTTGGTTTTATTTCTTGTATGCTGAAAGATTTTATCTAAAGCCACATCAAAAATTTTCCATCTTCTTAAAAATTTTTCAACTGGTTTGAGGAAAAGAAGAATGAATGGTACGGGAAGCATGTTGCCAGCTATGGATAATGTGACAACCTCCCATAAAGGCATGTTATTTGCTACGCCATATGGTATGGCTCCTCTAAGCTCAGATATGGGAAGCATGGATAAAATAAAAACTATGAGCCATGTGGGTAAATTCATTTTACTCTTTCTCCTCTTGCCTCTCCGATAAGCTGACCATTATCTACAAGCATTTCTCCTCTCATCCATACCTGATATGGATAGATGGCATTCATTCCTTCATATGGGCTCCATCCGCATTTTGAGAGGGGTTTTATCTTTTCTATTCTATTAAAATCAACGATTATGAAATCGGCATCTTTTCCTTCTTCTATTGCTCCCTTATTCACATTCATGAGCTTTGCCGGATTTTCTGAAACCATTCTGACGAGCGTTTTTAAAGAGAGTCTCTCTTCTTTTACCATGTAAAGCATTATTGGAAGCATAGCATCAACTCCAGGCATGCCTGCCTTTGCATCCTCAAAATCCTTCTTCTCATCCAATGTATGGGGAGCATGATCTGACTCCATTATTGGAACTTCTCCTCCAGAAACTGCTTTAAATAATCTCTTTCTCTCCTCCTCTGCCCTCAGAGGGGGATTCACCTTTCCCATTGCTTCCCTTCTAAACTTACTTGATGTGGAAAATAGAATATGGTGCAATGTAACTCCAAAACTTGTGGACGATGAGTTAAGAATTTTCACAGCCTCCACATTTGTTACATGGCATATGTGTATTTTCGCTCCAATTCTCTCATTCAACTCAATAATTTTTTTGATTGCCGATATCTCACATTTAATCGGACTGTTCATATCATATTCCATAAGATTTCTTCCTTTCCTGCTGATGCAGTTTCCATCCTCTGCATGAATTGCAAGAATTTTATCTTCTCTCTTAATCTTTCTCAGCATGCTTGCAAGCTCTTCATATTCCATAAAAATTTCATTGTCTCCAGAAAGGTATATCTTGTATGCATTCGCATTTTCTATCAGTTTTTTTCCAGCTCCTGCATAAATATCATAGTCAACCCATGATTTTTTCCTTACTAACTCCAGTTTTTTTCTAAACGCCTCTTCCGTTGTTATTGCTGGCACATTATTCGGCATGTCCATGATAAATGTGACGCCAGCCAGCGCGGCGGCCATGCTGCCTGTGTGGAAATCCTCCTTGTATTCCATGCCTGGCTCGCGGAAGTGAACATGAATGTCTATTGCAGCTGGCATTATGAGCATGTTTCCGTAATTTCTCGTTTTTCCGTACAATGTTTTTTTGATTGCCACTATCTTTCCATCTTCAATTCCTATGCTTGCTCTTCTTATCTTTCCTTTTATGAAGGCGTTTCCCTCTATTACTTCCACAATGTTATAACTTTATACTATAAATTTTATTTCAGTAATGTTCTATAAAGCTTTTAATATAAATTGCATTTACTTTCTGGATGCTGGGATATTGTGAGGACCATGGATATTATAGGGGCAAGGTATGCCCCCTGTGCAATGAGAAGGGAAAATTCATAATGAATGACTATGAGGTAAGGAAACTGAGCAGCATCATGATAGGCATACTCAGGCATTTTCCGCAGCAGTTTGGAGTGGAACTTGACAGGCATGGATGGGGAGAGATAGATAAAATAGCCAGTGCAATAAGTCACAAGGTGGAGAGATTTCACTGGGTGAGAAAACGCCATATTGTCGCTGTGGCTCTGACGGATGAGAAGGGCAGATATGAGATAAGGGAAGGGAGAATAAGAGCAACATATGCTCACACCATAGATGTTGATTTATCTGACCTGCCTGAAGCAGATGTTGATACTCTGTATTATCCCGTAACAGAGGTGGAAAAGGATATTGTCATGGAGCAGGGATTGTTTCCGACAGATAGAAATAAAGTGCATCTCAGTGCGACCATTGAAAAAGCCATGGAGGCTGGAAGGGTGAGGGATGAGAATCCTGTTATACTGAAAATAGATGCAAAGAAAGCCATGGAAGATGGGGTTGATATAAGAAAGGCTACGGAACATGTTTATGTGGCCGATAAAATAGATGCCAAATACATAAGCATTGCAGAGGTTGCAGAGGCTGAAAAGAATGAAGGCAATTAAGTTTTTATATTCTGGCAATATCTCTTTTAGGGCTCGTAGCTCAGCTAGGTAGAGCGACAGGCTCTTAACCTGTTGGCCGGGGGTTCGAATCCCCCCGAGCCCG
>JAGGXW010000076.1 GCA_021162815.1 Thermoplasmata archaeon | reverse complement strand
CTTCTAATCATCCCCATAACTGGAGCCCGCTATGATCCCTGGCTACACCATGCTCCCACAATTGGGTAATATTCCTCCCATTTAAAATTTTTATGATGAATAGATTTGTATATTGAAATTTTGAAATCGAAAAAAGGTAGCTAAAATTTATATATGCCTTTCATTTTCCTTTTGAGATGAGAGGACTCTACCATTACCTTAGAGAGACATGGAAAAGGCCAGAAGCTGCATACAATACCCCTCAGTGGCATCGCTACATAAAATGGAGGGCTGAGGGTGCTATAGTTAGAGTTGAAAAGCCTTTGAGGATAGACAGGGCAAGAGCGCTTGGCTATAAAGCAAAGCCAGGTTTTATAGTAGTGAGAGCAAGAGTAAGGAAAGGCGGAAGAAGAAAACAGAGACCCAACAAGGGAAGAAAACCATCAAAAATGGGTGTGAATAAAATAACACCTGCAAAGTCAATAAAGAGGATTGCAGAGGAAAGGGCTGCAAGGAAATATCCAAATATGGAAGTTCTTAACTCATACTGGATAGGAAAGGATGGAAAATACCACTATTATGAAGTAATTCTTGTGGATAGAAGCCATCCGGCCATATTGAATGATAAGGACATAAACTGGATAGCCAATGAAAGAGGGAGGGTATTCAGGGGAAAGACATCGGCTGGAAAGAAGGGAAGAGGATTGAGAAATAAAGGAAAGGGCGCAGAAAAAGTGAGGCCAAGTGTAAGAGCAAACAAAGGAAAAACTAAATAATAATGCAAACATAACAATTATGCCTGTGACAGCATGCCCCAACTGTGGTCATGAATTCATAATCGAAGAAGATAAGTATTATGGTAAATGCCCCAAATGCGGCATATCACTGTTTTTTAAGGAAGATGATGAAAAAATTGAGAGGGTAAATATCAAAAAAATAGAGGAAGAAATAGATTCAATAAAAAGAGAGATTAAGCATGCTGAAATAATTTTTGAAGAGATACGCGAAAATGAAGGTATAGAGGAAAAGGTGGATAAACTTATAGGCTAAACACCCATATTTCCCTATCATCGGGTATATCGCTCTCTTCCATTTCTATTTCATTTGCCACATACCTCACAGGAATACTCTTTCCCGCTATCTCAATAAATTCATCTAATCTATCTATTGGGAGAGATAAACCCTCAATCTTGTAGTGCATTGGAACAATGATTTTCGTATCAATTTTCTTACTCAATTCAAAAGCCTGTCTTGCATTTATGGTGAAAAAACCTCCAACGGGGATAAACAATATGTCCACTTTTCCAATTTTATTTATAAATTCATCATCTGGAATGTGGCCTATGTCTCCTAAGTGACACAGTGTAAGAAAATCATATTTTATTTTATACACATTTATTTCTCCTCTCTTCTTTCCCATCTCATCATCATGAAATGCCTTAAAGGATTGGATTTCTATTCCATTTATACTTTTATTTCCCCCTCTTATGACAACAGTATCTTCCTTGGAAACCACCTTAAATTTATTGTGATCGAAATGGTCGTGGGTTATTACAACAATATCTGCAATAACTCTTGGAGGAGAAATGCCTATGGAAACGCCATCATGAGGGTCTATAACAAGTGTTTTGCCATTGGATATTTCAAAACAGGAATGGCCGTGCCATCTTATGCTTATCATTTTTTCCTCCTTAAAAAGCTGAATAGACCCTTCCTTCTGTCCTTAAATGGAAGATTATCATACCATTTTCCATTGAACCATAATTTTGCCTTTTTGCCGATATAAACTGCTATCTTTTCTTTTTCTGCATCCTCCTTTATCTTATCAAAATCACCTTCATAAAAAGGTGCAATATGCACTGCATCCTTTATCCTAACTTTTGCTGCCTCCCTCTCCACTTCTATTGAGGTTATTTTAGATATGTCTTCTGCTATCTCCGCCTTCCTCTCTCCCACCATTTTTCTGGCTAATTCTTTCCATCTTGATAGCCTTGCCTTGCTTATTCCTGTTGTTTCCGCGATTCTGTCTATGTCTGCTACTGCAAGGTCCTCAACACTCTTTATCCCTGCATCCATGAGTTTGGTTTCAAATGTTTTTCCAATTCCTTTTATGATTGTGAGTTCCATGAAATTAAATAAATCTTGGTTATAAAAAGTTTTTAATTCATGGATGCTATCTAATAAGATGCAGTATCCTGTAATAAAGATAAAGGGCGGTAAAATAATGTATCATAATGAGATAAGCAGAGGAAAAAAGGCTGCCGAGCTACTGAAGAATCTCACCAAAAATGGAATTGTTTATGTTTTTGACATAGATGGATATAGAAAAAATTCCGTGAATTTTGAACTTTACATGAAAGCAGGTAAAAATTTATGGATAGATGCCTATCCCAGAAGCGCAGAGGATGTGATGGATTTGATAATATCAGGAGCTGAGAAGATAACATTGAGAGATATGAACGAGGATGTTTTAAAGGAAGTAAAAGAAATGGTTGAAAAGGACGTATATCTATCTGGAAAGGATGTTAGAGAAGAGATAAAAAAGGCAAGAAAGATGGGTTTTAAAGGAGTTGTTCTATACGACAATCAGGATTCAAAAGAGGAGGATATGGAAATATGGAAGATTTATGAAAATCAATACATAATAAAAAGGATAAAATGAGTTTGAAAAAACTTATAGCGTTCATATTTCAGAATGCAGGCAAGGACAGCATGGACGAGAATGAGATATACAGGTTTCTATCATTCCGCCTGGGCTGGCTGCCGCCCAAGGCGGGAAAGGAGGTCGTGGAAAAAGCAATTGATGAGGGATTGCTTGAAAGGGATGGAAACATGCTGAAACCATCTTTTGACTACAGGAGCGTTGAGATACCATATGATTTTATATTCAGGGAGAGTGATATGGAAAAAGATGTCGTTGAAAAAGTGGTAGAAAGAATACTGGATGAAACCGGGCAGGGAGAAAAGAAAATAAGAGATGAAATTGATGAGGTAATGAGAAAGCTTGAGATTTACAGAGAGGTGGCGGCACTTGTGGTGGCAGCGAAAAAAAATGTGGATATAACTCCATTCATTGAGGAAGTTAAAGATATTGTGAAAGATATTTAATTATTAAAGGAAGGATTAACACACTCATAAATGTGTTTCTTCTCACCCCCATTTTTATTCCAGCAATTCCTATAAATGAAGCGGTGATAAATATTGCAGCTCCAGCAATCCCTGAAAATATAAGCACCATGAAAAATAGAAATAAAATTGAAAATTTTGATAGCGTGGAATAATCCATTCTGCTTATTCTCTTTGCCATCTCCTTTCCAAGCCATATGGTTATGAAAAATGCAATAAAACCTGCAATAATTGTCGATAAAAAAATTGGAAGCATTGAATCAGGAATGGAAACATACCATCTCTGCACTCCCATAATTTTCTGTATTTGCATGGCGAAACCGCTTCTTGCCCTGGCAATAACAAAAAGGGCAGCAATGACAAAGAAGGAAGTAGAGGTATTTGATGAGGAAAGAATTGCAATAACCCTTTCCCTCTCCCTCGCCTTTTTAATGACAATGGCTATAAGTGTTGCAATGGCAGAGGTGATGCCGGGTATGATGGAGATGAAAGCTCCCGCTATTGTCCCTGAAAGAATGTCTGATGCCCTTATTTCAGTATCCCCATCATCAATAATCTGCTCCGGCACTTCATCATTCCTTGCCATAATTAATGACGATGCGCCAAACAGGCCAGAGAGAGCTGGAAATAATGAATTGGGTATTTTAAGTACAATTAGACCAAAAATTCCCGCAATAATGTATATCAGTATTGTCCTCCATACATTTGAGGATGTTAAAATCATTATCATGGATATTGCTATAAGAATCCATGGAAAGAGTGATGAAATGAGTTCATAAAAATTAAATGGATACCCCACCAAAAAATGATAGGGAAGAAGAAGTATAATGGAGAAAGCCAGTCCGGCAAAACTTGCTTTCGCGGATATTTTAACAGCCTTAAAAGCCAGCCCATCAAGCAACATTGAATGACCTGGGAGCACGGCAAGGGAGGTATCCTCATCAGGTGCACCCATAAAAATTGAAGGCAAAATATCAACAAATGTGTGGGTTATTGCAGCAGATACGATGAGAATCACAGCATTCATGGAATTTATGAATGGAAGGGAGGCAACAATGATTGCAACATTGTTTGTGTGAAATCCAGGTATCAGCCCCGTAATTGTTCCAAGAGATATACCTGCAATGGAAAAGAGAATAAATGAAAGTGCTTCCATTCCTAAACCTCCCTGAGATAAAAGCTCATCGTATGGCTATTATAATTGAGAATACACGGAATAAATACAGCCTCTCCAATGCCATATGAATTGTTTCTGCAGTAAAGTTTTGCTCTGTAAATGCCATTTTCATCCGATATAACAATATATGAGGAGGAAATGGAATAAACCAGTCCGCTTACAACAAACTTTGTGCCAGCGAATTTACCCGGATTTTCAGCAATGTATTCAATACCCACCACATTTTTATCCCATTTTCTTATGACCTGCACCTTATCTGGATAAATTATAACATCATTTCCACATTCAACAATGCCCCTCACTTTTATCATATCTCCGTAATCATATTGTTTTGTTGAATACACGGCAACACTTGCATTTCCATCTGTTATCTCCACCACATTACCGTAACATTTCTTTACAAATCCCTGAACTATAACCTCCTTTCCATCATATTTCCATGCATCTGATATTGATATTTCATATGGAGTGATTACAGTGGAGTAAATATACAAAAACAAAATACCTGCCATGGCAATGCCAATAGCAAGTTTCATAAATTTTATATAATTTTTTGATTTAAAATATTATTCCTTTATCACACCATGCATTACAGTATTTTTCACAACAGCTTCTATCCTTTCTATGGCTGTTCTTGCCTTTTCAAGCTTCTTCTTCTCATCAGCCCCAATATCTCCCTCCATTAATAGCTCAATATAACCCTTGGCTATTATTATGGGATTGAAGAAATAGTGAGATACATTTCTTCTGAATTTTGTTATTGTCTCATATGCAATGTTAACATACTGCTCCATCATCTCCATCTCACTATTATCCCTCACTATTCCAAAATATTTTGTTATCTCCCCTTCATCGAGCAGAGGATATATATTTATCTCATAGTTTCTCCATCTCAAAGTTGTCTTCTCTCTTCTCAATTGACTTCTCACCTCATCAATGATCTCATCAAGCACTTTAAATGCAAGATTGCTTGCCTGAAGCAATGTTCCATCCCTTGCCATAAGGAATGTACCTTCTCCGCTACCATAGTAGTTTTGCCTTATGACTTTATTTCTTCTCTGCTCGACCATTTCTTTCATGTTCAAACAACATAACGAAAAACCATATATATTGCTTATTTCTATCAAAATTGTTCTGCCAAAACAATTTACAGATACATTACAGGTAATAATTGTAAATTCTCGGCCTACTGCACGGTACAGGACAGAGTTTGCATTTCCTTTTTTTGCAGAAATCCCTGCCAAGTTTCATCATTGCTATCTCCGCCTCAACTTCATCAACGCCATCAAGGATTATTTTACCATTCCTCAATACCCCATGCTGGGAAGCTGCCAGAGCAGCATACTCTCCTATCTCGTGCTTCACACCAAGTTCCCGAAGAAATATATTTATCGTCCCCCTTCCTATGCCGGGTGCAAGCTTCAGTTCCTCATAGTTCAAATTCTTCATTATGCTACTGAATCCTCCTTTCTGGATTATTTTTTTGCATGCCTCTATTATTTTTCTGGCCGTCTTCATATCATATCTGGTATATCCCCCTTTATCAAGCAATTCCACTATTCTTTCCATACCTGCTTTCACAATGCTTTCTGGATCCGTGAGGCCATGCTCCTCAAAGATTCTGTATGTTTTTATTGCAGTTTCCTCCCTTATTGGGGCACCGAAAAGCATTGATGCAAGAAACCATTTGAATGGCTCTCTGCCAACATCTATTCCCAAGATATGGCTGTATTTCTTTCCGTATTTTTTTACAAATTCCTGCAATTCCACAAAAAACATAATGCAATTAAAATTTAAATCTCATTGGCATTTAGGCATTAATGAAAGTATATGTTATTGATAACGGCGGTCAGTGGACACACAGAGAATGGAGAGTTCTCCGCTATCTTGGAGCCGATACAGAAATAGTTCCGAATGATGTGCCATTCGAAAAAATAAAGGATGCCGATGCAATAGTGCTTTCTGGAGGAGCACCGAGAATTGGCATGCAGGAGAAACTGGGCAATATTGATGAATATCTTGAAAAGGCAGATGTGCCGATTCTGGGAATATGCGCAGGGCATCAGTATATGGCAAGATATTTTGGAGGAGAATGCTCTCCCGCTGAAGTGCCGGAATATGGAAAAGTTGAGATAGAAATTCACGAGCATGATGGCATATTCAGAAACATTCCGGATAAAATAACGGTATGGGAAAGCCACAACGATGAGGTTACAATTTTGCCATCCAACTTCATTCTCCTTGCATCTTCAAAATACTGCAGGGTTCAGGCAATGAAGCACAGGAGTAAACCATTATTCGGCCTTCAATTTCATCCTGAAGTGGAGCACACAGAGTATGGAGAAGAAATTTTCAGAAATTTTCTGGAAGAAGCAAAATGATAGCCTATTATCCAGTTCCAAAATTCGTTCCAATTTCCATATCCCCCTGCCTGCTCATGTGTAAGCACTGTATGGGAAAATATCTCAACGGAATGAAGAAAATTTATGATCCTGCCAAAATGCATGAGTTTGGTCTCCTTCATGCAAAACAAGGAGGCACCGGCATGCTGGTGAGCGGCGGTTATGATAAGGAAGGAAGACTGATGAATCTCAAAAAAATGCTGCCTGTTATGAAATTGCTTAGAGAGAGGATGTGCATTGCAGTCCATCCCGGCTTTGTGGATGAGGAAGAGGCAGAGGAGATTTCAGATTCTGCTGACATTGCATTTGTGGATATTGCATGCGATAATGGAATAAAGAATGTTTACGGGCTGAATGCTGAAACTGAAGATTATATAAGAAATATGGAATATTTAATAGATGCTGGAATCGATGTTTCCCCCCACATTACCTTGGGATTAAATTTCGGAAAAATAGAGGAATGGGAACTGTTTGATGAGATAAAGGGACATAAAATAATAAAGCTCGTCATAGATGTTATTCTTCCCACAAAGGGAACACCATTTGAAAATGTGGGTGTGGATTTAAATGAAGTGGAGGAGTTTTTGAAAGAGGCAGGAAAGAAGTTTGATAGGGTAACACTTGGATGCATGAGGCCCAGAAATGGAATAGATGAAATTGCATTGAAAAATGGAATAGATGAAATTGCAGTTCCATCACCTAAGCTTGTTAAGAAAGTGGAGAATGTGGAAAAAAGATATGTTTGCTGTGGATGCCCATAACAGCATAAAGATTTAAAATATTGTGGCATTATCTGTATTATGAAAGGAATGGCCACATTTCTGGTCGCTGTTATTGTACTCTCCAGTTTTGCTGGAATTGCTGGAGAAAAAAACATGCTTTTATCTGGAATGAAGATGGATGAAATAAAGGAAAGCATAGCGATGG
>JAGGXW010000040.1 GCA_021162815.1 Thermoplasmata archaeon | reverse complement strand
GATTATTATTCACAAGATACAGGAAAAAATCAATGAGAATGAAACATATAATTGCCATGGCTATCGTTCATAACATAAACACCTACATGGCAATTTCCTTATTCATTCTGATTTATTCGACAAACCCGGGTAGATTCTATCTCCAGAGTTCCTACAAAGTATTTTATATTATTGCTATTTTTCTTTCATGGATTATAAGGTTAAGGACATAAAACTTGCTGATGAGGGAGATAGGCTAATTGAATGGGCAGAGCAGCACATGCCCGTTTTAATGTCAATAAGAAGAGATTTTGAAAAGAGTAAGCCTCTGAGAGGAGTTAGAATTGCTGCATGTCTTCATGTGACAAAGGAAACGGCTGTGCTCATAAAAACTTTAAAGGCAGGAGGAGCAAAAATAGCGTTGACTGGTTCAAATCCTCTATCCACCAACGATGCCGTGGCGGCAAGTCTTGCAAAGCATGGTATACATGTTTTTGCATGGAGAGAAAATCATGATAAATATTACTGGTGCATTGAGGAGGCTCTGAAAATAAAGCCACATATAACAATGGATGATGGAGGGGATTTGATAACCACAATTCACACAAAGCATACAGAGCTGTTAAAGAATGTTGTGGGAGGAACAGAGGAAACAACAACTGGTGTGCACAGGCAGAGGGCCATGGAAAAAAATGGCATATTGAAGTATCCTGTTGTGGCTGTCAATGACGCCATGACAAAATTCCTTTTTGATAACAGATATGGAACGGGACAGAGCACCATAGATGGCATACTTCGAGCCACATCTCTATTGCTTGCTGGCAAAAAATTCGTGGTGGCAGGCTATGGATGGTGCGGCAGGGGGCTGGCGATGCGGGCCAGAGGCATGGGCGCCCATGTGATCGTTACGGAGGTGGATGAAATCCGTGCCCTGGAAGCGGCGATGGATGGATTTGAAGTGATGAGAATGAGGGATGCAGCGAAGATTGGGGACATATTTGTTACTGTTACAGGAGATAAGCATGTGATAGATGGAAGAGTCATGGAAAAAATGAAGGATGGCGCCATAGTGGCAAATTCCGGGCACTTTGACAATGAAATTGATGTGGAGTGGCTGGAGAAGAACAGCAAGGGCAAGAGAGAGGTTAGAAAAAGTGTTGTTGAGTACAGGCTGAAGGATGGAAGGAAAATCTATCTGCTTGCAGAGGGAAGACTTGTTAATCTGGCAGCTGCGGAAGGACATTCTCCCGAAGTTATGGACATGTCATTTGCAAATCAGGCCTTATCTGTAAAATGGCTTATTGAAATGAAGGGAAAACTTGAGAATAAAGTCTATGTTGTGCCTGATAAAATAGATAGAGAAATAGCGAGAAGGAAGTTAAAATCCATGGGAATAAAAATAGACAGGCTTACAAAAGAGCAGAAGGAATATTTGAGAGGATGGAAAGAAGGAACATAGACGAGATTGCTGAAATAATAAAAGAATCAGAATATGTAATTGCATTGACAGGGGCAGGGATATCCACGGAGTCGGGCATACCCGATTTTAGAAGCAAGGATGGAATATGGAGCAGATTCAACATTGATGAGTATGGCCATATAAATAATCTGAAGAGTGAGCCAGAAAAAGTATGGAATATGCTTAAGATAATGATAGAGGAAATGAGGAAAGCAAGACCAAATAAGGCTCATCTGGCTCTGGCGGAGATGGAAAGGCTTGGGTATCTCGATGCAATAATAACCCAGAATGTTGATGGCCTTCATCAGATGGCAGGAAGCAGAAATGTCATAGAATTTCATGGAAATTTCAGGGAGGCAATATGCCTCGAATGCGGGAAAATATACAGCATTGATTATGCTTTAAAGCAGAGAGTGCCAAGATGTGATTGTGGAGGATTACTAAAACCAAATGCTGTTTTCTTTGGAGAACCAATAGATGCAAAGATACTTGTAAGTTCATTTGATATAGCAAGGAAATGCGATGCAATGCTTGTCCTCGGTACCTCTGCCATGGTGTACCCTGCAGCCAGCATTCCGGAAATGGCAAAGGGGAATGGAGCAACAGTAATTGAGGTTAACAGAGATGGAAAGATGCTTCCATATTCTGATTATGCAATCAGAGGCATGGTGGGAGAAGTGCTACCAGAAATTGTGGCAAAACTAAAATGATGGCTCAATTTTCTCGGCTGCCTTTCTTTCAATCAATATTCTCGCAACATCTGATGGAAGAGAGATAATATCCTCTTTTTTCAAGGTATATTTTCTCATGTTGCTATCCACAAACTGAGGAATATTCTTCAATATCCTTATCACCACCACATCTTTTTTCTTCACTTCAAATATGTTTCTCCTGTTCTCCTCAAGCAACTCAACGAGCCTATCATAAAATATTTTCTCCTCTCTCGTTAAATTTTCCATGCTTTTTTCTCCTCCTCTCGCTGCCATGAGAGCATTGAGAACTATTTTCTTTTCCCTCCTCTCAAATATGTTGTTCAGGATCCTTCTTGCATTTCTTAATTCATCAGATAGCAACGTTATCTTTCTGCTTGACGGATTCTTTACTCTCTCCTCCTCTATTTTTTCCTCCAGCTCCTGAATATACATTCCAGCCTGTTGATAGAAATCTGCCCCAATATTTGTCAGCTTTGCGCTGCTTTTTTCATTCTGCTCTATGTTCCTCAGCTTTGAATAACCAAGCATGTTAATACATGAAATACTTAAATATTAATATTACATTTATTTAGCATGTTCAGAAAAGTTGTACCGCTGGCAGTAGCTATATTACTTCTTGCACCAATAGGAATGGCTGAAAAGGATAAAAACCTGCCATCTGGATTTGAAGGAGTTTCATGGAGTAAGGTTGTACCTGTAAGGAAAGCTACAGTGGTGAATTTTGATGAAGACAGCCTTGTGGATGACTTCGCTTACATGGCGGCGATACCTGCAAGCACATTTTATGATGATAAAACAGGAAGGATATACTCCTATCCCGTGCTGTTTTACAATGACTATGTCAAAGGAAAGGAAGAAACTCTTTCATTGAATGACCGGCAAGGCCTGGATTACTTCATGGAAGACTGGATTGGTTTCAACAAGAAATTGAAGGAGATAGAATACATAAACATGGATAAAAAACCATGGAAAGCTGATAATTACACATACATCAAGAGTAATGATATATATGAAATAGCATCAAAACTCGCTCTACACGACTGGAGTTATAGCAATAATGCCGTCATAGCTCTTGTTGGAGACATAAACTATGGCTCATATAATAAAACGACTCACACAATAAAAGGAGAGTTGAACACACAGGAAATAAAACATATAAGGCTTACAGGAGTAAAGCAGGATAGTCTTGCTCCTCAATATGATGATTTTTATGTTGATGATAATTTCAAATACATTAAAGCTGATTTATGGTGGCCATCCATAAGCTGGTTCCCAATGTTAACATACATGGCAACTGTTGGAATGCTTCAGGGCGGCTTGACCATTCCATCCGCAGATCCTGACCTGCAGCTTTACTGTTATTATGATGGAGAACTAATGCAGGTGGCAGCCACCGAAAACTGGAATGTCATGGCCGGTCCACAGGAGCATGCTGAGAGCTATATCTATTCTCCCGGAAAATGGAAGACCGCCATAACAGACATACCTACTAAATCAATAGGAGCAGAGCCACATGGAACAATCATCCAGCGCATGATGGACAGATTGCTTGGAAAGGTCACATATTACATAGATATAGATCTATACCCGGGCAAGGATGTTGACATAGTTGGAATTCCTCCATTCATGGCAAGAAATGCTGATTTTGAACTCACCTGGAATGGAGATGCAAAACTTGGCATGGTTCTTGTGGATAAGGATGGGGCTGCAATTGCAGAGGCTGTCAGTGATAATGTAAGCAAACAAACACTTCATGTTGACCAGCTTGGAGAAGGAGAATACAAGATGGCAATAATTCAGCTCACACCCGGAAATGGAACAGTGAAGTACACCCTCAAATATTCATGGGAATCCAAGCTGCCAAGAGAGCAGGCAAATTACATAATGAATGCTGCCGAAGGAGCTGTAATTGCATCAATCAAAAACGCCCCATTACTTTACACACCCTCAGATAAACTTGATAGCAGGGTAAAGGATGTTATCCATAAACTTGGTGTAAAAAATGTATGCGTTGTTTCCATAGGAAATGAGAATGCAACGGCATTGGGGGAAATAAGGAGTATATGCAGCATAAGCAAACTTTACACCAAACTTACCGACATGTATAAGGATATAAGAAACGAGACAAAAACAGATGATGTTGTTTTCACCACCATAGACCCATGGACATACTGGCTTGTTGAGAAGCTGAAGCCTGAGGGCGAGAAGGAAGGGGCACTTTATGTTGGTCCCGCCGCCTACCTCGCCGCTCACCATGGAGCGCCGCTCATTGCCGTGGATATGCATCCCGAGCTTTCCACAGCTGTTGTGTGGTACAATGAATGGTGGAAGAGACATGCCATAAGAGATATAGTTCCTTCAGTATCGGATATGTATCTTTCTGGAAGGAAAGTATATGATTTTCTCGCAAAAGCAGGGCTGGATGAGGCTGGAAAGAAGGAATACCTCATAACAGTTGCAGGTCAGTTCGATATTGGAATACCATGGGACAGAACATTTGTTGGCCTGGCCTATCCAGGAAGGATAATAGGCACACCTGTTGACACAAGCTACTGGGTAGCCCGCTCTGTTTTCTATCCTGCCATAATATTCCAGAATCCCGCTCTGAATAAAGATGGAATAATGCTGATAAATGGAAGCAAGAGCGTAAGGCTTCCTTCCGGAAGATTGAAGATAGTGAAACCGAGTCAGGATGAAAGATTCTATTATCCCGTGCTTAACTCATGGATTACCTATACACATAGATTCAATGAGAGAGCAAGCCATTACTGGGGTTTCAATTATACATGTGCCGATGGCATAACTCCATATTATGATCCATCAACAAATCCCATAGATAACAATGTTCTTGCCATGCATGGAAAATATGGAGCATACTGGCCGGATTTGAGTGAGAGTGAGATAACTCCGTTTTATTTGAGGAGAGCCGGATATGATGTGGCATTCACAACAAACTTCACAGCCACAATGGAGAATCTGAATAGAGGAGTAATAATGTGGATTGAAACCACTCACGGATGGCACATGCACTCTGGTAGCATAGCCTTCTGGGATCCATATGGAACACTTGGATTCATGGGAATAAATATAAGCCTGCCAACCGTGGATAAAAATCCGTGGAGGGGCTATGAAATATATCTGCCAGGTTACTGGGATGGCTCTACAGAAGAGCCAGATGTGTTATCTCAGAGTAAGATGCTTGGAGTGGATATAGTGCCAGCAAGAGCAAGTACGACTCCAATAATTAAACACACATGGCTTGGAAAGAGAGCTGGATTTGATGGAGTTGTTATTACAGTATTATTTGGAAGATTGAGAACAAAGGATTATACTGGCATAGATATAGATAGATCAATCGGAAACATACATTCAATGGGATTCAGCGCAGGCTCATGCCTAATATCCAACACATATCTTCATTTAACATTGATAAGACATGGAAGCGTATTTCAGGTGATAGACCCGTGGGAAACATCCTGGTATTCTGCATTTTCGGGTGAGACATTTGCCAGAGACATTGCGCTTGGAAGCAGTGTGGGAGAGGCTTATGCCAATGGAATACATCATGTGGGAATTGAGTATTTAACCAAACAATGGTGGTGGGATATAAAGGAAAACGTTTGCTACTTTGGAGATCCAAAACTTCATGTTTACACACCAAATAACCCATGGGACAAACCAGATTCGCTTGCAGAAAATGATTTAATAGATGGGCATGCAATGTTTGGAGCCACGTCATATCCACACCAGCCATCAAAGCAGGATTATACCTGGTGGCTCATAGGAGGAATTGTAGCCATAGCGGCAATAGGGGCAGTGTACATAAGAAAGAAGGGAATGATTTAATATATCCTCCCTTTCTTTATCCTTCTGCAAAACCTCTCGCCACAGCAAATACAGCAACATATTCCGGAACTCTTGCCCTTCCTTTTTTTAATTCATATCTCTCTTCATTCATCTCTATGCTGAACGGTTTTTTTACCTCTATTTCTACAATCTCATCTCCAAATGCAATGGCATCTCTCAATGGTTCAAATTCATCTATGGCATCTATATCCACCTTCTCCACCTTCAAACCAGTCTTACCATGAAGACTTCCAGGCAATCTTATGAGACGTTTTATGTCCGCCGTCACAGGCTCATCTGTGGAGCTGTGCAGAGAGACAGCAAGTTTTTTTGCCAGGGGCTTAATCAATCTCTTATAGGCAGAAAGCTGGTCAATCATACCCTCCTCTATTCTCTTCATTCTTTCCTCGTCAAGGCTGTCATAGATGCTTTCAGCAATTTTTCTTCCTATACCCTCCAGTTCCATCATTTTTTTGATTGCATCCTCCCTCTCCATGCTTTTTATTTCCTTCAAAAATTCTATTATTCCCCTCGCTATTCTTCCCCTCCATGAAGGCAAAGACGGCATTATCTCAACCTTCTTGATTGAATAACCATCTGCAAAGATTTCCTTCTCCACGATGACAGAATCCATATCCAGGCCTCTGGCAGTTATGTAATCAACAATCTCCCTTCTTTCACCACTACCAAGTTCTATGACACGCCTATCAAACACATGGCAGTGATAACCCCTCCCTCCACTAAAAAACACATGCATCTTATTTTTATCAAAGCCAAAGTCTTCCAGCAAAAAATCAAGCAGTTTTTTCATCTCCTCTTTAACCATGCGCAGAGCATTTTCATAGCCAGATTCAAAGGCTCCTGGAATATGGTCAGCGTCCAGATCAAAAATTAAATCTGCTCCCATCCATTCCTTCTCCTGCATTGTTGCCGCATCCGGCCTGCGGTAGTAGGCGGAGGAATAGTAGGCGTGGGCAGGCGCGTTGATACGAAGATAGTATAGCAACCTATCTCTGGTTGGAAATGAAATATGGCGGCGCATCATGGTGTCTGAGAAGGAGAGAAAGGCAAACTCCCGTCTATCAATTCTGGAGGGAAATATTATGTCTGGTTTAAGATAATACTCATAAAACTTTTTCTTTAGGAACCTCATTCTTACCCCTCTTTATTCTGTAGTAAATCATGGGATGAGATACTTTTCTGCACAGCTCATCGGGATTGCACAGCCCCCATGTTCTTATTGTGGCACATTTTGGAACAGAATATATTGTTCCTGATATCTTGCCCGTTATATGCTCTATCTGGTACCTTGTTTTCTCCTCATTGAAATCAGGGGAACTTCTGAATAAGGACACAATATCATCTATGGGCATGCCAACGGCATTGAGGAAGGTGACGAGAGTGAATCTGCCCACATGAGGTATATTTATTCCATTTCTGGCCGCCGATATCAATGATTTTATGCATGGCGGAAAATAGACCATGCTTTCCTCCCCCTCATATTTCTTATCCTCCTTTACCACCGTCTTTGCTCTCAGCCTGTTTATAAGTTCTCCAAAAATTTTTCTAACCTCAGGAGGAGCAAAAAGATAGAATAACTCATCCTGTATTTTCTTTCTTATTGCCTCCTGTAACAATCTTGCCATCTCATTCTTTTCAAGTCTTATGTAACCTCTTTCCATAATTCTGTTAACAAGTTTCCATTTTGAATGCCAGGTGGGAGCATATTTCAGGTAATCTGTAAAATGTATCTTTCCGTCATGCATGGATATGCCAAACTTTTCAAGCATGAAATTTATGAAGGAAGCATCCTCATTTTTCAATGTTTCATATGCCTTTTTTGCCTCTGCCAGAGCATATCTTCTTATCAGAAAGTCGCTTTCCACAGCAGCAACAATCATTCTGGCAATGGGATAAGAAAAGATTTCCATCACACAATCGCTTTCCTCTACGCAAGGATAAGGCTTTATTATTCCCTTCTCCACCGCCTGCTTTACTCTCTCCATGGCTCTTTCTCTTGCCCTGTCATATACTGCTTCATTCAAAACTTCCTCTATGCTGACTGCCTCGCTTTTCACCCACTCTCTTGCCTCTTCAAGAAATGGGTATCTTGCTATTACATGCAAATCCACATTTCTTAATCAGTAACCAATAAAATATTTTTCACAGCTTTTTCTCAAGTTCATCATATTTTTCATATAGTATATTCAAAGCCTCCTGAAAGACCTCCTTGGCTGTTAAAGAACCGTCTGTTTCATACTGCATTATTATTTTGTTTGGATTTCCCTTAACAGATATTGCATCCCTGCCACATGCCTCAACACAGCTCATGCATAATGTGCATTCTTCAGGATTTTTTACAATGACCTTATTCCTCTTTATTTCAATTAATTTTCTTGGACATGAATTAACACAATCCATGCATAAATCGCATTTTTCCTGATCTATCTCAATCTCCGGATAATACTTGTATCCTATGCCACATACAGGTTGCCATTTTGCATGTTCCTTGCCGGTTCCAAGAACAGCCTCCGCTTCGAGAATGAGTCTCTGATTCTTTAGCAACCTTACAATGGGAATATTCTTATCCTTTATGTTCCATCTCGGGTCTTCAGCCTTCAAATCTCCAGAATAGACGGTGCACTCTCCTTCCTTACTCAGAGTGTAATGTATTCTGCAATCCTCACATCCTTTAACCTCATCGAGATATGTCGGTATGGGAAGCATGGCAAGTCTGTGGGCAATTATTTCATCAAATAACGCAGAGGTGTTGTCGTAGATTGTAACATCCTCAATTGCCATCTTGGGAACATCCGCAATCATTGTTCTCCTTATGGCATTTACAAAGTATGGTGTTGTATCCTCAAACAAAATTTTCGCATAATTCTCCTGCAGTTCGAGAAATTTAAACTTCATACTCTCCTTCCGCGCCTTCCGCCTTTCTCCCTGCAGCCGTCGTGGGGCAGAGGTGTAACATCCTCTATCCTTCCTATCTTCAACCCTGCTCTTGCCAGAGCTCTGATTGCAGCCTGTGCTCCCGGTCCCGGGCTCTTGCTTCTTCCCCTGCCTATTCCTCTAACCTTGATATGAATTGAATCTATTCCCTTCTCCTTTATTTCCTCGGCCACTCTCTGGGCTGATATCATGGCTGCATATGGGGATGGCTCATCCTTATCAGCTTTAACGACCATTCCTCCAGAGCATTTTGCAAGTGTTTCAGCCCCTGTTATGTCTGTGACGGTTATGATTGTATTGTTATGAGATGCAAATATATGCGCTATTGCCCACTTTGCCATATCACTTCACCTCCACTTCTTCCTTCTTTTCTTCTCCTGCTTCAACAGCCTTAACAACCTCCTCTGCCTTTGGCCTCATTGGATGCATTTCATCCTGCAGAGGAGATGAATATGAATATGTGATATAATTCTCCTCATCTTTTCTTACGAGATATGATGGAACATCAACTATTTTTCCATTGATGGCTATGTGGCGATGCACTATGAACTGCCTTGCCTGTCTTGGAGTGCTTGCCAGTCCTCGAAGATATACTATGGTCTGTAATCTTCTTGCAAGGACATCCTCTACAGTTAAAGCTAGTATGTCATCAAGTATGGCGTTCTCTGGAAGCATTCCAAGTCTGTTCAATCTCTTTATCAGTCTCTCCTTCTCCTTTTCTGCCTGCTCCATCCCCGCCAGAGCGAGCAATTTTCTTGCCTGTCCTCTTATTCTCCTCAGAAATGTTTCAGCTCTCCATATCTCTCTTTTATTCTTAAGTCCATATTTCTGAACGAGTTCATCCTCTCTATCTATCCTCGCCTTCTCCCATGGGTGGGATGGTGTCTCATACTTTTTCCTTGAAAACTTGGGATCGCCCATTCAATCACCTTCTCCTCTTCTGCACTCCAACGGTTAAACCTGACCTCTTATTGCTCCTTGTCCTCTGACCCCTAACAGGCAAACCCCTTTCATGTCTTATACCACGATATGACCTTATCTTCTTGAGCAGATTGATATCCTCTCTCAGTGTGAGTTCTATTTCCGTTCCTATAAGATGTTTATCCTCACCTGTTGCAATATCCTTCCTTCTGTTTCTCATCCATGAAGGAAGCCACTCATTTACTGTTTCTATGGCATTGCTCAACTTTTCAATATCCTCATCGCTAAGCTTTCCTATCCTCTCCCTTCCATCAACGCCAGTACGATTTATTATTGCATTTGCCACCATGTAACCAATGCCCTTCACCTGCATGAGAGCATACTTTGTAGGCTTATTGCCATCTATATCCGTGGCTGCGATACGCACAATATATTTGAATTCCTCTTCTTCTGTCATAGGCTGGATAAAATAGAATTACAATATTTAATATTTACTCATCATCAAGCTGGAGGGGAAAACGCCAGTCTATACCGATGGTATGGAATCCTATCTTGGGTATCGGAGGGAATCTTTTCTTATGCTCGCTCCTCCTTACCATATCATATATTCTTTTCACCTCTGCCACCTCAACTCCTGTTTCCATAGCAATCTTTTCCATTTTCCAGTCTCTTTCAATTCCATAGAGTATTATATCAAGTTTCTCATATTTTATTCCCAGCTCTTTCTCATCAGTCTGCCCCTTCCACAGGCCAGCTGTGGGAGGTTTCTCTATTATTTCACCTGGAATATCAAGATAGGCTGCAAGCTTGTACACCTGGGTTTTATAAACATCTCCTAAAGGCATCATGTCAGCTCCACCATCTCCATATTTTGTAAAGTAGCCTATGAGCAATTCTGTCTTATTTGATGTCCCGCAAACAATTGCGTTTTTAAGATTTGCATACTTGTAAAGATATATCATTCTCACTCTCGCCTTTATATTTCCCAGAGAAACCTGATCAAGCTTGTCATCTCCAACGATGGAATGAACTATGGAAGAGATATCTATGGTGTTATAGTTTATGCCTGTTTTTCTTGCTATCAGCCTAGAATGCTCAAAATCCTCGAGAGGAGTGGATGTTTCCGGCATGAAAATGGCATGAACATTTTCATTTCCTATTGCCCTGGCAGCAAGAGTGACGACAAGGGAAGAGTCTATACCACCTGAGAGACCAATAACAACGCCTTTTGCCCCACTCTTTTCAACATATTCTCTAATAAAAGATTCTATTATTCCAGTGGCTTCTTCAGCATCAATATCAAGCATGCAAAAAGTTATATTGACATTCAATTTATTTCTTGCGATGAAAATATCTCTTGTCAATCTCAATCCAAAGGTGGGGAACAAAAAGAGGAATATCAAAAGAATGATAAAATTCATTGAAAAGGAAGAGGATGCACAGCTGCATGTTTTTGGTGAACTTTCTCTAACGGGCTATATGTGCAGGGATGAGCTATTCAATGTTGCTGAAGGTGTGGATGGCGAGTCAATAAATGAAATGATTGAAGTGGCAAAAAGCATGGATACGAATATAATATTCGGAATGCCAATAGAATATGGGAAGGGAATGATATACAACGCCGCCATTCTTGCCACGCCTGAGGGAGCTGGAATATACAGAAAGAATTTTCTTGCAAACTTTGGACCATTCGAGGAGAAAATATTTTTTGGAGAGGGGAATGAACAGCCCGTTTTCAAAACTAAATTTGGAAAGATTGGAATGTGCATATGCTATGATGCTTTCTTTCCAGAGATATCGAAGGCTCTTGCATTGCAGGGAGCAGAGATAATTGTATGCATATCAGCCTCTCCTTCCACCTCAAGAAATTACTTTGAGAGAGTGTTTCCAGCAAGGGCAATAGAGAACACTGTATTCTTCGCATATTCAAACATTGTGGGGGAGGAGGAAAATTTAGTTTACTGGGGAGGCAGCCAGCTTTACTCTCCAAAGGGAGAGCTACTCACGAGGGCAGAGTACTTCAAGGAAGATCATGTAACATACGACATAGATTTATCCAGCCTTAAAGAGGCAAGAATAGCAAGACCCACATTGAGAGATACGAAGCCAGATATATTTCTAAGCTTATACAATCTTGCGGGAAGAAAAAGCATATTCAATGAGTATGTTAAGAAGGGCCTCAAAATGGGAGAACATGCCGCCATGAAAATGAAAATGAGGATTAAAGAAGTGGAACTCTACGGAAATGAGGATGTGATGTTTGGAATAAAGCTTGCAACGGGATGCAGTAACATAAAGCTTAATGAAAGCGATACCATAAAGGCAATTTTCAGAAATGATGATGAAGAGATTGAGGTAGATGAAAATTTAGGCTGAGCAAAAAATTTAAATCTTCTTCCATATACCACACACATGGATTACGACTATGACATAGCAATCATAGGGGCTGGAGCAGCAGGATATGCAGCAGCCATATATGCGGGCAGGAGTGGAGTAAAGGCAGCCGTTTTTGACAAAGGCATGGGCGGCGGGCTGGCGACGGAGGCTGACGATATAGAGAATTATCCTGGATTTAAGAAGATAAAAGGACCTGAGCTCATGGAAAGGATGAAGGAGCATGCCTCCCAGTATGCGGAGATGAAATTTCTTGAGGAGGTAAAGGAGATAGTTAAGATGAATAATGGATTTGAATTGAAAACGTCAAACAGGAGTTATAGGGTAGGGGCAATAATAATAGCCACTGGAACAGAACACAGAAAGCTGAATGTGAAGGGAGAGAAAGAACTGCAGGGAAGAGGCGTATCATACTGCGCGACATGCGATGGGCCATTTTTTGTTGGAAAGAAAGTGGCTGTGATTGGTGGGGGAAATACAGCAATATCTGAAGCAATATATCTGAAGGACATAGGGTGTGATGTAACCGTAATACATAGAAGAGATGAGTTGAGGGCGGAGAAAGTGCTGGAAGAAGAGGCAAAAAGCAAGGGTGTAAAATTCATATGGAACAGTGTGGTGGAGGAAATCATTGGAAATGAAATGGTGAGTGGGCTCAGAATAAGAAATGTAAAAACAGGGGAAATAAATGAGTTGGAGTTCAATGCAGTATTTGTTTCCATAGGAGAGGAGCCGAATAACGAGATTGCAAAGAAGATTGGCATAGAACTTGATGAGCATGGCTACATAAAGGTGGACAGAATGCAGAGGACAAACGTAAGGGGAATATATGCTGCTGGCGATATAACAGGAGGAATAAGGCAGCTTGTGACAGCATGCGGAGAGGGGGCAACAGCAGCTTTGGCGGCTTTAGAAGTTATAGGAAAGAGGAATCCGTTTAGCTGATGCTGAAAGCATATGTAAATAAGAAATGATGCATATCATCAAAACTTTTTAATAAATGTTTTTGTTTACCTTTTAAAAGGGTGATCATATGAGGAAGATTGTCGAAGAGGCACTTGCGAGAAGTGAGAATGAGAATAATGTTCAATTGTCGCCCGAGGAAGAGGAGCTGATGCATGAGAGAAACAAAGAGCTTGAGGCGGTTTTATCAGGCTTAACACCCAAAATAAAGGTTATTGGCTGCGGAGGCGCTGGAACAAATACAATAGAGAGATGCTTTGAGGCGAAAATATATGGAGCAGAGCTGATAGCACTGAATACAGATGCTCAGCACCTCCTTCACGCTAAGGTTCCTCACAAGGTTTTGATAGGGAAGCATGTAACAAAGGGACTTGGAGCGGGTTCTTTGCCTGAGAGGGGCAGGGAGGCTGCTCTGGAAAGCGAGGGAGAGATAAAGAAGGTTGTGGAAGGAGCAGACATAGTTTTCATAACATGTGGCCTTGGAGGAGGCACGGGCACAGGAAGCGCCCCTGTTGTTGCAAAGATTGCCAAGGAGTCAGGAGCACTGACTCTGGCCATAGTTACGCTCCCATTCAGTGTTGAGGGAAGGGTCAGGAAGGAAAATGCAGAGATGGGTCTTGCAAGGCTCAAGGATGTGACCGATACTGTAATAGTAATACCAAACGATAAGCTTCTTGAAATAGTGCCAAGAATGCCTCTGAATAAGGCATTTAAGGTGGCCGATGAAATTTTGATGAGAAGTATAAAGGGAATAACAGAGATGATAACAAAGCCTGGATTGATAAATCTTGATTTTGCTGATTTGAAAACAATAATGAAACAGGGAGGAGTTGCAATGATAGGAATGGGAGAGTCAGATAGTGAGAACAGGAGTGTTGAAGCAGTCAATGAAGCGCTTTCATCTCCATTGCTTGATGTTGATATAAGCGAGGCTTCAGGTGCACTTGTCAATGTCATAGGCGGAGAGGATATGACAATAAAGGAAGCAGAAGGAGTGGTGGAAGAAATATATTCAAGAATAAATCCTGATGCTACAATAATATGGGGAGCCGGAATTGATCCGAACTTAAAAGGAACAATAAAAGTCATGGTTGTGCTTACAGGAGTGAAATCAAAGCAGATACTTGGACCGACAACAGAGATGGAAAGTGAGAGCGAATATGGAATAGAAATGATAAGATAAAAATGTTGGATGAATTCATTAAAAAGGCCTGGGATATTCAGAATGCTCTCGAGAAGAGAGTGAAGAGAATAGGCAAGGGGAAATATGGCAGGGTTTTCAAAATGGCCCGCCATCCTGAGCCTGAGGAATACACAAAAACAGCAGAGATATGCGGTATAGGCATTTTCATAATAGGTTTCATTGGATTTCTCATAATGCTAATAGCAACTCATCTCGCCCCCTGGATAGCGGAGCAGTTAGGGATATGATGGAAACAAAAATTTTTGTTGTCAAAACCCAGGTGGGACAGGAAGAGAATGTTGCAAATATGTTTGAGAAGGCTGCAAAGAGGATAGATAATAAAATAGTGGCTGTTCTTGCTCCAAAAGAGCTGAGAGGTTATATTTTTGTGGAAGGCTACGACATTGATGTGATAAAAAAGCTGATAAGGCACATGAAATATGCCAAGGATGTTCTTGAAAAGGATGTTAAAATTGAAGAAATAGAGCATTTTCTTTTCCCGCCGTCTGCAGTTGCAAATATTGAGGAGGGTATGATAGTTGAACTGGTCAGCGGACCGTTTAAGGGGGAGAAGGCAAAGGTCACAAGAATAGATGATGCAAAGGAGGAGATAACTGTTGAGCTCCTTGACAGCATGGTTCCAATACCCATAACGGTTAGAGGAGAGCAGGTGAGAGTATTGAAGAAAAAGGAGGATGAATAAAATGGCAGAAGAAGTAGAAGTTCTGGTAGAAGGAGGAAAGGCAAGCGCGGGGCCGCCACTTGGGCCCGCTCTGGGTCCACTGGGGCTGAATGTGATGGATGTTGTAAAGAAGATAAATGAGGTAACCAAGGATTTTCAGGGAATGAAGGTGCCGGTGAAAATAATAGTGGATCCTGCAACGAAGAATTACGAGCTTAAAGTTGGTACACCGCCAGCATCAGCACTGATAATGAAGAGAGCTGGAATAGATAAGGGTGCGGGAGATGCCAGCAATGCCGCAGGAAATATAACAATGAAGGATGTGGTGGAGATAGCAAGGATGAAGAAGGATGATTTGCTTGGAAGCAATATAAAGGCAAAGGCAAAGGAGATAATAGGAACATGCGTTTCAATGGGGGTTACAATAGAAGGAATGAAAGGAAAAGAAATATTAAGAAAAATAGAAGAAGGAGAATTTGAGGAGTTCTTTAAAGAATAATAGCTCTCACTCCTATTTCTTTTTCTGCTTTATTTCCTGCATTATCATAGGCTTTTACTGTTATAACATGGCTTCCTATGGCCATTTCATTCCACTGCCATTCGTAAGGTGTGCTGTTTAACTCTGCTTTTAACTCTCCATCAATGTAGAACTGCACTTTATCTATTCCGGATACATCATCTGTGGCTGTTACGGTTATTGTTATTCTGCCAATTATTACAGCTTTATTACCAAACAATGGCATTATTGCCCTGTCAAATATGTAAAGTTTTGCTGCCACAGGCTTTGTTATCTCCAGAGACGGGGCCTCATGATCCACGGTAAATTTCTGGCTCATATCAGTTCCAGTATTTCCGCTTGTATCTGAAACAGATATTTTTATCATGTAATGGCTTCCATCTGCAAGTCCAGAAACATTCCAGGTGTATGTACCATCATTTTCTATGTTTGATGCTATTATATGCCATGTCGAACCATTATCATTGCTGTATTTCAGGGTTACCTTTAAAGCATCCTTTGAATCATAGTTATCGCTTGCATTCCACCTAATTGTCACATTTGTTGTATATATTTCCCCTCCAGATGGAGTTGAAATTTTAACTGTTGGAGGTGTTAAATCAATGATGGTAAATGTTTTGTTTTCGCTCTTAACGGCATTTCCAGAGCTATCATTTGCCCAGATAGAGAATGTGTATATGCCTATGGTGTCGTATGCGGTATTATAGTAATAAACATCTCCTATCCTGTTCGCAACTATGCTTATATTGTGATGGCTCCCATCGGGATATGTTATATTTACAAAAACACTGGCAACACCAACATTGTCTGTAACAATACAGGATATGTTGACATCATTTCCGAAGCTCTGTACCTCTGGATTTACTGTAATATTGGTCATTACCGGAGGTGTTAAATCAATGATAGTAAATGCTGTTTCTCCACTTTTAACAGCATTTCCGGCACTATCGGAAACCCAGATATAGAATGTGTAATTTCCAGTGATATTGTATGTAACATTGTAATAGTAAATATTTCCAGATTTTTGCATTGAGAAATTATGATGACTTCCATCGGGATATGTTATATTTACAAAAACACTGGCAACACCAACATTGTCTGTAACAATACATGATATGTTGACAGCGCCTCCTGCGTTCTGAGTTAGAGGAGATGCAGTTATGCCAGTTATTGCAGGCGGTGTAACATCAATTACCGAAAATGATGATGAGAATGATGCTGAGTTATATCCATCATCCGCATGGATGGTAAATGCATATGCCCCTATGGCGCTATATGTAGCATTGTAGTAGTATATGCTGCCTGAGCCATGTATCAGAGCATATTCATGATGACTTCCATCTGGGTAAGTTATGTTAACAGTGGCATTGGCAACAACAAAATCATCAGTTATGTGACATGATATATTCACATTCCCTCCCTGAGGAGCTGTTGATGGCACTGCCACCACATCGGTTATGCTGGGTGGCTCTTCATCGACGATGGCAAAGGGAATAGTGATATTTGCTATGTTGCCGGCTTCATCCTTCGCTCTCACCTCAAAAACATGGGCTCCGACTCCCAAGCCTGAATAACTTACCTCCCTTTCATTTCCCCATGCACTCCAGGCTGAGGAATCCATTCTGTATGAATAGACAATTTCATTCCATGGTGTTATATCATCAGTTGCATTCCACTGAGCGTGGAAATTTGAGTTTTCAACTTCATACGAATGAGATGTGAAAACAGGGGGCTGGGAATCTGATGTTACAGTAACTGTGGCGTTGAAAAATGTTGCTGGAACAGTATTGCCATCAGAATCTGCTATTTTTGCATTTGTTATGTTTATGTAGCTTGTCCCCTCTCCAACTGCCTGAAATGTTATAACTGCAAATGTTCCCTCATTTACTGTTGAGGTAAATGAGAATGCAACAATATTTGTTATTGTACCATTAACAT
>JAGGXW010000038.1 GCA_021162815.1 Thermoplasmata archaeon | reverse complement strand
TTTTGATTGAATAAAATAGTAAATCTTTTTTATATTCCACATTTTATATTTTCTGTCGTATCTCTTCCAATATCTCATTCCCATCCCCTATATCCCCATGGGGATGGGAATTTAAATTTCATCATTTTTTCGACAAACCCGATGGAAATTTTTCATCATTCTGATGGAAATAGTTTATAAACATGATGCCAATACCTTTCCATGATTGAAGCGCACGGAGGAAAACTGGTGTATAGAGTTGATGAAAGCATTGATACCAAAGACATGAATGTAATGAAAATTGATGAAGATATGGCAAAGGAAGTGGAGAACATTGCCCATGGTGTATTTTCCCCTCTTGAGGGATTCATGAACAGGAATGATTTTGAAAATGTTGTGGAAAATATGAGGCTGGAAGATGACACACCATGGACAATACCCATAGTGTTTGATTTTGATGATGGCATAAAGGAGGGGGACGAGATAATCCTGAAATCAAACAATGGGACAATGGCATTGTTTGAAGTGGAGGAAACTTATGCATATGATAGAAAGAGATATGCTGAGAAGGTGTTCGGAACAACAGATGTCAATCATCCAGGAGTGGCGAGAGTAATGGAAATGAAGGGTAAACTTGCGGGAGGAAAAATAACTCTTATAAGAGAGGGCAGAGATGAATTTAAGAAGCACTACCTCAAACCAAAGGAGACAAGAGAACTTTTCAGGAGTAAGGGATGGAAGGAAGTGGTGGCATTCCAGACAAGAAATGTGCCCCATATTGGTCATGAATATGTGCAGAAAACGGCTTTAACATTTGTTGATGGGCTTTTCATAAACCCAATCATAGGAAAGAAAAAGAAGGGTGATTTCAGAGATGAGGTAATATTGAAGGCATATGAGGCTCTCATAAAAAATTATTATCCTGAAAACAGGGTTGCAATGTCAACTTTGAGGACAATGATGAGATATGCGGGGCCAAGAGAGGCAATATTCCACGCAATAATGAGGAAGAATTTTGGATGCACCCATTTCATAGTGGGAAGAGACCATGCAGGAGTGGGAAACTATTATGGCCCCTACGATGCACATGAAATATTCAGAGAGTTCCCTGATCTTGGTATCAAGCCAGTATTCTTCCGCTCCTTCTTCTACTGCAAAAAGTGCGGAGGAGTGGTAAATGAAAAAATATGTCCTCATGGCAAAGAGGAACACATCTACTTCAGCGGAACAGCAATAAGAAAAATGCTTGTGAATAAAGAAATTCCTCCTGAAACAATGATGAGAAGAGAGGTGGCAGAGGTAATAATGAAATACGAAAATCCATTTGTTGATTAAAATGCGCCTCATAATCCATCACTGGGACACAGATGGCATCGCCGCCGCCGCCCTCCTTTATGAGAAAGATGACAGCAACATGTCGCCAAAAATAGGAAACTATTTTCTGGAGGAGGACGAGTTTGCCATGATTTCAGTTGGCAATTATGATGAGATAGTTGTGGTTGATGTGGCTCTTCATCCCGATACCATGAAGAGGCTGGCAGAGATTACAAAGGTGAGGGTATTCGACCATCACATTACAAAGAGGGTTGAGGGAATAGAGTACATAAATCCAATACTGGATGGAAAGGATGAGGAGGATTACCCCTCCGCATCATGGGTTGTGGCAGATTATTTGAATAGAAGAGATGAACTCCTGGCTTTTCTTGGTGTTGTTGGAGACTGGGAGGAGAGAATCAAAAATACAAGGTTCTTTCCCCTGCTGGATGAATTCATGAAAAAAAATGGGTTCACATTTGAGGAACTTCATGAAATGGTGTACCTCATGGATTCCAATTACAAGGCGGGAGATAAGGAAGAGGTGGAAAAAGCTGTGAGAGAATTGAAAACAACACCAAATCCAGCAGATTATATAATGAATAATAGCAAGTGGAGAAGGAGAAAAGAGGAGATTGAAAGGGAGATAGAAGATGCAATTAATGGCAAAGAAGAAAGAATAGGAAAGGCAGTAGTGAAGAGGATAAAGAGCAAGTACAACATAATATCCACCGTGGCAAGGAAGATATGGAAGGGAGATGAGTATGTTATTGTAATAAACTGTGATTTTTTCAGAGATGATTGCCAGGTTTATGTTAGAGGCGAGGATGCAACGCCTTTTATAAAAATGGCAGCTGAAAGAGGATATGTTTCTGGAGGCAAGAAAAATGTTATGGGAGCCATAGTTCCAAAGAATGAATGCGATGAATTTGTGGAAAAGATACTGGAAAAAATAAATGGATGAAGCATCACTTTTTTATTCATTGCCAACATTAGAAACATGGACCTGCTGATAAGGAACATAGGTAAAATTTTTGATGGAAGAAAAATCATAAATGAAAAGGAAATTTACATAGAAAACGGAAAAATAAAAAAGATTGGAGGAAAGGAAAGGGCTGAAGAAGTTATAGATGCTGATGGAAATCTTGTCATGCCTGGCTTCATTGACTCTCACACCCACATTGCATTTGCAGGCTACAGAGATTTTGAGATAAACTGGAAGGTGGAGGGAGCAAGCTATATGGAAATATCAAAAAGAGGAGGGGGTATACTCTACACTGTCAGGGAAACAAAAAAAGCAACAAAGGAAAGAATAAAGAAGGAGATGATGGAGAGAGCAAGAGACATGTTCCATCATGGAACAACAACCATAGAGGTGAAAAGCGGTTATGGCCTGGATAGAGAAAACGAGATAAAATTGCTTGAAGCCATAAATGAGATGGATGCAGAGGCAACAATAGTCCCCACATTTCTCGCACATGCCATACCTGAGGAGATGAATGAAGAGGAATACACAGATTATGTCATAGATGAAATAATACCGGAGGTGGGAGAAAGAAAACTGGCGAGATTTGCAGATGTGTTCTGCGAGGAAGGATATTTCAGCGTCACTTCAAGCGAGAGAATACTGAGAGCCGCAATGCAGCATGGAATGACACCAAAAATACATGCAGATGAATTTTCATGCTGCGGCTGCAGCAGGCTGGCGGCGTTGCTTAAAGCAGCATCAGCAGATCATCTGCTCGAAACGGGAGAGGAGGAGATGAAGTTACTGGCATCCAATAATGTTGTTGCCACACTTCTTCCTGCAACACCATTTGTTTTAAATGAAAAGTATGCAGATGCAGTAAAAATGATTGAAAATGGAGTTGATATAGCCATAGCAACAGACATGAATCCCAACTGCTATGTATCGAATATGCAGTTTATAATCCAGCTTGCTGTTTACAGGATGCGCATTCCTGTCATAACTGCTCTTAAAGCAGCAACGCTCAATGGAGCAAAGGCACTTGGAATAGATGACATGAAGGGAAGCATTGAAGTAGGAAAGGATGCAGACATACTGATAACATCAGTGAAAACACCAGAGTTCATTCCATATCATGTGGGAAGCAATCTCATAGATGTGGTTGTTAAGGATGGAGTTCCTTACTACCTAAAGCAATGAGTCAATATCCAAGCCCGTCTCACCTTCTCCTTTCTCCTCCTTTTCCTTCAATTTCTGGAGAAGAATGTCTATCTTGCTCTCCAGTTCCTTGCTTTTCCTGAAAAGAACCATATCTTCTCTCATCTTTTCCAGCACCCTATTCATAACATCCTGCTTTCTCTTTATTGGGACAAGACCAGAGGGATAATCAAATTCCGCTATTCTGTCATATATTGCCTCCATGAGAGACAATATCTTCTCAACCTCTGCCACCTTTCCTTCCTTCAATCTGTAAACGCCAAGCCTTCTCAGCTCACCTATCACATCAGCCATTCCCATAACATAGGATGTATAGCTGACTCCTATATCTTCAGGATATGGAAGATCCTTATCCTCAAGTATTGAAAGGAATATCTCACCCTCCGCCACCTCCTGCATGGCATTTTCCATATAGCCAGAGGTAAAAATATCGGGATGCTCCTTCAACTTTTCATTTAACTCCGCTATTATTTCCTCAGCCTTTTTCAAACTCTTTTTTGCATTTTTAAGCTCATTGCTATGTATTTTCTTTATAGCTTTCCTGCTGTATCTCACTACATCCCTGCATTTTTTTAAAGCCAGCTCTCTCAAATCATCCTTTTCATTGAGCTTTTCTTCAATATGGGATGCAACATCATCCAGATTGTTCATAAAATGTAAATGCGGCGCACTATAATATTATTCTGGCTTTTCTTTTTCCTATGACAACATCTTCTTCAATTCTTATACCAAAATTTTTGCAGTAGCAGGCTGGTTCAACTGCAAAGGTCATATTCTCTTCAAATACAAAGTCCGCCCTGCTGTTTATGGCAAGCCCGTCATGAACATTTATCCCTATGGAGTGACCCAGAGCATGAATCATTTTTATGCCGTATCTGCTGAGATATCTATCAACAGATAAAAAAACATCTCTTGCTCTTGTTCCCGGCTCCATGAGGTCAATGGCAAGCATGAGAGCATCATGAATCACCTCATATTTCCTCAAATGCCTGCCGGGATGGGTAATGGTGATATCTGAACAGTAATTTTTGTATCTTGTGCCGAGATCAATTAAAACAGGATATGTGAATTTTTTATTTGATGAAACATGATGGGGCTTCGATGAATTTTTCCCAAATGCCACTATGGTATCGAAAGATGGCTTAACTCCATGCCTGAGCATCATGCATTCTATATCTGCTTTAACATCTCTCTCCCCCTTCCCATGAAAATCCACCTCATCTGCAATACTCTTAGCGATTCTAACAGCTTTCTTAATTTTATTTATTTCCTCTCTTTCCTTAACAGCCCTCAGAAGTTTTATTTCCTTTCCAATATCATGAAGTTTTCCAAATAATTTTTTCAGATGAGAATAATCTTTGTGAGAGAGTCTTTCTTCATTCACACCCACTCTACCCTCAACGATACTTCTCAATATTCTGTCTCTCTCCTCCTTTGTTTTATAGACATAATCGCCCTCCTCAAGAGGAGATGAGATTGTAAAAACACCATCTTCCTTTACAACAGCAATGCTCTCCTCCCACACTCCCTCCCTGCCAGTGAAGTAAAAAAAGTTTTCGTCAATAAAGGGCATGGATGCATTTTTTATTATTATGGTATCAACACCCACCATATCAAACAGTCTTTTTATCTTTCTCAACATAACCCCTCCAGAATCTGGCTATTTCAGCAACCTGATTAACATCAAGATGTTCCACCCTCTCATCACCATATGGAACATCATCTGCATCTTCCTTCCTCACCATTGATGCCATAACCATTGCATTCTTTATTTTTTTCCTTCTATGAGAAAAGAGGGCTGTCACAACCTTTCCAAATGTTTCATAATCTATTCCTATGTCCATTTCTGATGGCACCATTTCAACAATGCATGAAGAAACCTTGGGCACTGGCTTGAAAGCCCATCTCGGCACTTCCTCCAGCACCCTCACCTTAGCCTTGGGAGCCACCATGACGGTGAGACGGGAATAATCCTTGCTTCCTGGCGACGCTATAAGACGGGCGGCAAATTCTTTCTGGTACATCAATATGGCTTTTTCAAAGCTGGTCTCAAGCAATTTGAATGTTACTGGCGAGGATATCTGATATGGAAGATTGGACACCACTTTATTAAAATCAAGGCTGTTGAAATCAACTTTTGTTGCATCTGCATGTATCACCTCAACATTTGGTATCCTCTCAAGACTTTCTATAAATCTTCTGTCAATTTCAATGGCAATCACCTTTGAAATTCTTGCCATTCTTTTTGTTAAAATGCCATTGCCTGCTCCTATCTCAAGCACAGTATCATGTGGATTAAGCTGTGCATATTCAATCTGTCTTTCCGCGATTCTTTCATCAACAAGAAAATGCTGTCCCAGTTTCATCTCGACAGAGGTGGTCTTGTAAAGAGACGGTATTTCTGGTGCGGGTCCTCAAGTTCCTCAAGTATTCTCTTGGCAATCAATTTTTCAGGATGATGAAGATTTTTTATTCTGCTGGATATGTCCTCAAAACTTGTGAATGGTTTTTTTCTCCTCTCCTCCACAATTTCCTGCATTGTTTTTTTACCAAGCCCCGGAAGAAGCTCAAGAGCGTGAAATCTTGTTGTTATTGCAGGACATTCATTGAAAAATTTCACAAATCTCTCCTCATTATTTTTCACAATGTCAAGTATAACATAATATAACTCTCCATGGGCGGTTGATGTGAGATTGTCATAATTTATTCTTCCCTTAACCTTTGCTATCTTGTCTCTTTTAGCCAGATCTTTACCCACATAAACTCTCTCTCCAATATTGAGATTGATTCCCTGCTTAGGAATCAGCTCAAGCAATGTGAATTGACTTTCTCCTATACCATAGGCTACCGCTCCTCTCCTGTAACCAGGTCTGCCTGTTGGTAAATAATCCAGAATATAAACATAATCCTCCATTATGCCTCCTCAAATATACTCCCTCACCAGCTCCAATATCTTCTTAATTTCATCTTCGGAAGGCATATATGTGCTCTTGGCAAATATTGCAAGAAGTTCATCCTCATCCTCAGGCAACAAATCTGCTATTTTATAAGCCTGCTTTTCCTCAATCCTGTCAAATTCCATAAGTTTTTCAACCAGCTCTCTGGCTTTCTCAGCATCAATCATGCTGACTTTTTCGCTGTGTTCAAGGGCTATCCTCTGCTCTCTATTAAGCTCTCTTTCCTGAGCAAGCTTTGAAAGGATTTCCTTAACCTCGGCTATCAACACAGGCTTCATTTTATAACCTTTTCAGATGAACCGGAGATGCTATCAGATGTTTTATCTTTTCTCCATCCCTTATTTTGACAACATATGCATCTCCCTGTTTACCCTCAATATCGCCCACTCTTCCATGGAAGCGAGGATGAGGCATTCCTGAATGGTATGATGGATCTATCACTATTGCAACCTTCTCTCCATTTTCAAACTCCTGCATTGCCTTCGTTATGAGATTTGTCCTGCCCTTCCTATATTTCTTGGTCAGCTTCTTTCTGCTCTTACTCCTAAATCCTCTCGACCTCTTCATCTTAATCACCAATACCTATTACGTCCAGACTTACCACCTTAATCTCCTCTCCAGCCAGCTGGCTCAGCGATGGTGTTGTTCTGCCCTCGTCTCCTGTAACCATCTCCTTTATGTATGTGCCGCTCTCCGCCTTCACCACTATATCAGCAATGCCATTTTCAGCTTTTTCAAGCTTCATATCCAGTATTTTCCTTCTCCTCACTAAGTCTGCCCTTCTATGCATTACTCGCTTTGGAGTCCTCTGATTAATAGTTATGCCTACCATCGCATTCACAGCCTTTTGGAGATTTTCTTTATTGGTGTATTCCACAACCACTCTATAAATTTTTGGGTATTTTGCACTCTTTATTTTTTCAATCTCCTTTCTATCCACATATCTTAACCCATAAACTTCAACCTTGCCAGATGCAAACTCATTTATTTTTTCTTCAAGCATTTTCAAAGAAACCTTTCTTTTTCTTGGCTCCTTAAGCTCAAGTATGAATGGCCTACCATTTCCAAGCATGAGGACATCTATGTCCTCTCTCCCTGCACCATGAAAACTTTCATCCTTTGCCTCAAAAATCTTTACTGGTTCATGAGCAATTATCTCCTCCACACTCTCCCGATACATCTTGCCTGTAAAATTGCAGTGAATGCATCCAATACCATTGCAGTGACGGCATGGCCACTTTGTTTGAGGTATTCCCCTTATAAGTTTTCTGTATCTGCCATATATGTATATGGCTCTGGATTTTATTTCTATGTTATAACAGATGGTATCGACAATTATGTTGATATCAGGAAGTTTAAAATCCACCTCCTTTCCTGTCCTTTCCTCTATAATCTTCCCTATCTCTCTATTTATCTCCCTCTTAACTCCTTCCTCAATTCCAAGCCTTTTCTCCTTTTTTAAAATTTCATCATCAACAATGCATCCAACCAAAAATGTATCAAACTCATATTCCTTCAATGCATCCATTGCCATGGAGGCAAGTTTTTCAATATCATTCATTATGCCATCGCACAGCCAGCATTCCCTGCTTTCCTCAATGCCAAGCTCCTCTCTAACTTTCTTTCCCCTCTCCCTGCTGCTCTCGCCCTCAACATCTCTGAATACGATTCCCAGGCAGGTATCGCATAAGCCAAATGATGCTATCTTTTTTGCTCTTTCAATATCCACATTGTTATATGGCATGTCTTATAAATCTTCATCCAACAACAGATTTTTCCTTTACAGTACCTTTCTCAAATCTTTCAAGGCTCAGCCTCTCTATTGGTAAATCAAGTTTCTCACCTGTTATAAGCTGTGCAAGCAAACGGGCAGTCATGGGGGCTATCATGAAACCATGCCCGCTGAAACCATGGCAGTGAATAAAGCCCCTCACATTTTTATCTTCTCCCAGCACTGGAAGAGCATCTGGAGTAACATCATAGAATCCCGTCCACTGACGGAGTATATTTGTTCCCTTCAGAATAGGTGCATATCTGCCAAGCATGTAAGCCATCTTTTTCAGAAAAGACCATGTCGGCTCAAAGTGATAGCCAATCTTTTCCTCTGGCGAGGGTATACCTCCAAGAATCTCTCCCCTTGCCATCTGGCTGAAGTATATTCCGTGACGGAATGATATCACCATTGCATCGAATATTCTTGGCAGTGGCTCTGTAACAAGAGCTTCCTTTCTAACTGGCTTATTGGGTATCTTTATACCTGCCATCTCCGCTATCCTGCTGCTCCAGGCTCCTGCGGCATCCACAACGAATTTTGTTTTTATGCTGCCTTTATCTGTAATTACTTCCCTCACCTCTCTATTCTCAACCTTTATTCCTCTAACTTCAGTAAATTTATAGAATGTGGCTCCATTTCTTATGGCAGCGAGAGCATAGGCATTGGCTGTCTTGAACGGATCAGCATGTCCATCTGTGGGACAGAATGTGGCAGCTATGGCTTTCATTCCATCAGGGTCAAGAATCGGAACAATTTCCTTTATTTCTTCTCTATCTATTATTCTCACAGGCAATCCAATGCTCTTCTGCATTTCCACATTCTTCCTTGCCTGCTTCATATCCTCCTCATCATGTATGGCTATGAGATATCCTCCCTGTCTGAAACCAATTGGATGACCCAGTTCCTCCTCAAGCCCCTCAAAAATCTCCACACTCTTCTTTGCCAGCAATGCATTTTCCTTTGTGCTCCACTGCTGCCTTATACCCGCTCCACACCTTCCAGTGGCTCCAGCAGCAATATGCCTTCTGTCCACAACAACAACATCCTTCCCTCTCTTGCTGAGTTCATAGGCAAGGGCACATCCATTTATGCCAGCACCAACTATGACAACATCAGCCTCACTCTTCATCTTCACCCACCACACCTATCTCAACAGGTACAACAGGGGGGCGGGAGGCAGGAGGCATCACATCCTCTATTTTCTGCCCCGTTTCCCTGGCAAGAATTCTTGCAGCAATTGGAAGGCATGTTCTGCCCTGGCATGGCCCCATCCCAAGGCGGAGTATCTGCCTCAATTCTGATAAAGTTCTCATATCATATTTTCTGATGGCGTTTACTATATCCTCCTCCGTCAAATCCTCACATCTGCAAACAATTTTCATTTTTCCACCCTTATATTTCTCACCACCATGGCAAGCTCCTCATCCACCTCTATTGTAATTATGTTTGTTCTGCCATGTTTTATGGCTATAACCTTTGCATCTCCAACAACATTTCCCTCTCTATCCAGTGCCTTGACAATATCACCTCTCTCAGGCATTGGAAGCATCTCATATGGCAATGTTATCTGTGCCTTTCCCTTCCTTTTCCTCACAACAAACATCGCAAGCCCTGGACAAACCTCAACGCAGAGGGAGCAGCCAATGCATTTTTCATAATCTATGTCTGGAGGGTCATTTATGTCATCCATCTTTATTGCATCTGTGGGACAGACTTCCTTGCATGGATTGCATGGAATCGGCTGTATGCACTCTGTTATTGCAACTCCTTTGCGAAGTTGCTCCTCTGCCGGCATTTTGAGCATGCCAATATCAACCACTCCTGTTTCCTCGTAACTCCTCATAATATCCCTCATATATTCTTTCCTTTGCCAGCCTTGCCTTCTCTCCAAATTTTCCTTTCCTGAGAGATGAAATTTCGTTTCTCAACTCCTCGACAATCGCCTCAAAATTAGTTAGAGGAGATATGGAATTAAGAGCATGAACAGCTGCTATCTTTCCTTCCACCATGGCAGCTGATGCTTCTTCAATATTGGCAGCATCCCCTGCAATGTATATGCCATTGGCTGTTGTTTCCATGAATTCATTGTGCAATGCAACCCATCCTCCGGCCTCTCTTATGAATTTAACTTTAGCTCCTGCCATCTGTGCCAATCTGGCAGATGGAGTTAATCCAATGGCTATTGCTATGAAATCACAATCTATCTTCTTCTCTGTTCCAAGAACGAAATTCCATTTTTCATCAAGCTGCGCTATTATTGCCCCCTCAACACTTTCCTTGCCCACAGCTTCCATTATTGAATGTTTTGTATATATCGGCACTCCATGCCTCCTCACCTTGGCAGCATGAACGAAATAGCCTCCAATTCTGGGCATTGCCTCAACTATCGCCTTCACCTTTACTCCAGCCTGTAAAAGCTGGTATGCAAGGATTAGCCCAACATTTCCTGCACCAACTATTATTCCTGCCTTACCAGGCTTTACTCCATAAACATTCATTATAGTCTGTATTCCTCCAGCCCCATATACGCCGGGCAAATCATTATTCTCAAATACCAGGTAATTTTCCTGTGCACCTGTGGCAAATATGATTTTCTTTGCCTTTATCTCATATACTATTCCCTTCAGCTTATTCACGGCGGCAAGAAAATGATGGCCTCGATTGTAATATCCGATAACACTTGTTTCAAGAAGAATATCGGCATACTTTCTTGCCTCTTCCTCCATCTCAGAAGCTATCTCTATACCCCTCTTTCCAGCTCCTTCCATCGAAGAACCAAAGAACTTGTGGGTCTGCTTTATAAGCTGTCCTCCAAGACGGGGCTGCTCATCTATGATCAATACACTAACATCACCATGCTTTCCTGCCTCTATTGCGGCAGCCATGCCTGCCGGGCCGCCGCCAACAATTGCTATGTCCACATCCATTGTTTTCCTTTCTGGCTTTCTGTAGGGCGCTGTCTCAGGAAGGTCATACTTATCGCTTTCAACAATCATTCCCTCCTGCAAAGGAGTGATGCATGTTCTGATGTTTGGCACACCATTCACACGCATCATGCAGGATGAACACTTTCCTATACCGCAAAAGAAGCCCCTCGGCCTTTTTTTCTTTGCACTGTGTCCGAAAACCTTTATTCCATTGGCATAGAGAGCTGTAGCAATGGTATCGCCTTCAAAACCATACATCTCTATACCATTAAAATAAAATTTAATCATCCCTCCATGAGAAAATTTCAGGATCGGATGCTGCTCTACCCTCATTTATTCACCTTCTCCTTAAGAAATGTTGTGACTCTTCTCTTAAATATGGCTATATCCGGCACATCGTCATCATCGTATTTGCTCTCCAGCCTGCTTATCATGTCTATTAATTCATGATAAAGCTCCTTATTTTTCATTATTTCCTTCGGCTTCATCATTTTCAGGGATGTTTCCGTCATTATATCATCAATCCATGTCTTATCCTTTTTTGATGGATGCCTGGCATTGTACTGCATGTTATGGGCAGCGGCTATTATGGCAGAGTCCACCATTTTTGTGCCAGCAGCCACAGATTTGAATAAGCTCACCAGCTCCTTCTCATCCACATCGGGGCATTCCTTCCTAAGCTGCTCCAAAAGCTGCTTGGATGTCTTGCTCATTCTTATGATTTTGAGCCCATCCCTGTATTTATTCTCAAGAATTTTGTCAACATCTCTTGTGGCAGTTGTGGCCATTATAAAGGGTATATAAAAAATCAATATATGCTTTGCTGATTTGGCGATGCAACCACATAAAGGTGATATTTTCCATTCCCATGTCCGAGAATATCATAAAAATGCATCATGGAGAGCAATTCATCAACGGAATAATAATATTCAGGAAAGCCTGTATTAACACCATTTTTCCAGTCAACTATTATGAGAACTGCATTTTCCATCATTGCCTTCAGCGAAGCATTCAGAAATTTTTTTGGATCATGAAGATGATGAAAGCTCATTATGGAGTATATCATGTCAAATTTTTCATTCAATTCATCAATTTTCTCCCCCTCAATATTTATAACATTCCTTCCATAGGCATATGGATCTGCACATTTTATCTCAACATTGTGGAGAGAAGAAATTTTATTCATCAGCCTTTCATTTCCGCATCCAACCTCAAGCAATTTTTTTCTGTTGCCAATATACTTTTCAATGAGTTTAAGAAGAAGTTCATAACCTTCAGCTTCCATTTTCCACAGCATCATTTTTAACCGCCCTTAAAAGCCTTACATACCCGTTAAAGAAGAATTTTTCTCTGAATTTGTTGAATTCATTCTCCGCCAGTATCTTCTTCCAGTCATGTTTTATATAATCAAAGGCATAAGGACATTCAATTGCTTTGAATAAAGCTTTCACAATAAAAGGTGCATTTTCAATTGAAAATTCACTGTAATCAAGAATGAAGAATTCACCATTGCTCATCAAATTTCTATGCACATTTTTTATTATTTCAAGCCTCACCTCATGGAGAAATCCGTGAAGAACGAAGGATATGAATGCCTTATCAAACTTTTCTTCAAATTCAAATGAAATATCTATTCTCCTTTCAACTATTTCAGCTCTTCCTCCGCATCTTTTACTGAATGAACTTATCATTTCCTTGCTTATGTCCATTGCGGTTATTTTAACATTGGCTTCATCAAGCATCATGCATGCTATTCTGCCTGTGCCTGCGCCCGGGTCAAGAATTCTTTCTCCATCTTTTAATTTCATCTCCTTTATCGCTTTTCCAATCATTCTGTAATGGCTTCCGAGGGTTAAGGTGCTTATGAGAAAATCATAATGTTTTGCTGTGAAGCCACGGAGTTCAACCTTTGATTCTGGATAATACATACAACTCTATACTTTTCTGGTAAAAATCATTTGTGATAGTCTATGCCCTTTGAAATGGCCATGGCTCTGTATATCTGCTCAAGAAGAATTATTCTTGCCATCTGATATGGAAATGTCATTTTTGAGAGGGAAAGAACAAAATCGGCATCAATTTTCAAACCGCTCCATCCTCCAACTACAAAGCATATCTTCTTTTCCACAATCAACCTGCTCAGAAAAGATGAAAATTGCATTGAATCCATTTCCTTGCCATTTTCGTTGAGCAGGATAACATAATCACATTTTCTCACATGCCTTTCAATATCCTTCTCCTCCACCTCCACTATAGAGATAGGAGCTATTCTTTCCAGCATTTTCTGGTAATGTTTCTGGGCTTCAATGTAAAATTTTTCCCTGAGTCTGCCTACACATATCACCTTCATTGATTTAAAACCCATCAATTATAAATAACATTGCCGATTAGGGAATCATGTGCCTTGCCATACCGGGCAGAGTGGAAAAAATAGAAGGAGAGCATGCCATCATAGATTACGGAGGAGCAAAAAGGAAGGCCAACATAAGCCTTGTTGATGTTAAGGTTGGGGATTATGTCATAGTTCATGCTGGATTTGCAATACAGAAGATTAGGGAAGAGGAGGCAAGGAAGAGTATTGAAGCATGGAAGGAATTGCTGGAAAATGCATGAATATTCCGTTATGACAGGAGTTGTAAATTCCATTCTTGATAAAATTAAGGGAATGAATGTTAAGAGAGTGGAGAGAGTTGATATGATTGTTGGCGAACTCACATTTTTATCCCCAGAGCAAATGAAATTTGCATTTGATGTGCTTACAGAAGGAACCTTGCTTGAAGGAGCGGAGTTAAATATTGAGGTGAAGAAGGCGAGGATAAAATGCAGAAAATGCGGATATGAGGGAAGCATGCATGTTGAGGAAAGCAAGGAATATCATTTTGAACTGCCAGTCTTTAAATGTCCAAAGTGTGGAGGAGAAATTGACATCATAGAAGGAAAGGAATGCATGGTGAAAAATGCAAAAATCATAGTTGATGATTAGCCCCGTATTTATACTCTATTGCACATGCCCCTTCTGCGCTAACCATGCATGGTCCAACAGGACTGGAGGGCTTACATACCCTTCCAAATAAAGGGCATTCCCATGGATAAATTTCTCCTCTTATCACCTCACCACATCTGCATCCTGGAGGATCATGATATTCTCTGCCAGAAGGAATAAACTCCTCAAAAACCTTTTTGGCATTCATTTCATCATATTCCTCTCTTATCTCAAGTGCACTGCCTGGAAGGATGGGAAAGCCTCTCCATTCAATGTCTTCCCTCCTAAACACCTCATTCATTTCCTTCAGGGCCTTTTCATTTCCCCTTTCATCCACAACCCTGCTGTATTCATTCTCTACCTCATGTCTTCCCCCCTCAATCTGCCTAACAATCATGTATACTGCCATCATCACGTCAAGAGGCTCAAATCCTGCTATCACCTGCGGCAGTTTATATTTGATAGAGATTTCTTTCCATGGCTCGCTCCCTATTATGGTGGAGACATGCCCTGGCAGTATCAATCCATGAAGCTTTATTTTCCCCATGGCGGCTATTGCCTTAACCGCAGGTGGTGTGAGGCGATGGGAGCTGTAAACATAAAAATTTTTTGGCCTCTTCTTTATGATATGAGCTGTTAAAGGAGCTGTTGTCTCAAAACCTGCTGCAAAGAAAACCACTTTTTTGCTGGATGCAATTTTAATGGCATCCTCTATGCTGTAAACAATTCTTATATCATGTCCATAACTTTTCATATCAAACAGGCTTCCGTTCATGCCAGGAGCATGAGCCATATCTCCGTAGGTGGCGATGGTGATTCCATGCTCTGCTATTGCCTTCACCTCTTCTATTTCCCTTGTGGTTGTCACACATACAGGACAGCCCGGGCCTTCTCTTACATCTATGCCAGCATCTCTCAAAATTTTATCAAGCCCGTATCTCACAATTGTATCCTGATGTGTACCGCATACATGCATTATTCTTAAATTAAGATTCTTTTTTCTTAGCTTATCTGCTATCTCTGCCACAAGCTTGGCATCCCTGTAATGAAACATCATGAAACAATGAAATGCATGTTTTTATAGTTATGTCCTATTCTACCACGAGTTCATCATTTACCTTGCTGTCTGATGCAAGAAGAAACTCATTTCCCATGCTTAAAGCATTTGTGGGGCATATATCATTGCACTGGCTGCAGAAAATGCATCTTCCTATGTAAATTCTTATTTTCTTCTCCTCCTTCTTGAATTCTATTGCCTTTGATGGACATACTTTTATGCAAAGCTGGCATCCAATGCATTTATCCCTATCATATAAAATCCTTCCCCTGAATGTTTCCTCATCAGGTATTTCAACAGGAGGATTTATCTTTGCCTTGCCCTTCTCCACATCTTCCATGAATTTCTTCATACTTTTTGGAGCATATTTTGCAGGGAAAGGATTTGTGAAAGGTTTTCTGAACATCTGCACAATCAGCTGCTTGAACATTGGAAACATCATGACCACCTCACATGATAATGCATATCCCACATGAGCAGCAGCAAACCAATCAATGCCATCATGGCAACAGTAACCCAGTAGCCTGTGACAACGCTTGTTATCCTGTATCTCGCCACCGCCGCCCTTATGATGGAGACAGAGAATATCATAACAATCACCACCTTGAGAATGAAAAACAGGAAATTTGCAATATCAGCATATAATCCAGTAAGATTGAGCAGGGGTGAAATGCTGTAGGGGAAGAAAATGGCAACGATGAGAGAAGCAAACGCAAATATTTTGACTCCATCCGCCATGTAGAATAAAGCAAGATTTCTGCCTGAATACTCCACCATCACTCCCTCTGCAATTTCCGTTTCTGCCTCAGCAACATCAAATGGCACCTTTGCAAGCTCTCCGGGAGTGACAATTATGAGGCTCATTAAAAGCAATATGAGGCCAGCAAAGCCAAGAACACCAACACTATTCCAGAGAGGATGGGAGGAGATGAAATCAAGGCTGAAGGAATTGCTTCCTGGAAGATAAAATGCTATGGACATTATGACAATGGAGAGAGGAAGCTCATATGAAATCATTGTCACCATCTCACGCTGCGCCCCCACTGTGGCGAAGGGGGAAGAGGAAGCGAAGCCACCTGCAATCATGGCAAGGGAAGGGATAATGAGTATGTACAGCACAAGCACAAGATCCCCATGCCCTGCCAATAGAGGAGGAAAGCCAAGAGGAATGTAAAACAGAACCATTATGGAGGATGCAAGGCATACAAGGGGCATGGCATTGTAAATCCACTTTACAGCATGCTCCGGAACAATATTCTCCTTGGAAAAAAGTTTTATAACATCAAGAAATGGCTGTCTTATTGGAGGACCAACACGGGCCTGCATTCTTGCAACAAGCTTTCTGTCAATACCCTTCAACAGCAATCCAAAAAATATGGCGAAAAATGGAAGGAGAATGCATTCAAGCACCAGTTTTAAAATAAATTCTCCGTTCATTTCATCAACCTCCTGGTTTTTTTAACAGATAACTCGTGGAAGTAATCTGATGTGAATATCCTTTCCTTCCCATCTTTAACCACAGCAATTCTGTTGGTGCAGGACATGCATGGATCTATGGATGCCGCGATGATGGGAATGTCCGCTATCTGATAACCCACAAGCATGGGGCGCCATGATAGTATGTTTATATATGTGGGAGCTCTCACCTTCCAGGAGTAAAGGGGTTCAAAACCTTTCTTCAATTTAACATAATGTATGTCCTCTCCTCTCGGCGCTTCATATCTGGCAACAGCCTCCCCTTCACTTGCTTTAATTTTTGCCATCAGCTTAACAAGTTTCTTCTCAGCAATTATCTCACCAGATGGCATCTCATTCAATGCCTCCTCTATTATGTCAATGGACTGCTTCACTTCAAGCAATCTCACAACAATTCTGTCATAAACATCTCCTACAGTATAGCCAGTAAGCTCGTCTGGAGTGATGGCATGGATATCAAAATCAGGATACGCAAAGTATGGAAAATCCTGTCTCACATCCTTCTTTATGCCACTTGCCCTTGCTGTTGGTCCTACTGCAGCGAGTTCAATAGCATCTCTCTCTGTAAGGATGCCTATCTCCCTTGTTCTCTTCTCCATGGTTTTATCCTCAAGGAAGAACTTGGCAAGCTTTGAGAAGGCATTTCTGTAGTAATCAAGCATTTTTCTTATATGTTCAACATGCTCTTCTTTTATATCCCTCCTCACACCCCCGTACATTATTATGGATTTTGTTACTCTATTACCATTAACAAGTTCAAGAACATCCATGACCTTCTCCCTAACCATCCATACATAGTGGAGAAGTGTATCAAAACCGAGCTCATGAGCGGCGACACCAGCCCAGAGTAGATGAGAATGTATTCTCTCAAGCTCTCCCTGTATTACCCTTATATACTGTGCCCTTTCAGGCACCTCTATATCCGCTATTTCCTCAACTGCCATTACAAGGCAGGAAGGATGACAGAAATTGCATATGCCACATACTCGCTCTGCAAGATATATGCTCTGTATGGCATTATTTCTGTTCATACCCAGCCATTCTATTCCTCTGTGATTCTGGCTTGCTATAACATCAACATCAACTATCTCCTCACCCTCCACCTTCACCCTTATCATTATTGGCTCTTTAAGGGCCGGATGAATTGGACCTATTGAAAGCTCATATTCATGCGCCATTTTTCCACCTCTCATACAGTTTGTTTGTTTCCTTTGGAGCTGTTTCATCTCTCCTCCATGGATATACGCCAGAAGGAAAATCTTTGGTGAGGAACATGTGTCTGTCATCGGGTATGCCGTTGAACTCAACTCCTGCCATCTCTTTTATCTCTCTTTCCGAATATATTATGGCGGGAAATATATCCGCAATTGAATCTATTCTCAGATCATCTTTGGGGACATCCACCTTCAGGGTTACAATGAATTCCTGTAAACGCCTTGCATAGGAAAGTGTGAAGTGATAGTTCAAACACATGTACTCTCCTTCATCTGAGCAGGAGATTATACTGAAATGAGGATACTCATCTGCCATATTCTTCAAAAATTCTGCAGCTTCCCTTATAGAATCTCTCTCCACCTTAACCCATAATGTTTTTCTCTCAACCCTGTTCTTCACTCCTGCATTTCTGGAGCTGAGCCATGCCTCATAGCCATTATCCTGGAATTTTTTCATTGCCTCCTCTGCATTCATTTTTTCTCCACCTCCTCCAGATACTCCCATGCCTTGGCAAATGCCTGTATTATTGCCTCCGGCCTGGGAGGGCAGCCTGGCACATAGAAGAACTTTGCATCGGGAATGAGTTTGTCTATGGGACCAGAGAGATGATATGATTCATGAAACACTCCTCCACCTATGCCACAGGCTCCAACAACAACAATAACCTTTGGCTCGGGCGCCTGAGCTATAACACGTTTCACCTTCTCTTCCATATCTTTCGTTACAGGCCCCGTGAATGCTATCACATCAGCATGGCGGGGAGAGCCAACAAGTTTTATTCCAAATCTTTCCACATCATATCTTGGAGTGAGAGCAGCAACTATCTCAATATCGCATCCATTGCATGAACCGCTGTTAACATGAAAGACCCATAACGAGCGTTTAAAAGCCTTTGGAATCACTTTATCACCTCCTGAATGAAGAAAACAATGAACATTATGGCAGCCACACCCACAAACCAGGCTATGTAATCATTTATTATACCATTGTGTATCTTTCTCATCCATGCATAATATCCCTTCATCGCCTCCACGAAACCCCAGTAAATATTGGATGCCCTCACATGCATTTCTTCAGGGGAAAGGACATCCTCTCCAGAGAAAAATGCTTTTTGAGCCTCACCCTTTCTGTAGTCCTTTCTTCCAAATGACCTTATTATGTAAACAACTATGGCTATTGTTATGAATGCAATAATCCATGTAATTGCATCCCATGAGCCTGCATATGTTTTCAGCATTTAAACACCTCCTGCATAAACCTGCCAGTTGGCAAGGGCATGAGCCGCCGGAGCGACAATCTTATCAACCACCAAGCCTGGAAATATGCTGAGGATTATTATCACCGCTGCCAGAATTGCCATCCCGATGAGCATGCTCTTCGGCGCCTCCTCCACCTCATATATCTTTGCTCCCATGAATGCTGAATGAAATACTTTAACGAATGATGCCAGTGTGAGAATGCTCACAATCATGGCTACTATGGATAGAATTGGACTTACTCTATATGCAGCCTCGTATATCAGCAATTTGGATGCAAACCCATTGAACGGAGGTATTCCCGCTATGGCAAGTGCCCCTATTATGAAGAACAGGGTAGTGTATTTCATGGAATGAGCCAGTCCGCCCATTTCATTTAAATTTCTGGTTTTAAGCCTGTAAAATATTGCTCCAGCCGTAAGGAAAAGCAAGCCCTTGTACATTGCATTATTTATTATGTGGAATATCCCCCCCTCCATTGCCTTTATGCCATAAGTGTTAAAATCGGAGGTGTTGAGAAGGTACAATCCAATACCAACTCCGAGAAGCATGTATCCAGTCTGACTCACAGAATGATATGCCATCAGCCTCTTTATGTCCTTCTGGGAGAGAGCCATTGTAACTCCTATGAACATGGAAAGAAGGCCAAGAATAATTAAGAATACACCAATGTATGAGGCTGTAATAACCTTTCCATAGAGGGTGAAGCTCACTCTGAAGAGGGCATATAAACTGGCCTGGGTGGCGGAAACAAGCATTGCTGTAATGGAAGCTGGGGCTGGGGAATAGCCATCTGGAACCCAGTAATGCATTGGCACACTTCCGGCCTTCATGGCAAAAGATGTAACAAGCAGAACGAGAGCTACTTTATCAAGCTCCGTATAGCTTATCACCTTGCTTAAAGCTGCAATGTTGAGCAAATCATACTGGGAATAAAGAAGAGCTATGGAGAATAGCACAAGCAAAGCTGCAATATTGGAAACAACCATGTACTTGAATGCTCCTTCCACCGCATTTCCATCACTGTTGCGATATGCTATGAGGGCACAGGAAGATATGGAGAGAATTTCAAGAAAAACAAACATGTTGAACAGATCTCCTGTAAATTCCATTCCAATCATTCCGGCAAGCATGATCAGGAGCAATGTATAGAACTTGCCCTTTCCCTTGCTCTCTTCCACAAATGAAATGGAGTATATGGCAGCAGCCATGGCAACTGTGGCACTTATAATGCCCATGAAGGCGCTCATTGCATCCACTTCAAGAACAATTCTTATGGGGACTGCAGCCTCTGTAACAAGTTTTGTTGGCTCACTGCTACCCATGGTATAGATGGCAATGTTTCCTGAGAAAATGTGAAAGGCAAAGAAAAGCATCATTATTTCCTCTATCACAACAATGGCTATAACAAACGCATTTCTGGCTTTTCTGCTAAGCTTGTCAATTAATGGAGTTACAAATGCTGCAAGCAGCGGAAGCACTATGAGCAGGGCCGGCATATGAAGCATTATGTTCATTCTTTCAACCTCCTTGAATGGCTATCAAGACTTCCATAATGTTTGTAAATTTTCATTGCAAAGGCAAGTATCAGGGCAAGGGTGGCAACACCTATGACAATGCTTGTGAGTGTTAATGCTTGAGGAACAGGAAGCACCATACCATGTGGAATATCAACATTGGGAGGAAGATTTGTATAGATTGGGGCAACACCACCCTTTCTATAGCCAATTGCAATGAGGGAAAGATTGACTGCACTTTCTAAAATAGTTATGCCAATTGCAATTTTTATGAGGTTTCTTTTGAATATGACTGCATATAAGCCTATCACAGCCAGTATTGCCGTCGTTATGAATGGTATGTTGTATATCATTCCTCTCCCTCCGTGAACAGAATCATAGCAAGAACAACGGATGAAAGTCCTGCTATAACCTTCAATCCAACTGCAAGATTGAGTATTGGAAGAATGCCCCCGCTGTTAAGATATCCTCCATTTGCACCATGAGGAACATATCCAAAAATAGGTGAGCCCACAAGTAAATTATACATGAATGACACACCAGCTATAAGTCCGGCAAGTCCCACAACAACAAATATGATGGCTCCTGTGGATTCCACAAATGAAAGCCCATCCATGCTGAGTTTGCTTTCCATCCTCTTATAACCATGGGCAGCAAGAAGCATTACGACAGCGCTTGCTGCGATGGCTCCACCCTGAAATCCGCCTCCAGGAGTGAGATGACCATGCATGATTACATAGAAGGAGAAGATTAGTGCCATTGGGAATATGCTGCTCGCTATTGTTCTCACCACTATGCTCATTCTTCCATCATTCATTTTTCTCCCTCCTTAAAACGACAAGCACACCCGCTATGGCTGTGAAAAGCACGGTTGCCTCACCTAAAGTATCATAACCTCTGTAGTCAAACACAACACTTGTAACAATGTTGTTGGCAGCGGTATCATTCTGTCCATTTTCTATCATATAATCATCCATGGTGGAATGGGAGATGTCACCGAAAGGATGCATCCTCACGGCTGCGAGAAGAATGAAAAATGCAAAAACAATGAATGCAATTGCCTTAATCTTCATTTTCACCCCCCTCATATCTCTCCGTAGCCCTTATGGCAACTATGAAAAGAGCTGTTGTGAGGCATGCTCCCACGCCAGCCTCCGCTATGGCAACATCAGGAGCCTGCAAAAGATAGAAGTAAAGAGATAATATTAAACTCATTATGGCCAGTGCTATGGTACATGAGAGTAAATCTTTCATAACAACAGCCATTATGGCAGGAATTATCGTGAATATTGACAGAAGTATGAGAATCAAACCAAACATGTCAATCATCTTTCTCACCTCCCAGCTCATCCACTACAGCTCCTGCTGGCTTAACTCCACTCCTGTAAGCTGCTCTCGCAATGGCATGAGCCCCTGTGGGATTGGTTATGAGAATGGCAAGCAGGGCAAGGAAAGAATGAACTGTCATTGAAATCATTGCATCATTTCCTTTCCACCATTCATATAAGCCATATACCATTACAGCTGTGGCTATGAATATGCTTCCAAAGGTGGTGCATTTTGTTCCAGCATGAAGACGGGTGTAAACATCAGGAAATCTTAGCAAGCCAAGTGATGCCAGCAGATTGAAGACAATTCCTATGCCAAGACATACATATATTATCCACCATATCATAGTTTACCACCCTCCAGATATTTTGCAATTAGCACAGTCGTTATGTATGAAAGAAGGGCATAAACAATGGCAACATCAATGTATATTATCTCCTTCACGGCAGCTCCGTAAACAAGCATGCCGGATATTACCAGCGTATTTATCGTATCCAGCCCAACAACTCTATCCGGTATAGTTGGGCCCAGTATTGCCCTTATCATGGCTATCAAAACGGAAATGCCCATCAATGCCAGAGTAAGCATGAACACATTCATTCTCCTATCCTCCTTGCCCAATCAGGAAATGTTGAGCAAACATATTTGCATCTGCATTTCTCCTCATGCTCCTGGAAGAAATCATCTCTCACATTTATCCAGTGAACGTAGAGATTTTTATCCTCATCCACCTCCACAGTTAAAGTGCCTGGTGTTAGAGTTATTGAATTTGCCAGGAGAGTAACAGAAAGATTGTTTTTGAGTCCGGGGGAAATTTTTACTATACCCGGCTTTATTTTTCCGGTTATAACCCTGTACGCGACATCAAAATTTGCCTTTGCCATCTCATAGAAAAAGCGGGGAAAATATGCTATGAACATGAGCCACCTTGTTAATGAAAGATTCTTATGCTCCTTTATGTTTATCTTTGCCGTTATCAGGCCAGCAAGAATGGAAAAAACTATGCCAGCCAGTATCTCATCCGCCTGCCACAGGCTGCCGTTAAATGTAAGCAAAAGCCACAGAATGAAGCTCAATATTGTTGCAGATACAAACACTCGCATCACTTGCGATATGGAAGTGATTACTTAAAAATTTGCTCGGTTTTGCATAAATTATGCACTATCGTTAATATTATGTATAATTTTTAAAAAAATTTTTTACATATTAATAAATTACTCCTGTCAGACCTGAAGCAGAAAATTGAAATTGGCAATGCGGATTAATGACAATGAAAAATGCAGTTATCTTGGCCATGATGATTGCCATTTTAATTGCTCCTTCTATAGCAACAGGAATGGATGAGGAGGATACCATCCTCATCACAGGATTCGAGCCCTTTGATAAATGGAATGAGAATCCATCCCAGATTATTGCTTCATCTCTGAATGGCAGCATTATAGATAATGCAAGAGTTGTTTCCTTGATACTTCCTGTGGATTTCAACATGTCTTTTATGATGATAAAGAGGGCAATAGAAAAGTACCATCCATCTGTTGTAATGATGCTCGGATTGAATGGAAGAAGCAGGAGCATGCATGTGGAGAAAGTGGCATTGAATCTGAAATGCAATGGATGGAAATGCAGCAGGATAAAGGATGGCAATCTTATCCTCATTTCTCATGCCCCTGCAATGGAGATATGCAGTGCATTGAGGGAAAGAGGAATAAAAGCCAGGCCATCAATATATGCCGGAATATACTCATGCAACTATGTCTTTTACATGATCCTTGATTATGAAAAGAATGCCATGGTTTCCTTCATACATCTGCCTCCTCTGAAATCTCAGGCATGGTATGGAATGGATGAAAAAGATATGGAGAATGGCATTGCTTTAGCTGCTGCAATATGCCATCAGGCCTATCTCTCCTCAAGGTTGTAGAAGGCTCTCTCCACCACTTCAGATAGAGCGGGATGTATGTGCATTCCTCTGTATATTGGGGAGGCTGAACCATCATCGGTGTACATGAGATTTATTATTTCCTGAAGCAGTATGGATGCCTCGGGCCCGATAATATGCGCCCCCAGTATGCGATATGTGTTTCTTTCAAGTATCACCTTCACAAAGTAATCCTTTGCCATCATTGCCTCTCCTTTTGCAGTGTTTTCATAAAGATAGTAGCCAACCATTATGTCATCCTTTTTCCTTGCCTCCTCTTCCTTCATACCAACGCCCGCCACCTCTGGGTATGTAAAGATGGCATGGGGAACTGCGTGATAATCAACCTTGATGCGGCGATGTGCAAAAGCATTGTAATAAACTATCTGGCTCTCATAGTTGGCAACATGCTTGAACATGTGCTTTCCCGTTGCATCTCCACATGCCCATATGTTCGGCTTGGTCGTCTGGAGATATTCATCAACTACAATCCATCCATTTTCATCTGTCTTGACTCCGGTTTTCTCTGGTTTGAGTATATCAGCATTTGATGCCCTTCCAGCAGCAACTATGATTTCCTCTGCCTCCACCTCTATTCTGCCATCCTTGCCAGTAGCAATGATTTTTTTCATGTTCCCTTCTTTCCTCACTTCCTTTACTTTGTAGCCTGTATAAATCTTCATTATCTTTTCCATCTCCTTCTGAAGCAATTCGGATATTTCAGGCTCCTCGCCTGCCACTATGCGTGGAAGCATCTCTATTACAGTAACATCCGCTCCCATCATTGCCAGGAAAAATCCATATTCCATGGCTATGTAGCCCCCTCCAATTATGGCAATGGAGGCTGGCAACTCTTCCATCATTAGAAAATCATCACTGGTTATGTATCCTGTCTCTTCAAGCCCTTCTATTGGAGGAATTAATGGTTTAGAACCAGAGCAGAGTAATATCTTCTCCCCTTTTATCACCTCATCTCCAACCTTCATGGTGTAGTCGTCTATGAACTCTCCCGCAGTTTGATACAGATCTATGTTTGGTGAACTTTTCAATCCATTTTCAATCATCTTTATTTCATGCCTTATACTCTCCCTCGTTCTTCTCATTATGCCTGCAAAATCTATGCCCTTTATCTCAACATCTATTCCAAATTTCTTTGCCTCTCTTATCTTCTTAACCAGTTCTGCTGGATAAAGAAGCATTTTGGATGGAATGCATCCCCTCGTCAGGCATATCCCCCCAACATCATCCTTCTCAACAACAGCCACCTTTATGTCAGGCTGGCCCTCCACAAGGACGGATACTATATTCATTGCTGAGCCCGTTCCTATTGCTATGATATCATACTCTTTCATAAAGGTAAATACCTCATTATTTAAAATTTAGCCTTTCCAAAATTTTCATTCCTGCCTTTTTCATGACTTCATCAATCTCCTCCGTTTTCTCTGAATAAAAAAGATGACTTTTGCATTTGCAGTCAGAGGAGCCAAAGCGAGGAATGAATGGAAGAGAAAACAGAGATGCTATGCTGCACTCCTCCTTTTCATTGGACTGTTTGTAATAAATCCTCTCCACCTCCGCATATTGTAAAAGATAATCCACATGCCATCTCATCTTTTTATTCTTCCTCAAATGCCTGCTAACTCTTGCCTCAATTCCATTCATGGCAGAGCCCACATAGGCATAATATCCTGGCTTGAAGTAAATTTCACCAAGAGCTCCAACCCTTATTTTTCTTTCCCTATCGAGCTTTATAAGGAGGACATAGCTACCTTTCATGAGGCTAAGCATGGAAAAATTTAATAGCCTTTTGCATTACCTAATTATGACTGAAATTAAAGACCTTGAGCCGAAAATTTTGTGGAAGTATTTTGATGAGATAAGAAAAATTCCAAGATGCTCAAAACATGAGGAAAAGATTGCAGAGTACATTGTAAATGTTGCCAAACAGATGGGACTGGAGGTTACACAGGATAAGGTTGGCAATGTAATTGTGAGGAAGAAAGCCAAACCCGGCTATGAGAACAAGCCAATGATCACACTTCAGTGCCATATTGATATGGTGTGCGAGAAAAATAAAGATGTGCAGCATGACTTCAGCAAGGATCCCATAAACGCCTATGTGGATGGCGATTTTGTTAGAGCAAAGGGCACGACGCTTGGAGCGGATGATGGCATAGGCGTGGCTGCCTGCCTTGCCATGATGGAGTGGGACGGAGAGCATGGGCCCTTGGAGTTTCTGTTTACGGTAGATGAGGAAACGGGAATGACAGGGGCATTCAACATAGAGAAGGAGTATATCAAGGGAGATATGCTTATAAACCTTGATAGCGAGGAGTTTGGAAGCATATACATAGGATGCGCTGGAGGAGCCAACAGCGATATAATCATGCCCCTCAAATTTGAGGATAGAGCCGGAAAGGGATTGAAGATAACTGTTAAAGGGCTAAGAGGAGGACATTCTGGCGTAGAGATTGACAAGGGAAGGGCAAACTCCCTCAAACTGATGGCAAGGGTTCTTTACAATATAGATGCGAGAGTGAGTAAAGTTGAGGGAGGAGATAAATTCAATGCAATTCCAAGAGAGGCAATTGCACTTGTGCAGGTGGAGGACGAGGAAAAGGCAAAGGAAAAGATAAAGGAGCTGGAAGCTGCATTCAGAGACGAGTATAAAAGAAGTGACCCCGATATAACCGTGGTGGTGGAGAATGCAGATGTGAATAAAGTGCTGGATAAGGAGAGCAATGAAAGAGTCATAAAGCTTCTGATGGCTCTGCCTCATGGAGTGCTGGCGATGAGTCAGGAGGTTGAGGGTCTGGTTGAAACATCGACCAACCTTGCCAAAGTTGAGATGGATGAAAGCAGGATGCACATCGTGATGAGCAGCAGAAGCTCCATAAACTCTGCCCTTGATGCAACACTCCAGACAATAAGATGCGCTTCAGAGCTTGCGGGATGCGAGGTTAAGGAGGGAAGCCGCTATCCAGGATGGAAGCCCAACAGGGATTCAAAGTTGCTGAAGATTGCAGAGGAAGTGTTCAAAAACCTTTACAGCAAGGAGCCGGAAATAAAGGCAATACATGCAGGACTGGAGACTGGGGTCATAGGAGAGAGAGTGGGAATAACTGAGATGATTTCAATAGGACCTGACATAGAGCATCCACATAGCCCCGATGAAAATGTGAGAATAAGCAGTGTGCAGAAATTCTGGGATTACCTGGTAAAGCTCATAGAGGAGATAGCAAAGAAGTGGTAATCTCTTCCTCTTTTTTTCCTTATTTTCTACTCAAGTTTAATTCCTCTCTGGCCCTTGTATTTGCCATTGTAGAGTTTTAGAGGCGGAGACTTTAACTCCTCAAATACAATCTGACAGAATGTCTCTCCAGCAATGAGATGGATTTCCTTACGGGTATTGAATGCTGATATGGTGAGATTCCCCTCAAAACCTGCATCAACCTTGCCGAATGAAGCCATGACCCCCTTCCTTGCATAGGAGGAGCGGAGCCAGAGCTGGGCAACATGGTTCTTCAACTTTATGTATTCTAAGGTTGATACAGCAAACCATTTCATTGGCGGGATGACTGCCTCCTTCTTCCTCTCCCCATCAATCAGTATCTCATCTATGGTGAGATCATAACCATTTGGAGTTAACTTGTTCTCGGAAAAAGGCGTAATGCCTATCTCGCCTGCCAGAATGGCCTTCTTAATGTCTCTATCTGACAGAATCATTCCACAGGTTCGACATTCTTGGCCCTTGGCCCCTTATCCGTATCCACCAGATCAAACTTCACCTTCTGCCCTATTTCAAGGCTCACAAAACCGTCTTTCTTAACATCAGAGTAATGGACAAAAACATCCTTTTCTCCATCCACTCCGATGAAACCATATCCCTTTCTGTTTATCCACTTTTTAACCGTTCCTTCCATATTTATCCCCTTCTACATCCCTCCATGGTATATATATGTTTGTAAAGAACGCTAAAAAGTTGCTTTCATTAAAAATTCTAAACCTAAATAAATTAAATTCGTATTACTAAGATAATGCCAGAAGACTTGAGAATATGGAGAATTGTTGAAAAAGATGATTTAAAAGAGCTTAAAAAATCAAAACTAAATTTAGAAGAACGAATTGAAGAGTGGATTACAAAAGATATTTCAATAGTTTCTGATGATTTACTTGTAATTGGAAGACAGGTGGAAACAGATTTTGGAGGTGTAATTGATATATTGTGCTTGGATAGGATGGGAGATGTGGTCATCATTGAATTAAAAAGAGACAAAACACCAAGAGAGATTACTGCTCAAGTTTTGGATTATGCATCTTGGGTGAAGGATCTATCAAATGAAAAAATAACAGAAATTGCAAACGAATATCTCAGGAATAATGGTCTGCTTGATGAGGCATTTAGAAGAAAATTTGATGAAGATTTACCAGACATACTAAATGAACATCATAAAATGCTGATTGTGGCATCAGATGTTGATAGTAGCTCAGAAAGGATAATCAATTATCTTTCCGATACTTATGGAGTAAACATAAATGCAATCACTTTCCATTATTTTGTTGATGAATATGAAAATGAGTATTTAGCAAGGATATTCCTAATTGAACCCAAGGAAGTGGAATATAGGACACAAACAAAAACACACTCTAAAAGAAAACCACCACTATCGTATGAAGAATTGAGAGAGATGGCAGAACGAGCAGGAGTCAGTGAATTATATGAAATGCTATTAGAAGAATTGCCAAATTATTTCGATGGAAGACAAACCACACGCAGTTCTGTTGCATTTGAGGTTATATTGGAAGGTAGTAGAAAACGCGTATTCAGTCTTTTACCCGGTGAAAGTGATTCAGATAAAGGGCTTAAATTCCAGATTTATGTTCCTCGCATGGCACAATACTTTGGGATAGATGAAAAAATTGTAGAATCTTGGTTACCTGAAAACAGGAAGGAATGGAAATATTACGAAACTGCACCTTCTGATATGTCAGGTTGTGAAGGATATTTCAAAACAATGCATGAACTAAATACGTTTTTGGAGGGTATAAAGAATGCCAAAAATAACATGAATCCAAATGAATAATTCTAACACAGGCATCCAAACAAAAAAGATTTCATTTAAAAATTGATGGAAGAATAGACCTCTGCCATAAACAAAAATTTAAACTTCTCGCGTATTACTTTTTAATGAAAATTCTTGTTGTTGGGGGAGGAGCAAGAGAGCATGCAATTGTGCATGCATTATCGAAGGATGATGTGGAGATATACTCCGTCATGAAAAACCTGAATCCCGGCATAAAGAGGCTTGCATCCGATTACCTCCTGCACGATGAAACAGATGTGGAAAAGGTGGCAGAGTATGCAAGAAACAAGGGCATTGAACTCGCCATAATAGGTCCTGAAGCACCAGAGGAAGCAGGATTGACAGATGAACTGCTGAAGCATGAAATAAAGGTGGCATCTCCCACCAGGGCGGCGGCGGAAATAGAAACAAACAAGGAATTCATGCGCTTGTTAATGGAGAAACATAATATAAAGGGAAGTGTGAAAAGCAGGGCTTTCTCGGATATAGAGCTTGCAAGAGAATACATAGAGATGCTTGATGGAGAGGTTGCAATAAAGCCCATTGGATTGACAGGAGGTAAAGGAGTCAAGGTGGCTGGAGATCACTTCAATAGCATTGAAGAGGCTGTGGAGTATGCAAGAGAAATCATAGAGAAAGGCATTGGAGGAAAACATAGAGTTCTCATAGAAGAAAAGATAGTTGGAGAAGAGTTCACCCTCCAGGCATTCTGTGATGGAAAATCAATATATCCCATGCCGGCTGTTCAGGACCATAAAAGATTGCTGCCTGATGATAAGGGACCGAATACAGGAGGCATGGGCTCATATTCCTGCTCTGATGGATTGCTTCCATTCCTGACAGCAGATGATTATGAGGCAGCACCTACAATACTTCAACGTGTTATAGATGCACTGAGGATGGAAGGAAGAGAGTACAGAGGTGTTATATATGGCCAGTTCATGCTCACCGCTGAGGGACCAAAAATTGTGGAAATAAACGCAAGATTTGGTGACCCAGAAGCCATGAATGTCCTCACCACACTGAAAACAAGTTTTGTGGAAATATGCAGTGGAATGGCAGATGGGGATTTGAACGGCATAAGCATAGATTTTGAGAATAAAAGCACGGTATGTAAGTATGTGGTCCCATCTGGCTATGGAATAAAGCCTGCTGCAGGAGAAAAAATAGAGGTGGATGAAAGGGCAATAAAGGATGCAGGAGCCGTGCTTTTCTATGCATCCGTGAATGAAGTCAATGGGGAAATATACACAACAACATCAAGGAGTCTTGCAATCGTTGGAATAGCCAATGAATTGCAGGAGGCAGAGAGAATATGCGAGGAAGGGCTGAAGCATGTAAAGGGAAATGTCTTCATAAGGCATGATATAGGAACGAAAGAGCTGATAGATAAAAGAATAAAGCATATGGAAGAGCTGAGAGGAATATGATTCACATATACATAGTTGGCACAGCAGGCTCTGGAAAAACATATCTCACCCACGCATTCAATGAATGGTGCCACCGCCAGGGATATGATTCCATAGCAATAAATCTTGATCCAGGTGTTGTAACTCTTCCCTACGAGCCAGAGGTAGATGTGAGAGAATGGATATCCATAGATGAGATAATGAAGGACTATGAACTCGGTCCCAACGGGGCGCAGGTGCTGGCGGCGGACATGCTGGCGTTGAATATTAAAACACTGGAGGAGAGGATTGGAGAATACAGGGCCGATTATCTCATATTTGATACACCAGGACAGCTTGAACTGTTTGTTTTCAGGAGTACTGGAAAGGTTATTATTGACGAGCTGGGGAGGGAGAATTCCATATTATTCTACCTCATGGACCCTTCAATGGCCACAACTCCCGCATCATTTGTATCCCAGCTCATGCTCTCCGCCACAACCCAGTTCAGGCTGAATCTGCCATTGATAAATGTTCTCACAAAGAAGGATATTGTGGACCCCTCTGCCCTGAAAATGATACTGGAATGGGGAGAAAATCCTGACGTGCTCCATGAAGATTTGATGATAAAAAATCCAACTCTTTTCTACCAGCTCAGCGAGGGAATGATAAATGTGATAAAGGAAACGAAAGCGCTGACAAATCTGATTCCTGTATCATCGGAAACATGGGAGGGAATGGAAGATTTATATTCCATGATTCAGCACATATTTTATGGGGGGGAGGATTTAGAAAGAAATTAAATCTCGGGCATCTTGAGATTTGTTGAAAGTTTCATTGCCATTTCTAAAAACTCCCTGTTCTCATCGAACCATCTCTGCCATTTCTCCAGCTTCTCTTTTGCCTCATCAAGCTCATTCTTTGTCTCCTCATAAAGTTTGTAAAGTTTGGCAAGTCTCTCCTGCTCCTTCTTGTACAGTTTTTCCATCTCTGCGTACTCTTCCTTGTATTTTTCATATGCCCTGTAAGGCTCCAGCTCCTTTACCTTCTTCTCCAGTTCCTCAACCATCTTTTTGTATGGAATGTATTCTCTCAGCTCCTCCACTTCCTTTTCCAAAGTTGCCCTCTTCTCTTTCTCTCTTGCCAGCTCCATTCTGAGTTCCTGCGCCTCCTTGCTCACCTGCTCCAGTTCCATCCTTGTTCTCTCAAGCATTTCTCTGTCATCCTTTAACTCCTCCATTTCCTCTATTTCCTTTCTGAGTTTCTCTATCTCTTCCTCTCTTGCCTTTATCTGCTCCTTGAGTTCTTCCTCCCTCTGCTTTATATCAAATATGTCATCCTCCTGCTTTTTATATGCATCCCATAATTTCTCAAGTCTCACCTGCTCCTTTTCCAGCTCTCCTTTATATCTCTCAGCCTCCTGCAATGCAGCTATGGCTCTATCCTCCGTCTCCTGCAACCTCTTCTTCATTGATTCCATCATGGCTTCGAGTCTCTCTATATGCTCTCTCGAAACCAGCTTTTTCAATTTTTCAAGTGCCTCCTTTTCTCTATATGAACCCTTAACAATTGAGTCTATTTCCTCAAGTACCTTATCAAAATTTTCCTTTAACTCTTCAATTCCGTGAACCTCTTCCATATCAATCAAAAGAAAAGATTTTATCAATATTTAAAACTTGCCTATATTTATCAATTCAGATTAGCTTTCATCACTCTTCATTCCGCTTTTAACACTGACAACGGTTTTTATTCCCCCTCTTATATTAAACTCTCCCACAACCTCTATATATCTCGGCTTTAACAGATTCTTCAAATCATCATGAATTTTATTTGTTGCCTCCTCATGTGTTATGTACTTATCCCTGAATGAGTTCAGATAAAGCTTCAATGACTTGAGTTCAACAATGTATTCATCAGGAACATACCTTATCCTTATTGTGGCAAAATCCGGATAGCCGGAGCGGGGGCACAGAGAGGTGAATTCAGAGAATGTGAGTTCAATTTCATAATCTCTGTCCTTATATGGATTTTCCCATGCCTCCAGCTTTGCATTCTTTATTGCTTTCTCTCCATACTTCATGGTTCACCCATCATCTCAAGCTTATTTTCCCCTCTCATGTAAACAACAGATAATCCAAGTTCAGCCGCCCTGTTCTTAAGCTCCTTATCATTGGTAACAACAACGGCATCCATTTTGAGGGCTGCCTCAAGAACCGCATCATCTCCTCTTGCCTCTGTTTCAACAACCCTGTAGTTCTTCTTCTTGACTATGCTCAATCCAAGCTGAGCCGCCCTTGCCTCGCTTCCTCCCCTCTCCGTTATTCTCTCCATCTCCTCCACTATGCTTTTTGGGACAATTATTCTGCATATTCCAAGGAGCCTGCTCAGCTCCTTTTCAACATTTATGCCAAACTGATATGGAATCATTAGAGCATTTGTGTCCAGAACGACATTCTTCATTTTATCTCTCCATATCCCACAAGGCGCCATCTCCTGCCTATATTTCTGGATATGACAACGCGCTGTCCCTCCTCAGCGCATACGGGTATTTTTAACTTCACCTCCATATAATCTTTCTTTATTGTTTTTACAAAACCGAGGGTTGTAGCTGTACCAACGCTCAGCATTATGGGTTCATTTGGCTTTATATTTCCTGCATTTTTATCCTTTTCAACAACCCTCTCAAGCATGTGAATATCCAGCTGAAGTTCGTAAAAGATAGATGGCAGTTTACCTTCAAGCCCAACAACCTTTCCCGCCAGTCTGTCTGCCTTGGTTAAACCGGGATCAAGATATGTTTCAATTCCTATCAAGCCACCGGGCCCGGCTTCCTCAACAGACTCTCCACCGGTGACGATTGAAGTAATTTCAGTGAATATTGATTCATATTTCTCCTTGCCATGTTCCTCGAGCATTCTTCCCGGCCTTATCTCTATCTTATCTCCAACTCTCAGCACGCCCTGCTTTATTGAACCACCTATCACACCCCCTCTCAGTTTTTCGGGAGGAGTGCCGGGCTTATTTATATCGAAACTTCTGGCTGTATACATTATTGGATTCTTGCTCTTATCCCTCTTTGGAGTTGGAATATTCTCCTCTATTGCCATTATCAGAACATCAAGATTGGTTTCATGATGGGCTGAAACAGGTATTATTGGAGCTCCTTCTGCAACTGTTCCCTCAACAAAATCAAGAATCTGCTCATAATTCTTCTTTGCCTCCTCAGGTGTTACAAGGTCAATCTTATTCTGAACAATTATTATGTTCTTTGCCCCCACAATATCCAGCGCCATGAGATGCTCCTCTGTCTGGGGCTGTGGACATGGCTCATTGGCAGCTATGAGGAGTAATGCTCCATCCATTATTGCAGCCCCTGAAAGAACAACAGCCATGAGCGTTTCATGACCTGGAGCGTCAACAAATGAAACCTTCCTCAATGGCTGCGTCTCCGCCCCGCAATAAGGACATACAGGCTTTGTTGAATAACATCTCGGCTCAGGGCAGTTTGGACATTTATAGAAAACTGCATCCGCATAACCAAGTTTTATTGATATACCTCTCTTCAACTCTTCAGAATGCTCATCTGTCCATTTGCCCGTTAAAGCCTGAGTTAATGTGGTCTTACCATGGTCAACATGGCCCACCATGCCTATATTAACCTCAGGCTGACTCATTTCTCCTCCAGTTTGCCCGCCGCCTTCAGCAGCTCCTCCACCGGCTTGGCTCCCTTCTTTATAACCTTCATATTTATCTGGGCAATATTAAGGCTGATGGTGTTGCCGGCCACAGTTATTCTTTTCCTCACTCCCTTGTCCTTTGGTTTAAAGCCAGTGCTCCTTGCGGTAAGTATCTTCTTTCTTGTTATACCCGGTATATCCTTTCTCATCACGAAGCCATCTCTATCCACGCCTCCCGTTATCTGAAGTTTATATCCCGGAAGGGAGACGAATATACCGTCAACCTCATCTCCTATCTTCTTGCCCACCAGTGAGTTGGCATGGTGTCCATCCACCACTATCTGCCATGATTTTGGCCCATCACTAACCACCACTTTAAATTCCACCATGTTATCATTCCAGCATTAGATAACCCTTTTAATATTTTTGCTTGTCAATGAAAAAATAAATGGATATGAAAAAAGTTCGGGATATTTAAATTTCCTTCCTCTATATCCCCGCAGGGACGGAAATTTAAATTTCATCATTTTTTCGATAAACTCGTTAACTGTAAGTAAAATTGCTCTACAAAAACGACCCCTATTTTTCATATCTCATTTTGCCTTTAAATCTTTTTACACAGCATTTGCTACTGGTTCTCCCTTATTTGAATTAATTGGTTGCAGTTCAAACAGCAGATTGAGAGCGTGTTAAAAATATATTCATCATGAAATAATTGTCAGGTGAGCAGTACATTTTCAGATCAATTCCGTTGAATAATCCAACATTGAATGAAATTGTATTATTATCTGCATTCTTAAGGTAAAAACCACATCCATTGAAGAGGGCAATATTCATTTTTACCGTATTATTTTTTGAATGGGAGACATCTATCCCATAATTTTTATTGTAGAATACCAGATTTCTTTCCAGGTCATTGTTGTTGGAGAATGAAAGAACGATACCATATCCTTTTCCTCTAACAACCATGTTTCCTCTTATCGTATTGTTATCGGATTGATCAAGATAGATGCCACTTACCATTCCATAAACAATTCTGTTCTTTAAAATTGTATTATTGGATGAGTATGCCGTGCTTATGCTGTAATTGTTATGATAGAGAAAATTTTTCACCACCGATATGTTACTGGATTCATAAAGAAATATTCCTCCATGGGTATTTGAAACGCGGTTTGCAGATACTGTTACATTTTCCGTTTTGTCCAGGGTAACGCCATTTATCCCGTTGCTGACCTCATTATTCAATACACTTCCATTTGAAGAATGGTAAATGTGGATACCATAATTGCTATTCTTAACCTTGTTTCCAAGCAATTCAAAATTTGAAGAATACATTACATGAATTCCCACCTTTAAATTATCCTCAAATGTGTTATTAACCAGTGTTACATTATAACAGCCATCCATATAAACTCCTTTGATGTTATTCTTTATTATACTATTGACCACATTGCAATTTTTTCCACTTATCAGCACACCTGCCTCATGCCCATTTTCAATGGTAAATCCATCTATTTTCACATAATTGGCGTATATCTTTATCACATCAAAAGATGAAGAAATTATGGTGGAACTTGAGCCATTTCTCGATTTCAGGATAAGAGGCTTGTAAATGAAAAGATTTTCATTGTAAACACCAGGATACACGATTATCGTGCCATTTTTGGATATATCATGTATGGCAGCCTGGATGCTTGTGTAATTGCCTTCGCCGGAGCCGCCAACATAAATTATGTCTTTCAGTGTCATTACGGCTCCATCAAAATTCTCTCCAGAGGCAAAAACATGAAATGAAATTGTAGCAAAAATAATTGAAACTGCAAGAGTTTTTATCTTCATAATCTCAAAAAATTTTTTTATTTAAAAATTTTCTGTCACGGGAGGGTTTGTCGAATAAATCAGAATGAATAAGGAAATTGCCATGTAAGTGTTTATATTATGAACAATTGCCATGGCAATTATATGTTTCATTCTCATTGATTTTTTCCTGTATCTTGTGAATAATAATCTCCTGTTTTCCAATCCTCCAAATACTCC
>JAGGXW010000016.1 GCA_021162815.1 Thermoplasmata archaeon | reverse complement strand
TAAGAGGGTTGTATGTTATGGAGATTACATAATTGCTGCAGGTTACAGAGCTATAGGAGATAACATGGAGGAATATTTTGTTGCAAAGTATGATAGCGATGGCAACATAGTCTGGCAGGGAAATAATAAAAATTACTCAGTTTCTATCGTATATGTAGATGATGATTATGACAGTAGCAATCATGGATGGCAAAGAAATCATTTCAATAAAATACAAGATGGAATAGATGCAGTTGCTGAAAATGGAACAGTGTATGTTTTCAATGGAACATATTATGAAAATATTGTAATAAACAAGTCAATAACTCTTATAGGAGAAGATAGAAATACAACAATAATAGATGGGAATTATAAGGGGGATGTTATAAAAATAACCGCAGATAATGTGAGCATAAATGGATTTGAAATAAGACATAGTCGCTGTTGTAGTTCTGGTATAGAGATATCCTATGCAAACAATGTAACAATCTCAAATTGCAGCATTTCAAATAATAGCTATGGTATCTCCCTTGATTCATCCTCCAATAATACACTCTCAAATTGCAACATCTACGGCAATAATTTTGATGGAATTTTGATTCGGCATTCATTTAACAATTATATCTCCAGTTGTGATATCTATGAAAATAACGAATACGGAATCTATCTTTATTCATCCTCAAACAATACAATCTCTAATAGTAATATTTATTCAAATAAGATTGCAGGAATTCTAATTATTGCTTCTTCTATGAACAATACAGTGGATAGATGTAATGTTAGTGATAATGCTTTTGGGGTAACAATCGGAATTGAAGGGGGGTATTCACTAAATAATACTATTTCTAATTGTAATTTCACAAATGATGGACTTCTTGTTTTGAATAGTGGAAACTATATACTAAATAACACAGTAAATGGAAAACCATTGTTGTATTATGTAAATGAAGAAAATGTAAGCATAAATGGAATAGAAGCAGGAGAAATAATTCTTGTAAATTGCAGTAATTTTGGGATAAGCAATATAAACATAACCAATACTGATGTTGGAATAGAAATTGTGGGTGGTAAAGATAACAAGATATTATCCGTTAACCTTTCTCATAATTTATATGGAATAATCCTTTTTGTTACTAAATCTGTTTATATAGAAAATATATCTTCCTATGATAATTATTTTGAGAATTTCTTAGAAGGATATGGCATTGCAATAAGTGGTTCAGATAATGTTGATATTTACAATTGCAATATACATAACAATAATTACGGAGTGAATATAGGAAACTCATACAATGTTACAATCCATTATAACAACATATACAATAATTCTGCTTATGGCATTGTAGACTGGACTGAAGGAAGTATTAATGCATCCTACAACTATTGGGGTTCTCCATCTGGACCTTATAATGATGTGTTTAATCCAAATGGAACTGGTGATAATGTAAGCGATAATGTTATTTTCAAACCATGGCTTACTGCTCCAGTAAAAGGAGGAAAAGAAGAGAAAATACAGCAGGGAGAAAATGAAATAAATGCAATTGATGAAACGGATGCAATTGTGAAAATAAATACTACACAGAATACCACTGCAAAAATCATTTCTTATGAGGAACCACCTGTTGAAGAACCAGATGTTGTTAAATCAGTAGGAAAATATACACAAATAGAGGTGGAAAATGAATCTGCTGTTAAATGGCCCATTTTCATTCAAATTTATTACACACAAGAGGATTTAGATAATGCAGGAATAAGCGAGGATAAATTACTTGGAATCTATTTCTATAATGAAACAAGTAAAAAATGGGAATTGTACAATGATACGGGAATAAATACCACAGATGTTGTTGTAAATGGAAAGCAATATGCTGGATATGCCTATGCTTATGCATGGCATTTGACAAATTTAACTATTGGAGGGGATGTTATACCTCCAGAAATTAGAAATGTTACAGCAATTCCAGAAAAACAGAAAATAAATGGATTCATAAACATAACATGCATTGTTACAGACAATGTTGAGATGGGAGATGTTAAGGTAAACATAACATATCCAGACGGAAGTTATCATAACCTCTCAATGCAGAAAATTGGCAACACCTATTATTACAATGCAACATATTCAATGATTGGTAACTACACATATTTCATATGGGCAAATGATAGCTCTGGCAATGAAAATATATCCTGCATTAAATCATTTTCAATGTTTACTCTTCAATACACATTAAAAACCTCAGTTTCTCCATCTGGAGCTGGATATATTACATTAAATCCATCTGGTGGAAAATATGATGAAGGAACAGTTGTAACAGCTACTGCTGTTGCTAATTCAGGCTATGTTTTTGATCACTGGGGAGGAGATGCATCTGGAACAAATCCAACAATACAGATTACAATGGATGAAAATAAAAGCATAGTTGCATATTTTGTTGCTATTCCATCAAATCAACCTCCAACAATCACAATAACCTCACCAAGCAATGGAGCAACTGTTTCTGGAACAGTAACAATACAGGGAACAGCAGGTGATAGCGATGGCACAGTGCAGAAGGTAGAAGTAAAAATAGATAATGGAGCATGGACTCAAGCAACAGGAACAACTGAATGGAGTTATAGCCTGAACACAACAGTATTGAGCAATGGAGAACATACTATATATGCAAGAAGCTTTGATGGAGCAGATTATTCATCATCTGCTTCCATAACCATAAACATATTCAATAATCATAAACCGGTCATTGTTATAGTATCACCAGAGAATGGAAGCATTGTTAAAGGAACCATTGTTGTGAATGGAACAGCATCAGATGAAGATGGAAATGACACAATAACAAAAGTAGAGATAAGAATAGACAACGGAACATGGAATGTTGCCAATGGAACGATTTCATGGAACTACACAATAAACACAAAGGAACTAAAGAATGGAATGCATGTTATAGGGGCAAGAGCCTATGATGGGCATGATTACAGCAACATTGTATCCATTCAAATTGAAGTTAAAAATGAAGAGAGAACGCCAGGCTTTGAAATTGTGTTACTATTTGCATCTGTAATGATAATTTATTTCCTTAAACGCAAACAGTATTAAACTTGGTGGGGAAAAATAACTCACAAAAGTAATATTATCATAGCCAATATCAAATCATGATACTGGGAATTAAGGGGGAGAAGAATTCAGGAAAAACAACACTGATAGAGGAGATTTTGAGGAAAATTGATGGAAAGGTTGTTGTTATAAAGAGCAGCAGCAAGGAAACATTTGATGAGGAGGGAAAGGACACATGGAGATACAGAAATGCTGGAGCAGAGATGTCCATAATAATTGGGAGAAAGGAAGCTGCCATATTTTCATATCTTAACCTTGATGAGGCCATACTTCTTGCAAAGAAGATGCATCCAGAACTCATAATCATAGAAGGTTATGAAAATGTTAAGGGAGATTTGATAGTGAATGCTGCTAATACAACAGCGGAGGAGGTGCTGAAAATGATAGAACTTAAAAGAAAGAAAATAGAGGTTTTTGTGGATGGAAAGAGAATTGTTTTGAATGATTTCATGTCTCATCTTTTCTACAGCACAATAAAGGCAATGGTTTCATCTCTTAAGGGAGGAGAAGGAAAGGAGATTGATATAATAATAAATGATTGAGGCACCACAAATTTTTAAATAATCTGTATGCTTCAGAGATAAATGGAATATGATATATGCCCGTATTGTGGAGCGAGAGTGAGAAAAGACGAGATGAAGGAGCATATTGAATCTCATATTTTTGATACCGAAAATTATGAGAAAAATCTTCTATCAATGGTAAGAAAGGAGCAGAAATCTGTTTTGTTGAAATTCAGAGATGAATATCCTGAACTTTATGTGGAGTTGCTCAAGGAAATAGCTGAAGAGAATGACATTGGATTGAAGAAATTCAGCATGAAAGAGCTTCTTTCAATGAATAGGTTTGATGATGCTTTCAAGATATTCGAGAAGATAATTGAGAGGAAAGATAGCAAAGAGGAATGGCTTGATTTTATTATCTCTCTAAATCAGAGAGGTTTTTATGAGAAAAGCATTGAAATATGCAGGATTGCCATGCAAAGATTTAATGATGAGGAATTCGTTTCCAGAATGGAGAGAATAATAAGCAAGGCGGAGGCGAGGCTATGATAGTGGTTGATGGAAATAATCTGAAAATTGAGGACATTGTTAATGTTGCAAGACATGGAATGAAAATTGAAGTTGATGAGGATGCATTGAAAAAGGTGGAGAAGGCGAGGAGAATAATAGAAGATGTGATAGAAAAAGGCACACCTGTGTATGGAGTTAATACAGGATTTGGCGAACTTGCAAATGTGAGGATAAACGATGCAGAAATAAAAGAACTCCAGAAAAATCTCATAAGGAGTCATTCATGCGGCACTGGAGATGCTTTGCCTGAGGAGACGGTCAGGGCAATGATGCTTCTCCGTTTGAATTCACTCCTTAAAGGTTATTCTGGTGTGAGAAAGGAACTGATATACTTCATGAGAGATGCGATTAACAAAAAATTCTATCCATTTGTCCCTTCTCAGGGTTCTGTGGGAGCAAGCGGTGACCTTGCCCCTCTTGCCCATATAGCCTTATCCTTTATGGGGGAAGGCGAGGCTTTTTTGAATGGAGAAAGGGTGCAGGCAAGGCAGGCTCTCTCTTCCATAGGAATGGAGCCTTTTGAATTTGAGGCAAAGGAGGGAATAGCATTCATAAATGGGACGCAGTACATGACATCAATTGCTGCTTTGGCAATTCATGATGCAATAAATCTCATCAAACATGCCCATGTGGCAGGAGCCATGAGCCTGCAGGCGCTGAAAGGCACGGATAAAGCATTTTCAGAGAATATGGCAAAGGCAAGGCCACATGAGGGAATAATAAAATCCGCCTCCATTTTAAGAAAACTTGTTGAAGGGAGTGAGATAATAGATAAATACGGTATGGAGAGAGTACAGGATGCATATACCCTGAGATGCATGCCCCAGGTTTTTGGAGCCATGATTGATTCCATGCAATTCATCAAAAATGTGGTGGAGAAGGAGATAAATTCAGCAACGGATAATCCTCTCATATTTGAAAATGAAATTGTTTCATGCGGAAACTTTCATGGGGAGCCAATAGCAATAGCACTTGATTTATTGAATATTGTTCTGGCAAAATTATCCAGCTTTTCAGAGAGAAGAATAGCGAGGATGGTGGACAGCAAGCTTTCCGGTTTGCCCCCATTTCTCAGCATAAAGCCGGGGCTGAATTCAGGAATGATGATTCCCCAGTATGTGGCGGCATCTCTCGTAAGTGAGAATAAAAATCTTTCTTATCCGGCAAGCGTGGATTCAATACCAACATCAGCAAATCAGGAGGATTATCAGTCGATGGGAAGCATTGCAGCAAGGAAGGTACCCATCATACTTAAAAATGCAGAACATGTTATTGCTATAGAATTCATCGTTGCCTCTCAGGCACTTGAGTTCATAGAGGAAAAGCCCTCCATGCCAGTTGAAATTGCATATAATGTTGTGAGGGCTCATGTTGAGGCGCTGAATAAAGACAGGCCTCTCTACAATGAAATCGAAAAGATGGCAGATGTTATAAGAAGCAGGGAGCTAATAAAAGAAGTGGAGAAGATTGTTGATATTCAGCTGTAAGGCATTAAAGCTGGCCTCCAGTCAAAATTGAATTTTCCAACATGGTATGGAAATCCCAGTACAGCAAGAAGTTTTATCCTGAGCCCTATATAATCACTCCAGTAATTCTTGCTCCATTCATTTTTTCCATCATCCCTCGCATTGTATGCGTTGTCTATGATATTATTGGCTATGAACCTGTTGTTTAAGGATCTGTTGCCGGCATATATGCCGTAATGCTCATTATGCTCGATATCGTTATTCTCAATAATATTGTTGCATGAAACAACAATCTGAGGGCCATGTTCATTGTGGACTATTTCATTTTCTCTTACAATGCAATTATTCGAATGATACAGGAAAATACTGTACCAGTTCATGTAAAATGAGTTATTCTCAACATTGCTTCCATCACTGTATGCAAGCCATACTGTATACCATCTGTTATGAGAAAAGTTGTTGTTCTGGATACTCATGTAAGTGCAATTTTCCGCCCATACCCCATACCATCCATCATTTACGCTATTTCCATCAAATTTTGAATATGAAGAGTTTTTGACATATATTGCATATCTTGAATGGAAAACATTATTCTCCACCTTAAGGCAGCTGGAATCTTCCGCCACTATACCATAGTATGCTTCAATATCGTTTTGCTCTATCTTTACATGTGATGCCATACATTTTATGGCCTTATTCTCATTATATATGGAAAAGCCCTTTATTGTGGCATTTTTCATGATGAAGAATGTTCCCTTCAGCACAGCATCTCTTCCCTCTATGGTCAGACTCTTATTCACCACAACATTCTCTTCATACACACCTTTTAAGACGATTATTGTGTCTCCATCGCTGGCATCATTTATTGCATCCTGTATTGTGCTGTAGTTGCTTGGGCCGGAGCCGCCGACATACAGCACTCTTCCTGCAATGCTGCACGCCTTATTCATTTTATTTAACTTCATACTCGGGTCTCCAAATAATTCCAGCTCCTCAGCAGCTTTCATGTGAAATGCCTTTTCTGTGCTTCCATTCCATTTAAATGCTTTGAGATAAGAAATTATTGCATTTTTCCACATGTCCCCTATCGTATCTGCCTTCTCATACTCCTGAAACAGCCTCACATGCAGATTGCCAAGATAAAACTCGCTAACATTTTCACCATGAGCTGTCCAGCATAACCCCGTGGAGCCAATGCTTGCCACTCCACCATGCCTGGCAGCCACAAACATCCAGTTGAAGCATTCCCTGTTTTCATCAAATTTTGCCAGTCTTGCCCCTGATGTTAAGACGATAGGATAATATCTATTCCTGAGCAATTTTATGTTGAATCCATAATAATATATCCATTTCTCGCTGTCTTTTTCATGCGTCCCCCATAGATGCTGTACTCCAGCTCCCTCCATCACAGCAAAGGCAACACCACTGTTTATGGCATCGTTTATTTCCATAGCATTCTCTGGGGGATATAATTTTATCTGCTGAAAAGATGACATCACCTTTCCTATCTCTTCATCAAGATAAATTCCCTCTGCTATGTTCCCACATGGATCATTTGGATATGAATCTCCCCCAGCAAGGAGAATTCTATCGGGCATTGAAGATGATTCATAGGATTCTATCTTTGAAATTGCATTTCTTAACTCTCTTGCATTTCTGCATGCCAGCCTTCCAATAGCCACCTCTGGCGATAAGTCAACCTTGTCTGTATACTTCCTTCCATCTATTTCATGCTCAAACTCTGCATAAAATCCATTGTTGTTTGTATCCCATGAGGAGAAACTTCCATTGCTGTCATATATGTCCGCATAATATAAATCTGAAATGAATTTTCTCTCCCACTCCCATGTTGAACTTCTGTCATTTAGGTAAGCATATCTCACAGGCAAGTCCTTATATGAGCCAACGAGCAGGACATACTTTATGTGCCATCCATCATAGCAATTTTTTATGAAGAATTTTATTTTCTCCTGTTCGTCTCTTCCATTGCATTTGAAGTATTTTCCCTCAAAAATATCATTCAAACTTACAGCAATGGTCTTCACGCCATGGTTGTTCTTATATTCCACAAATTTTTCCAACTGCCCCATATATTTTGATGGTGCTATTATGAGCATGTCATAGTTATCCATTCCTTTCGTTTCAACTGGAATATTTATTATGAAAATGAATGCAACTGCAATTGCCAGAATTGGCCTCATAGAAATGTAATGATTCTAAAAAGAAATATTTTGTGATTGGGAGGCGCGGGGAGTGGGATTTGAACCCACGAGGGCAGAGCCCACAGGATTAGCAATCCTGCGCCTTACCAGGCTGGGCCATCCCCGCCTGTTTAACTGAATTGCGGGAGGATTAAAAATTTTTTTCCTGTCTTGTTGCTCTTATTCCATAAAGCCTTGGAACCATTGCCATTGTTATACCAATCTCTGTCAGCCTCAATCTGTCCATTTTTCTGGAGAAATACCATATTGCTCCCTTCGATTTTTCATCATCAAATGGAATGACATCCTTCATCTCTCTTCCATACACTTTTTCTGCAATCCACCATGGAATTTCAAATGATGGGCTTTTTCCATATGTTGTGTATCCTGCTTTATCCATTGCAACAGCATACTGCTCAACAAAGTGTATTCCTCTCTCCCTTCTTATTCCTGATTCTATTCCTATGCAGTAGTCATAATTGCTGCATTTTTTGCATCTTTTCAATGCATTCTTCATTATTTCATCATTATATGGCTGTTTTTCCTCCATATCAATCTCAATCATTTTAAACTCCATGGGAAAGAAAAAAATTGATGAGAATACATTTTTAACAGCCTCAAATTTTACGGGATTTGAGGTTGGAACAACTATATTCATTTTTTCCAGCCTTTTCCATCCATCTATCTCTCCTCTTTTAATTCTTGAGGTGGAAATGGGTATTCCATCCTCAGCCAGGACAAATGGAACCTTTATTATTTTTATTTCCCTCCTTCCATTTTTTCTCCTCATCTCATTTATTATCTTTGCCCTCTCCTCGCTTTCAGGAGATACAATTATGGCATCAAAATCTTCATGCAGAGTGCTGCCATATATGCTGTTGAGCTTCTCTATCCTTGCACTCTTCCCAATTTCATTCAAAAATTGTTTGAGCTGCATCAGCCTTTTTTCATAATTCCTTGCCCTTTTTCCAATTTTCATCAAAAATTCATCTGATGACAGTCCTATTACAACTTCATCTCCAATCTCAAATGCCCTTTCCAGCAATTTTTTATGTCCCAAATGAAGAATATCAAATGTTCCACCAACACATACCCTCATTGAGCAATCAACCATAAACAATATATCATATTTTTCATTTATCTTGCAAGCTTCCTCATATAGAATTTTTTACCGCTGTACTCAATCTCCATCAATCTGCCATCCTTTATCATCTGCATCACCACATCCCAGGAGGCATTGTTCTCTTTAAGCAGTTTTTCCACAGCATCTTCCCTCATTGGATGAACAGCAGTTATGCTCATGAGGTCATACACCACATCACCGGTGGACGAAAATTCATTTCCCTCATATCCAATAAGGTATTCAGTTTTCGAAATCCTTGAAAATAAATTGTATGCTTTCAGCAGTACATCCTCCCCTGCAGGCGTTATCCAGCTCTCGGCAGGCGGGCGAGTGGGAATTGATATGTAAATTGTATCGGGCCTTATTTCCTTCAGCATCTCTGCAATTTCATGCAATTCATTGCTATAATCTATTCCATTTATCAGCATTGTTTCTGTTATCAATTTTCCATCAAACTCCTCTGAAAATCTTATCATGCCATCTCTTATTTTTTCTATGCTCAAACTTGGATGGGGTCTGTTCACCCTTTTCCATATTTTTTCTGAAGCAGCGTCTATTTTGAGGGAAACAAGGTCTGCTTTTTTAATGTCCTCTCTAACATCCTCTTTCCATATAAGAGATGAGTTTGTGATTACAGCAACTCTCCCAAGCTTTTTGAGCATTTCAATTTCCTTTCCTATATTTATATCTAAGGTTGGCTCTCCATCTGGAACAAATGTTATGTAATCTATTTTGTCCACAGCTCTCTTTGCCGCCTCTTCAAAAATCTTGGATGGCTCATAAAACTTCTTCCTTTCCACACTCATTTTGAGTGTTCTTCCAATCTGGCAGTAAACGCAGGCATAGCTGCATATTTTTGCAGGAATATTGTTTATTCCTAGGCTTCTTCCGAGCCTTCTCGAAGGCACAGGCCCGAATGCAATCATGGATGGGATATTAAAATATAGTATATAGATATAGCCATGAAAACTGCAATCATTATGACCGCAATGTAAATGAGAATTTTTGCCATGCTCTTATCATTTGTTATTATGATGGGAAACGGCCCAATCATTATGAGTCCTCCTCCTTTTATCTTTCTTTTCCCTATATCTTTGAAGGTATTTGTATCCTCATACAATTCATTGTCTCTATAGAACTCAAATGGAAAAATAAACATGGAAAGGAAAATGAACAATATTCCAAGCATCAAAAATATGCTATTTCCATATATGAAGGGAAATATTATGAATAGTCCTGCATTTGCATCTCCTGAAAGGATGGCATAGGCAATTAAAGTTAACCCAGCAATGAAAAATAATCCCGATATTTTACCTGCCATATCTCCTCTGCCTCCTCTGATATGACAATATGGCCTTTAAAAAATCCGTTTTTTTCATCTGCGGCCAGTAAACATCTGCAAAATAAAGCTCCGAATATGCAAGCTGCCATAGCAAAAAATTGGAAATTCTTTCCTCTCCCGATGTTCTCAGAACAAGGTCAGGATATGGAAATGGCAGGGAAGAGGTGTAAAGATAGGATGAAACCTTTTCCTCATCTATTTCATTTATCTTTATCTTTCCCTTTTTCACATCAGAGGCAATCTTTTTTATTGCATCTGTTATCTCTTCCCTTCCTCCATAACCGATGGCTATATTGAAGAAGTATCTGTCATACTTCTCGGTCTTCTTCATTATCTCCTCAGCAGCCTTCCTTACATGCTCAGGAAGCAAATCAAGCCTCCCTATTATGTTTATCCTGATCTTATTCTTATGCACTCTCTCATCTGATGCAAGTTTATTCAAATCCATGGCAAATAGATTCATTAAATGCTCCACCTCCTCCTTAGGTCTTTTAAAATTGTCTGTTGAGAATGCGAAGACAGTGAGCACCCTTATTCCGAGTTCACGGGACCATTCCATTACCTCCTCCAGTTTATCCTTTCCCATTTCATGCCCTTTCTGGGGGGGGTATCCCTCCATTTTTGCATATCTTCTATTTCCATCCATTATTATTGCAAGATGTTTTGGAAGTTTATTCTTTTTTATTTCCATCATCAGTTTTTTTGCCAGAAATCTATCCATCTCTCTATTTATTGTGTTGAAAAGCTTGTTCCTCCTTATATTTCTTATAACATCCCTGGCAAACTCAGTTTCTATTGCCTTTTCCCCAAATTTCTCAATCCACTTCAGCAACATGTTATTTCTTTAACTCCCCCATGGTTGTTACTCTTTCAGCAAATGCATTGTGCTTGTGTATTGACTCAAAACTCTCACTTCTTGCAATCACAATTGAGTCATCAGGTAAATTCCCATATTTTTCCAGAATCATTTTGAGCATATCTCTAACAACATCCTCAACAAACTTTGGATTATCATGAGCTCTTTTAACTACCTCCATCTCATCATTCCTTTTCAGAATCTCGTATGTTGGGCTGCTCATTGCATTTTCAGCCATCTCAATCAGGTCATCTGCTTCCACACTCCCATCACTTTCAATAACAAGGGTTGCAGCATTCCTCTGATTGTGAGTTATCCTCTCTCCATACACATTCTTTATATTCTCCATGGCGCAGGGGCAGGCGGTCATGCCAACCACTTTTACCCCGATAAATTTTTTTATCCCCTTACCTTTAATCGCCGCTGCCTTCGCCATTATTCTGTATGGTTCAAGGGTGCTCTTCCCCATGGGTGTTTCTCTCTCCAGAAAATAATCAGATGAGGCAATCACCTCAGCCCTTGTTGCATATTCATGTCTTTCAAGAAGTTTTTTTGCAATCTCTTCACATAAATTTTCCAGACTGAATGATGATTCCCTGACAGACTTATCAACAATCTCTCCCACCACTTCTGCATTTCTTGACAAGTCGCTCCCTTTTCTGTTGGCAGGTAAATCAACAGAAACGTCTATCTCAGCTATTAGATTTATGACTCTTCCTCCTCTCTTTATGCAAACAGGTTTTTTCAGTCCCCTTATTCCTACTCTGGTGAGCTTGAAGTTTGAATCCGGTCTCCATGCCTGCACATCTGGTAACATGATAAAAACAAAAACAATCCTTTATTTAAAGATGTTTATCCAAATTTTATATGTAGGAGAAATCCCAATTTATAATATCATTCCAAACTTTTATTTATAACTTTTTTGATTTTAGTGGGTTTGTCGAAAAAATGATGAAATTTAAATTCCCATCCCCATGGGGATATAGGGGATGGGAATGAGATACTGGCAAAGATACGACAGAAAATATAAAATGTGGAATATAAAAAAGATTTACTATTT
>JAGGXW010000075.1 GCA_021162815.1 Thermoplasmata archaeon | reverse complement strand
TATTATTCACAAGATACAGGAAAAAATCAATGAGAATGAAACATATAATTGCCATGGCTATCGTTCATAACATAAACACCTACATGGCAATTTCCTTATTCATTCTGATTTATTCGACAAACCCACCTAAAACAAAAAGTTTTTAAATCAGAACAATATTCACATCCTGCGTTAGTTTTGAGGGATAACTTGAAGTACACAAGGTTTGAGAAAGCTCGCATCATAGGCGCAAGATCGCTTCAAATAGCCATGGGTGCGCCACTTCTCATAAAAGCTCCTGAGGGAGTTATAGATGCTGTACAGCTTGCAATACTTGAGTTTGAGAAAGGAGTTATACCTATCACTGTGAGAAGGAGAGGAAAACTTATAAAAGGGCCTGTTGTATAGTGAGACGATGGAAGAAGAAATACAGGAAGAAAAGTTACTGGTTCCAGAGGAGACATATATCTCCTGCGGCGTGGAGATAGGTACCCAGCAGAAGACCGCCCATATGGAGAGATTTATAGAGAGGGTGAGAAACGACGGACTGTATATCATAGATATAAAGAAGACGGACGAGAGGATAAGATATGCTGCAAAACTTCTTGCCAGATATCAGCCAGATAAGGTAATGGTGGCTGGCGTGAGGCATTATGCAAGGAAGCCAATAACAAAGATGTGCGAGATATGTGGTTTCATAGCAGCACCAGGAAGATTTTTACCGGGCACACTGACAAATCCTCTTTCCCAGAATTACAAGGAGATAGACATAATGGTTGTCAATGATCCCATAGGGGATAGACAGGCAATGAATGAGGCAATAAAGGTGGGTATTCCAATAATAGCTCTGTGTGATACAAATAATGAAACAAGATTTGTGGACCTGATAATCCCAACAAACAATAAGGGAAGGAAATCACTGGCTCTTGTCTACTGGCTGCTCACCAGAGAGATACTTAAGGCAAGAGGAGACATAAGCAGTGATGAGGAATTCACATATTCTGTGGAGGACTTTGAAGCAACTCTCTGAGCTTTTTCATTCATAATTTTATATTATTTTTTCATTAAGACTGTGGAGAGAAGGATTTATGTTTATGCATTATTGGCAATACTTAACTGGTCAACTGTGGCGAGTGCTTTCAAAATAGCCCTCAGATACACGGACTTCGTATCACTGCTCCTCTCCTCCTCTCTCACCTCCTTGCTCATATTCCTTTCATATATTGTATATTCAGGAAAATTTCATCATCTGATTGAATACATAAAAAATAATATTGCCATGGTAATTGCCCTTGCAATTCTAAATCCCTTTCTCTACTATCTTCTTCTATTCAAAGCATATTCCCTCATCAGAGCGCAGGAGGCGATGGCGCTGAATTATACATGGCCGATAATGATTGTAATATTTGGAAGTATTATTCTTAAAAGAAAAATAGAATGGAAGAGCATGGTGGCCCTTATAATAAGCTTTATCGGTGTTTTTATAATATTGACAAAAGGAAATTTATTTTTGAACATTCATTATGGCAGTATTATTGCTCTTTCTACATCTGTAATATGGGCGATATTCTGGATTTATGGCATAAAGATTGAGGGGGATGATGAGGTAAAAATGTGCGCAAATTTCATTTTTGGCACACTCTTTATAGTTCCCATCGCCATTTTAAATGGAGTAAATTACTCATGGGAAGGAATTGCAGGCGGTGTGTATGCAGGGATATTTGAAATGGGAGTAACATTTTTGCTATGGATGAAGGCCTTGCGCACATCCCGTGCAGATGCAAGGATAAGCAATATGGTTTATTTTTCTCCATTCATATCCATGATAGTAATACATTTTGCTGTGGGGGAAGAAATAATGCCATATACAATTTTGGGCGTTGTTTTCATAATTGCTGGAATACTTTTACAGCAGTATGCGAGCAAAGGGAGGGAAGCTTGATCTTATCCATCTTTTATTGGGAATTCATATCCGCAATCCTCGCATTTCAGAAATATCTGCTGTTTCGGTGTGAGTCCATCTGTGGACCATGGAACTTTAAGGAGAATAATCAACTCACTGCTACCACATTTTGGACAGGCATATTCATTCATGAAAACCCCTCTTAATGTCTGAACACGGGCATGTATTTAATTTTAGTGAAAACGCATCATACCATAAGGTAATCAGAAGCAGCAATAGAACGGTATAATGACCCATTTTTGCTTAAGAAGGGATTGCAAAGATCCTTAAAACATTTATATACCCATTCCAAACCTCTATCTGTAAAAAATTATGGGCCCGCGGAGATTTGAACTCCGGACCTCTCGGTTATCAGCCGAGCGCTCCAACCTGGCTAAGCTACGGGCCCTTGCCAATTAGAATGCATTTTTCATTTATTTATTTTTTTAAATGGTGGTCCTGTAAAAAAATTTTGATTTTGTAACTATAAATTTCTATTGAACACATAAATATAGTGGAATTATTGATATTTAATTAAGAAAATTGAAATTGAACCTAAATTACAGAAAATTTTAAATATTAAATCTTCCCCTAATTTAGATAATTTATATATCAATAAATTTTATCGCATAATATTTAAATATGGATTGTTGCTATACATAGCAGGAGGCGAATGGAGGTAAAGAAAATGAAAAATAAATATGTGTTAGGCGTTTTGGTTTTGCTAGGAATAGTTGTGGTCATGGTGATGGCAGGAAACGCGAGTGCAAACACAATTAATGTACCAGCTGATTACCCGACAATTCAACAGGCAGTCGATGCTGCAAGTGATGGAGATACAATATATGTTGAGGCAGGAATATATACAGAAAGCATTACAATAAAC
>JAGGXW010000048.1 GCA_021162815.1 Thermoplasmata archaeon | reverse complement strand
TTATTATTCACAAGATACAGGAAAAAATCAATGAGAATGAAACATATAATTGCCATGGCTATCGTTCATAACATAAACACCTACATGGCAATTTCCTTATTCATTCTGATTTATTCGACAAACCCGATCTTCTCATAAATTTTTTATAAATTTTATTATTATAAATCTTTATTGCTTTTGTAATTCGCCATATGTGGCTGAAGGATAAAGAAGGAGCATAAAGAAAATTCCATGAAAATTGATTTTTCTGCCATTTTTTGTGATGTTATCCATCATAAGGAAAACACAGTATGCCCAAGGATTAATTTATGAGGACACACGAATGATATAAAGGCATGTCTTCACCATACCAGATAGAAACCATTCGAAATAGCACAGAATGATAAGCAGAATGTTAATTTTAGTTGCAACATCATGGAGAATTTGCGGGATATTACCTAACAAATTTCTCTGCAATCATCATAACAACAAAAATTTTTAATGGTGGAAAGCTTAACTTCATGAAGGTAATCATAGTTATGGGTTCAAAGAGTGATGAACCTGTGGGCAGGAAAGCAGCAAGTATTCTCGAAAAATTTGGAGTGGAGTATGAAATAAAGTACGCATCAGCTCATCGCACTCCTGAACTGGTGGAGGAAATAGCAAAACAGCCTGCAGATGTGTTCATTGCCATAGCGGGGCTTGCTGCCGCGCTGCCTGGAAGCCTGGCTGCTCACACAACAAAGCCGGTTATAGGCGTTCCTGTTTCGGGAAAATTGAATATTGATTCCATTCTTTCCATAGTCCAGATGCCCCCGGGCATACCTGTGGCTGCTGTTGGGCTGGATAGAGGGGATAATGCTGCTCTGCTTGCCATTGAAATTCTCTCGTTGAAAGATGAAGAGCTTGCAAGAAAACTTGGAGAATACAGAAAGGAACAGAGGGAAAAGTATGTTTGATGCGGCAAAATTTGTGGATGAAGCTGTTAGGAAAATAAAGGATGAGGTTAAGGGAAAGGCAATAATTGCAGTTTCCGGAGGAGTGGACTCAACAGTGGTTGCCAAACTTGGCAGTATGGCGATAGGGAAGAATCTGATAGCAGTGCATGTGGACACAGGTCTGCTTAGAAAAGGGGAGAGCAACGAGGTTGAAAGAATATTTCGCAATATGGAGCTGGAGTTTATAAAGGTAGATGCAAGAAAGGAGTTTCTTGATGCTCTCTCTGGAGTCATTGACCCGGAAAGGAAAAGAAAGATAATAGGGGAAAAATTCATAGAGATATTTGAGAGGGAGGCGGAAAAACACGGCGCTGAATATCTTTTTCAGGGAACCATAGCTCCTGACTGGATTGAAAGTGGAGGAGGGTTAAGAGATACGATAAAGAGCCATCATAATGTTGGGGGACTGCCTGAAAACATGAAAATAAAAATAGTTGAGCCCCTCAGAGACCTCTACAAGGATGAGGTGAGAAAGGTGGCAAAGTATCTCAATCTGGATGTTGCAGAGAAACAGCCATTTCCAGGGCCGGGGCTTGCAATAAGGATTATAGGAGAGGTAACGGAAGAAAGGCTGGAAATAGTGAGAGATGCCTGTGCGATTGTGGAAGAGGAGATTGAAAAAAGCGGAGAAAATCCATGGCAGTATTTTGCCGTGCTTCTACCATTAAAAACAGTTGGGGTGCATGGAGATAGAAGAGCTTATGGCTACACCATAGCGATAAGAAGTGTTGATTCCATAGATGCCATGACAGCCTCATTTTCAAAGCTCCCATGGGATCTGCTGGAGAGAATTTCAATAAGAATAACAAATGAGCTAAAGGGAATAAATAGAGTTGTATATGACATAACAAACAAACCTCCCGGAACCATAGAGTGGGAATGAAATACGAAGACTGGCTTCCATTGTATAGGGAAATTCTGAAAGAGTTCGGATATGATGAAAGCAGGGATAGAGAGGCAGCTGTACTTGCTCATAAACTATCCATGGAAGCAAATAAAATAACATCAGAAGAGTTAAGAAAAATAATAGAGGGGAAGGAGATTGTTATATGTGGAGCTGCTATAAGGAAGGAAGATATTGAGAAAATTGAGGGAGATATCATAATTGCAGCAGATGAAACAACTTCCTTTTTGATAAAGCATGAAATATTCCCTCACATCATAACAACTGATTTAGATGGAAACATGCAGGATATAATCAAGGCGGGGGAAAAAGCAGTGGTAATAATACATGCCCATGGAGATAATATGGAATTATTGAAAAAATGGATTAAGAGAATGGATGGAAAAATAATGATAACCACCCAGTCAAAGCCATTCAAAGATGTTGAAAATTTTGGTGGATTTACAGATGGAGATAGAGCATACTGCATTGCAAGGCATTTTGGAGCGAAAAAAATAAAGCTTGTTGGATTTGACTTTTCAAATCCTGTAGAAAAAGCTGGAAAAAGAAAGGATATTAAAAAAAAGAAATTGAAATGGGCAAAGAGAATAATTGAGAGCTGCTAATTTTTATTTTTCTTCCTCAGGCTGTTCCTCTTTCTGCTCTTCTTTTTCCTCACTAACTTCTTCTGGCTGCTCCTCTTTTAGCTGCCCCTCCTGCTTTTCTTCCTGTTCCTCTGTTGTTTCTTCTTTCATCTCCTCAGCTTCCTGCTCTTCGTGTATCTCCTCGCTCTCTTCCTCTTCTTCCATCTCTTCCTCCTTCTTTACCTCTACCTTTGGTGCCTCGAGTAACTCTGATTTATGAACCTCCACTCTCTTGACAGGATAGATCGGCTTTGCAAGCTTATATGTCTGCTTTCCAATTTCTCCATCAAGCATGTACTTTATGAATTCATCCAGAGTATTGTTTGATGCAAGTGTTTCTATTACCTCCTTCATCACACTTCTGATAGCCCTCTTCTGAGATGTCTGCAATCTCTTTCCTGTATATGCAGATGGTTTCACCCTTATTCTAACCCCATCTTTTGTAATCACATCAAAAACACCATCAATCTTTGATTTATGCTTTCTTGCCATTCTTTTAACATAATCAGTGGTTGTGGAATGCCCGATAAAGGCAGTGTGAGCCTCCAATCCTCTTACCTCAACAACCTTGAATTTTATCTTTATGTGAGCTTTTGCAAAATCTCCGGTTAATTCCTGAAGAGATACCTCCACAGTTCTTCCCAGAACTTTATCAGGGTCATCGGACGGGGTTTCGGCTATCTTTACCTTTCCAAACATGGAAGGGGCTATCACTGAATACCAATTCTTCGTTTTTCTTTTCTTTCCTCGCTCAACCATCAGGCTGTAAATATTATGTGTTATTTAAATATGATGGCATGATTCATCTCCTTCCTCCATTTTCATGGAATGCATGCATCCTGCTTATTCCTTTTTCAAAAAAGATTTATAATGCTTTGAAATGAACCAGTATGGATAAAAAAGATATCACCGAAAAAATAAAAGAGAACAATATAAACTGGGTACAGGTGCATTTTACGGATATCATGGGGATGATGAGGGTTGTCCATTTTCCATCCAGTGAGTTTATTGAGAATGTCATGGATGCAGGTTTTGGATTTGATGGCTCATCTGTTGGATTCACAAATGTTGAATCCTCTGATTTGATAGGCATGCCCGATAAAGATACATTTCTCATTCTGCCCCATACAAAATCATCTGCCAGGGTAATAACCGATATATATTCCATTTCTGGAAAACCATTTCCGGCTGATCCAAGAAACATACTAAAAAAGGCTGTAAAAAAAGCCAGAAGGATGGGATTCGATAAAATAATGATATCACCTGAAATGGAATTTTATGTTATTAAAGATGATGGAGGAGGAGAATACAAAATTGAGGAGAAATCAGGTTATTTCATTCCCCCGCCCATGGATGACGCAAAGGAATACAGAGATGAACTGGCCAGCATGATAATGAGGAGCGGATATAATGTAAAATATCATCACCATGAGACAGGCATAAACCAGCATGAGGTTGAAGTGAAGACGCTATCAGCAATTGATGCGGCAGATTTCTGCATATATTTTAAATATCTTGCCCGTGAAATTGCATCCAGATATGGATATAAAGTTACATTCATGCCGAAACCATTTTCAAACGATGCTGGAAATGGAATGCATGCCCATATTGCCCTCTATTCCGGGAAAAAGAACATATTTTATGATGAAAATGATGAATACAGATTGAGTAAAACAGCAAGATATTTCATAGGAGGAATATTGAAACATTCAAGGAGTATAGCAGCCATTGCCAATCCCACAATCAACTCTTACAAAAGACTTATTCCAAACTTTGAGGCACCATGCTATATAGCATGGGGAAGATTTAACAGAAGCAGTTTGATAAGAATACCTGCAAAGAAGAATATTGACATAGAGGTTAGAAATCCTGATGGCTCTGCAAATCCCTATCTACTGTATGCATCTCTCATATATGCAGGGCTTGATGGAATAAAAAGAAAGATTGAATATGAAGCAATTGAAGAAAATCTCTACACCATGGATGAAAGAGAACTTACAAAAAGAGGGATAAATAAAATGCCATCAAGCTTAATGGAGGCAATAGAGGAGCTGGAAAATGATACATTCATGATAAGAGCCATGGGAAAGGAGGCAATGGAGATATATATTGAAAGAAAGAAGGAAGAATGGAGAAGATATATGAGGGAAATTACACCTCTTGATTACAAATTCTACTTTAACTCGTGAATATCACAAGAAATTTTTTAAAGAATTCAGCATTTCAGGCTCATGATAACTGGAAACGAAATAAAGCCAAAAATTGTAAATCTTGTGGGAGAGAATGCTAAGGAAGTCATATCAAAGGATGAAAAATACATTGCAACAACTACCAAAGCTCTGCCAGCCGTTGTGAAGGAAGCAAAGGGAGTGGTTTTTGAGGATGTTGATGGAAATATACTCTTTGATTTCACCTCAGGAGTTGGAGTGGTAAATACGGGCCACAGTCATCCAAAGGTTGTGGAGGCAATAAAAAAGCAGGCTGAAAGGTTCCTTCACTTTGCGGGAACGGACTATTACTATGATGTGGAGGCAGAACTTGCCAGAAAGCTGGTTGAGCTCACTCCAGGAAATTTTGATAAAAAGGTTTATTACGGCAATAGCGGAGCGGAGGCGGTGGAGGCAGCAATAAAGATGGCTAAATGGAGCACTGGCAGAAAGTTCTTCATGGCATTCATAGGTGCATTCCATGGCAGAACAATGGGCGCTCTTTCTCTGACAGCAAGCAAGCCCGTGCACAAACAGCGTTTCTTCCCATGGATGCCCGGAGTGGTGCATGTGCCGTATCCAAATCCATACCGCAATCCTTTCGGAATAGATGGATATGAAGAGCCGGATGAACTTGTGAATGCCGTAATAAATTATATGGAATATGTATTCAGCCATTATGTGCCTGCTGATGAGGTTGCTGCCATATTTGTTGAGTCCATACAGGGAGAAGGCGGATACATTGTTCCTCCAAAAAATTTCCTGAAGGAGCTTTACAAACTTGCGAATGAACATGGAATACTGCTCATAGATGATGAGATTCAATCAGGTTTTGGGAGAACTGGAAAATGGTGGGCAATTGAACATTTTGGAGTAACCCCACACGCAATAACAATGGCAAAGGCGATGGCATCAGGCATACCAATTTCTGCATGTGTTTATCCTGCTGAAAATGATTTTAAAGTTAAAGGAGCTCATTCAACAACTTTTGGTGGAAATCCTGTAGCATGTGCAGCCTCACTTGCAACAATAGAAGTATTGAGCAATGGAGTTATAGAAAATGCGGCAAAGCAGGGAGAGTACATGGGCAAGAGACTCAAGGAGCTTGAGGAAAAATATGAGATTGTGGGAGATGCAAGAGGTATTGGATTAATGCAGGCAACCGAAATTGTGAAGAGCAAGGAAAGCAAGGAAATAGATCCTAAAGCCAGAGATGAGATTGTGGAAAGAGCATTCAAGAAAGGTTTACTGCTTCTGGGATGTGGGGAATCTGCAATAAGGTATATACCCCCACTTGTCGTAACCAGAGAGCAGATAGATTCTGCCATGGATATACTTGAGGAAGCGATAAAGGAAACAATGGGTTAAACCTTCCTCCACCTTATATCTCTTTTATTTAATTCTTCAATGAATCTGTTTCCATCAATTGCAATTTCTGGGGGAAATGCACCTGCATCAACCATGCCATTTATTACCATGCCTGCCATAATGGCTGTAGAGAATCCTGTTGTTCTTGCCATTGCGGAAAATATCCCATCATGCAGATCCACCATCTCCATTCCTCCATTCTCGCCATATACTCTGGCAACAACAGCATCTCTTGCTTCAGGAAGTATTCTTTCAAGGGCCTTTTCAGTATATTCTCTAACCCCTTCATCAAAAAAGCCGTGCTCCTTCAAAAATCTCATTTTTTCGCAGTGCCCTTTGTATCTGACTGTCTTGTAATCAAGCTCTTCCAGTTTTAGCGTGAAGGGCATGGTTGATGTACCGCCATGAGTATAGAAAGCCTCCATTTCACCAAATCCTTCAAAGAAAATGGTTTCCAGGCCATCGAGAGAGCTAACTTTCTTTATCTTTCCTTTTCTTACAATTATCGCATCCTCAACATACTCATTTATGAGTCCGTGAATTGAAAAAACAGCGGAATATCCAAAGGGACCAACCGGCTTTTCCGGAATACCTCCAACCCTTATGTGAACCTCCCTGGATTCCTCAGCAAGCATGGAAGCAATGACATTCATCATGCCTGGCGCCAGCCCGCAGTCTGGTATTATGGTTATTCCCTTTTTTCTCGCCTCATTATCAAGTTCCAGTTCCTTCATAACAATATCTGTGTTTCCTCCAAGGTCAAGATAGTTTGTTCCCTCCTCAACTGCAATTTTTGCTAACCTGTAATTGAAATTGTAGGGGATTGCACTTATCACCACATCCTCATTTCTTATTTCCTTCCTCACAGCATCCTCGTCCCTGACATCAAGCGTGAAAAAATCATCGATGTTGTGGGGCACAGCATCACATATTCTCGTTTCAATACCCTGTCTTTTCATATCATGATATATCGCTCTTCCCATCTTTCCTGCTCCAATCACAAGGGCCATAGTGTTATCTATCCATCACAATTTAAAATTAGCTGACAAAATGCTCGTATCCTCTATTTTCAATCTCCATCTCCTCTCCATTAAGAATAAGCTTTATTCCCTTTTCTTTCTCAACCACCTCTCCAATTCTTTTTGCATCCACAGCCCTTCTGATCTGCTTTCCCACTTCAGGAGGAACGGTGAAGAGAAGCTCAAAGTCTCCACCGTGATAGAGAGCATATTCCGTCTCATCTCCAGATGAAATGGCAATCTCATCAAAGGGAAGCAAATCAGCATAAACACGGAATCCAACATTATTTATCTCTGCCAGCTGATGTAGGGACGATGCCAGTCCATCTGACAAATCCATGCAGCTTGTCACGCCATATTTTGAAATTTCAATTCCCTCATTCACCCTCGGTTTTACAAGCATGAGTTTTTCCATATCATTCATTTTCAGGGCAGCTCCTTTTCCAACAGTACCTGTAACGAATAAAGCGTCTCCAGTCTTTGCTCCCTTTCTTCTCATTATCCTGTCTTTGCCAACTCTCCCAAGGACTGTTATTGATATGGTTAAAAAATCCGTCTCCTTGGTATCGCCTCCAACAACATCAACATTATACAAACTTGCGCAATCATATATTCCATCCAACAACTCATCAAGCATGTCTATTTCATAATTTCTCGGCATTCCGATGGCAACATTAAGTGCAAATGGTTTTCCTCCCTCGGATGCAATATCGCTGAGATTTACCGCAACGGCATACCATCCTTTCTGATATGATGTTGCCTCAGCAGGAAAATGTGTTTTCTCATACACCATATCTGTGGTTATTAAAAGATATTCATCACCCTCATCTATGGCGGCGCAATCATCCATGAGAATGGAAAATTTTGATGTTATCATCTCCACTATCCTTTTTTCCCCTACATCTCTGAGAATCATATGAATTCATCAAAACATTTATTATTAATCTTTCCTTCTTTGCAATAATGCATTTCTGGCAGGCATATCCAGATGAGGAAGGCATCAATGAATTGAAAAACATAGTAAACAGATATTTTAAGGTGTATGAGTTGAACTATGAGGATGGAGTCATCTCATTTCATGTTGACATGGAAGATAGCGAGAAGATTATCGAAAGAAAATTCAATCTGATGAGAGAGGAGCTCAAAAGAAAGAATTTTATTCCATTGCTGAGGCATATAAAGGGAGAGTATATCATCTTTCTGGTATACAGAAAGGAGAGAAAAGGAAAACCATTATGGGTTAATATTTCCCTGCTCATTCTTACAGTAATAACAACCACTCTTTCAGGCTCCATTTTATTTCTCACCTCCTCAAATCTATGGGACATGTTCAGACCGGAAAACATATTCAATGGCCTCATCTTCTTTTCCATTCCCCTAATGGCAATCCTTGGAATACACGAAATGGGGCATTATTTTGCTGCAAAAAAGCATGGCGTAGCTTCTTCCCTCCCCTTCTTCATACCCATTCCACCCAATCCATTCTTGCCATTAGGAACAATGGGAGCGGTAATTTCCATGAGAGAGCCCATCCCTGATAGAAAATCTTTGCTTGATATAGGCATATCAGGTCCAATTGCAGGTTTCATAGTCTCCATTCCGGTGCTTATAATCGGTCTCGCAATGTCTCAGGTGGTGAATATTTCCACAATTCCTGAGAACACACCTGTCCTTGGGGACAATCTAATGATGCTTATCCTTTCCTCCCTGATGTTTCATCTTGATAAGGCTCACACCATAATGCTCCATCCAACAGCCTTCGCCGGCTGGGTTGGAATGCTTGTAACTGCCATAAATCTGCTGCCCGCAGGACAGCTGGATGGCGGACATGTGGCAAGAGCTGTGCTGAAGGAAAAGCACAGATACGCAAGCATGGCTGCAATAGCTGGCTTAGCAGCGCTTTCATTTTTCGGCAACGGCGGGTGGCTTTTCATGCTGCTGATAATAGTTTTTTTCATTGGCCCGGAACATCCTCCAGCGTTGAATGAGCTCACTTCATTGGATATGAAAAGAAAGTTGCTTGCCATAGCGGGGCTGATAATATTCATTCTTTGCTTCACGCCGCAGCCTATTTCATGAATTTCCTCAATTTTTCAATGGCATTTCTATAATCATCGCTTTCAAATATGTAGGAGCCTGCAACAATCACATCTGCTCCTGCCTCAATAACCTTTGCCACATTGCTGTCGTTTATGCCTCCATCCACTTCAATATGAATGGCATCACCTGCCATCCTTCTTGCTTCCCTTATCTTTTCCACGCTCCTCTCTATGAATTTCTGTCCTCCAAATCCGGGTTCAACTGACATTATCAAAAGCATGTCAATTTCATCAATCACATTCTCCACCATGCATAGAGGTGTGGCGGGATTTATGGCAACCCCCACCATGCAATGTTTCTTTATCTCCTTAACAAGTCTGTAAAGAGAGGTGGTGGATTCGGCATGAACAGTTATCACATCGGCTCCTGCCTCAACAAAATCAATGAAATGCTTTTCGGGATTGGTTATCATGAGATGCACATCGAATGGTAAGCTGGTTATTTTTCTTATGCTTCTTACCACAGGAGCACCGATTGTTATGTTTGGAACAAAATTACCATCCATTACATCAATGTGAAGCCAGTCGGCAAATGGTTCAACTTTTTTTATTTCCTCTCCAAGTTTAGAAAAATCCGCTGAAAGTATGGAAGGGGACAGTATCATGCATTAAAAGCATCTTTCAATATAAAAATTATTTCTTTTCCTTGATTTCATCCAGATACCATATTATTCCCACTATTCCCAGAGCAGAGAAGATGACAGAGGGAGCATATATGCCAATATCCACCCACACTCCATAGGTTATGCCCCAGAGTATGTACCACAGTATTCCTACCACAAGGGACAGCACAGACAGCACGAGTTTTGCATCAACTTTCATTTTCATCACTTTTGAATTTTAAGTGGGAGCACTGGGATTTGAACCCAGGTCAGCGGGTCTCTTCTATGGGTCATCGCTCCAGTTATTCCTCATACTTCGGATGACCCTCTTCTAATCATCCCCATAAC
>JAGGXW010000063.1 GCA_021162815.1 Thermoplasmata archaeon | reverse complement strand
TTCAAGGCAATAGTTAAACGATTTTGGAAATGCTTTCCAGTTAACTCCTCACCGGAAAGTGTTAAACGGTGGAGTGTGGCATGGGTTTGTCTTTACAATCTGGAGGTGTTAAGTTGACAGTCCTGTTCAACACAGCAGAAAAATTATAGAGGGAAAGGATAATCCCTTATCTTCTATCCTCTACTCTAAACAGCTCGCGTATTCTTTTTTCTCCATCTATTTTTTTAATATATTCTGCCACTACTTGAGGAACCAAATCTTCCCATTTTTCTGATTTTGCGATTTTCTCTCTTATAAGGCCCCCCATATATCTCTCCCTCTCAAAAAATGGGGCTTCCACTATTTTATATCCTTCTTTTGAAAATATCTCCATTATTACACTATCATTTGTTATTATTCCGTCAAATGATGGGGACAGTTCTTCGATATGTTTTGGATAAAGTCCGTATCTATTTATGTCTGCTACCGGAATTATGTGGAATTTTTTAAATGATAATTTATTAAGGGACAGATATATCATTTCGTATCTTTCTCCTGCTGTAAATGGGTTTCTTTGAGTGTAACTCTGATAAGCTGAACCAATTATTATTACTGGTTCAAATTCGTATTCATTTTTAACATATTCAAGTATGTACTCATGTCCTTTATGAAATGGCTGAAATCTACCTATGAACGCCAGTCTCATAGTGATTAATTTATAAGGTGTTTAATTAACTTTTTATTTATTGAGCATATTTTTCTGCCATATCTCCTACAACAGGGAGTTTGAATTTCTCTCCCCGAAAGGCCTTTATCAGCAGAATTATCCAGAGAACCAAAGATAGAATCCATATCAAGCTAGATATAATCCATCCTATGGAAGGTATCCATCCAATTATCCATGCTATTACCCAAAGTGGGAGAAAAGTTAATATTGACTGCATTGCATGAAATCTCACAAACTGGCTATCCCTCTCTATTAGATAGAATATCAGTCCTGTTATCCATCCAACAAGATATGCCAGTGCTGCTTCCAGATTTTCCTCAATTCCTAAAGATGTTTTTTCCATAATGCAAAATGATATAGGTTATATAAATCTTAGTAAGCTGTTGTTAACCTGATATATTGGTGTAATTGTTTCCGTTAAATTTTGATAACCCATGATGTGATATTCTGTTGTTTTATTAAGCTTTAGAAATATTTAATAATAAATTAATTATTTATGTATAGGAGGCAAATAAGATGGTGGGTATAAAGAAATGGATTAAGGATAACAGAGGAATTGAAGGATTGCCCATGCATCTTATAATAATTGTTGTGATTGCAGGGGCGACTCTTGGTCTTATTTTGTATTGGTTTTCTATGGCAAATCCAAACCATCTACATTATACTGTTGAGCCTTCCAGCATTGAGATAACACAAAATCCTCAGATAATCTCAGTAACTGTTACAGTTACGGATGACCATAACAATCCTGTAAAAGGCGCTCTGGTACATATATGGGGATATGGAGGGAATATAGCCAATAAGACAAATGAAAGTGGGAAAACAAAATTAACAATACAAGTAAATGTACCAGAAAATACCCATGAAGGATGGCTTGAAATGAGCATAAGTCACGCTGGTTATGACAATAGCCCGATAAAAGAAGAACACGCAGTGTTATTGTATTCATAAAATGCTGGGCATGCCATTAAGATTGCTGGTGGCCCTTGCTATAGGTGGAGTAGCATTAGCTATTGGATTGAATTACGTTTATGATTATGGTGTTGCATTAAATAAACATCTAAAGATAGAAGAATTCAATCCTGAAGTGATATATGATGGAAGAGAAAATAAAATACATTTCAAAATTATGGACCAATCAGAAAATCCAGTAAAAAATGCTAATGTTATGATAATTCCTGAGTATGATGGGGATAAAGTGATATCCGGAAAGACTGAAGAGAATGGCGAAGTTACCCTATACTTTACTCCTTCTCTTCCTAAAGATCAGTATGAAGGTTATTTGACAATATATGTTATAGCTAATGACTATCCTCATTATGAGGCTAGAAACTTGATAAAGGTTGTGAGGAAATGAGAAAAAAAGATGAGAAGGAAATGAAAAATGATGAGTTTACTCTTTCCACATGGATACAGAAATTGGAGCAAAGTATTAAAAGCATAGAAAAAAGATTGGACGCAGTAGAGAGGAGATTGTCTAAAGAACCTTTTAAAGGTACTGTGTTTCAGTATTCGTCCTCAGTGAAGGAAAAAGAAAATATTCCAGATGATTTGATGAAGAAAATTGAAAAAAGATTGAATATTATTGAAAAAAGAATGGAGGAATTTGAAAAGAAAGAACCTGTAACCATCTCTCTCAAAAGGAATTCATCAAAAAATAATGATTTCTCTGTTAAGATGACTAATATAGAAAAAAGATTGAATAGATTGGAAAGAAGAGATACTACTTTAAAACTTAGGGGAATAGAATTTTCAATAGAAATAACGGGCATTGTAGGGGGGCTGTTTACTATTTTAATAGCACTGTTATTGCTATCTGGGAATAGGGCTGTCGTTATGTCTCCTTACTTTATATTTATCATAGGATTTATATTACTTCTTTCAGTTGCTGTAAAAACATGTCTGTTAAATAAAAATGCTGGTAAAAATGGCGGACAATAATGGTATAACAGGTTTAGCAATACAATACGCTGTTGCAATTGTGGTGGGAAGTGCAGTTATTGGAGTGTTAATACATATCTCAATTAGAATGGAAAGAGAGCATGAGATAAATATAGCAATAAAAGAAGCAAAGAAAATTGCAAATATTGCTGAAATAATGTATGTTGCAGGAGATGAAGGAAGTGTACAGAAAATTAAAACCAAATTTCCAAAAGGAATAAGGGAAGTGGTTTACGGAAGCAAAAATAAAGATCTATCTAACAGATATTATATTCTAACTGAGTGGAATGATAAAAGAATATTTTATTCAAATGTAAGTTTCTGTGGAAACGGAAAAGAGTATGCAATTATTGATAGTAATTGCAGAGAAGTTATTCTCTCTTTGGTCATCAAGGAGGGAAAAAGGTATGTGGAGATTATGGGAAGATAAATATGGGACGATTTCATGGTTAATGAATCAACTTAGCATAGTTATTGTTGCAGGAGTTCTTCTTTCTATTGCTGTGGCAGTTCCATACTATGGTGGATGGCAAAGTCAAATTGCAGCAGATAGTATTAGTCTGAAGATTATAGGGGCAATAACATCTGCAGATGCATCTTTTATCCCAACAAAAATCAATATATCGATTCCTATTGATAGGGATTATAAAATAAACATATCATCATCTTTTGTAAATGTTAGGGTAAAAGATAATTTTTTTGGAATTGTAAGTTCTGCTAAGAGAATACCTTGTAAGGTTTTTGTAAGAAAACCAGATGATGAATGGAAAACATCTACAGATCTCTATAGGGTTTTGGATAAATCTTATCCTAAAAAAAATAATCTTTATGTCTCTGGTTTTAAAGATAAAATAAAAAGTTATCTTGGACAAGAGTATGAGGCATCTGTAAATTCTTTGGCAGTAAATCCTTTAACTTTGAAGGAAGGGGATGCGCTGACTGTGGAAAATTGCATCATATGTTTTGATGATTATAGTTGTGAAAGTATCGTAATTCTATATGGAGGGAAATGATGAGAATATGGAGTGATGAGCGAGGAATTTCAGAAGAATTTTCATCAATTACAGCGATTATTGTTGTGACAATTGGGATCTCCATAATTTTTTTAATTGTAGGGGGAGTATATATATCAAATAAGGATATAGAGAATAGAATTGAAAAATATCAAATGGCTGATTATATTTTTAATAAAATATTTTCTCCAGATAGTTTTCTTTACAAAGATGGTGTTATACTGGGAGAAGGGATGATAAACAAAAGTAAATTTATCCAATTTTCCCATACCTCTCTACCAGAAGTCTATGGCATTAATTATCAGTTAATTCTTTCAGTTAAACATGACAGGATCACATGGGGAATGCTAAATGATGTGGATGATGAAATTGCTCTCTCTAAAAATGTTCCAGTGTATATTGACGAGGCACATGTATTGCCTGGGAAGTTAACAATTGTTATTGGCGGGGTAAAATGATTGAAGATAGAAGAGGGATATCTGTTATGCATGACGCTGTGTTATTCTCTATAATGATCTCAATGGCTGGAGTTATTATGTTGCCGGCCCTAATTACAGATGTCCCCGGAGAGATTTATACAGATAAAAAAATGAATGATATGGCTCAAGATATTTTGATTGAACTAATGAATTGTAGGGTAGAAAAATTTGAATATAAAAACCTTGGAGGGATATTTGAGAAGCAGCATTTATTAAACCAATTGACAGATATTTTGTTAAGAAGAGAACAACTTCATAAAACATACGCAGATATAGTTACAGAATGTCTTTCTTCCCAGTTAGAATTTAATGGAAAACAATATAACATTCTTACAAAAGATTATACTAAAAAAACAAAAGAGTTATTAAAAAATTTTTTTGATACTCAATTGGGGTTAAATTATAATTTAACAGTGATATGGAGGCCAATAGAAGGAATTGATTTTGGAGGAAAGATTTGTGTTGGAGAAACGCCTCCCAATGGCGATATATATGTGGCTACTACATATTTTTCAATGCCATCAAATTTTATTAATGAAGTATTGGGTAATCCTATAAATGAACTGGAAAATGAACTGTTAAATATATTAGATAACGAGAAGATAGATAAAGAAAGAGTTCACAAGTTAATTAGTCGGGTCATAGAAGATACTGTGTCAAATATGGTAGAAGTGATGATTGACTCAGTAGGGAATGATAGTTCAAAAATTGTAGATGAGGTGCTCACTCATCTCCATATGGATCCTTTGAGTGATAGAATAAGTAGAATGATGGATAGTGAAATAGAAGATAAACTGGCTAAAAATATAAACACCTATTTTGAAGAAAATATCTCTCCAGTCATAGACAGAATTATAGATGAGGGAGAGAGTATTGTAAATAAAATAATAGAGCTTTTACTCAACTATATTGATTTTTACAGGGCTAAAGCTACTTTAATAATATGGAGGGGATAAGGGTTGTTTAAAGATGTAAATGGTAGGGTCCCATTTTCGGTAATAGGGGCAATAATTATGATTGGAAGCGCCATAACAACAAATTTTGTAATTGTTACTCAGCATGAATTAGCAGATAATATTTTTCCTGATGCCTCTGATAATCTAAAGCACTTTATTCAAGCGGCTGAGGCAGATATGAAAAGAGAATTGGCTTATGCAGGTATTTATGCTTTTAGTATTGTGGGAAAAAGTCCTGTGACACAAAGCAGTATAAATTATTATCCAGGGGCAGAAGAGTATATCAAAGAGGCGGAAAAATTTTCAAAAAGCAAAGATAACAAGATAGATACTTTAGACGAAATTATGGAATTTAACAAGAATTGGGCAAGAAGTTTGATTAAATATAAATTTAATGAATATTTGGTCAATACATTTTTTAATAATAGGTACTCTAATGGAGAATATGCCATTAATGTGGTGTTAAACGATAAAGGTGATGCAGTAGGTAATTGGAAAATGGTAGAACTAATCCCAGTGAAAGCAAAAATCAAAAGAACAATCGATTTCAGCTGGCTTATTGGCGATAAAAATGTTGAATACACAGAATATTGGGAGGCCCGGATAAAAAGTTTAAAAATAGATATCACAAATGTAAGAACGGGCACTCATTTCATAAAAGAAATAGAGTTAAGAACTCTTATACCCTCTAGATTGCCATTTCTTATGGAATTGACGAATTTTTATAATAAAAGTATAAATGGGGTACTTTCTCCTTTGAATGGTATTGCAACTGCTGTCAGTATGGGCTATACTGAGGCAAGAGCCCTGATGAAATATGGTGGGGGTGATATAACAAATATAGTTGCTAATTCTTGGTTACAGTATGTTATAAATATGGCCCTTTTTCTTGTTGAATATTTGGTGTATAATAGTATTGATCCAGTGAGTATGGCGTATCTTGCTATAAATGCTAAAGATTTGATAGCCAATAAAGGGATTGAATCATTAGTTCCCCCTACATTGAAGGATATTGGTAGCCAGATAGATTTTAAATTTACTCAATCTGAGTCCACGTTGACTGATATCAGAAATCCTGACTCCGATGAGATAAAGAACAGATTTTACGAACAATTAAATAAAAATGATGAGGGAAAGGAAACGATTTTAAAAGTTGCAAAGGATATTTTATATATGCCCAAGTATAATAATAACAAGGATATAAACAATATAGAAGAAAGATGGGATGAAACAAATATAAACAACAAAGTTTTGAATAAAATATCAGAAGAAACTAAAGATGTTTATAGTGCATATTTTAGAACAGGGATAAAAAGGGTAATAACAAATGAATGGTATGATGTGCACGTTTCTTCACCAAAGTGGAAAATGGAAAGTGCAGATGAATGGAATAGAATCGAATTGTCTTTAGAGGAGGGAGATAAGCTTAGTATGGGCAATTTACCTGATGGGTTACCTCATATAGAAAGATGGAAATCAAAATGGAGAAGGGAGGAGTTATGGCTACATTTGGAAAAAGTTGGGGAAGATGATGAAGGAAAACCGATATATGAATGGAGAAAATATGGTGTAACTCATTATGTTGAGGAAAAATGTGAATTTACACTATATGCAACTCCATCTCATCCAGATATCTCGAATGTGTTTACATCTTGTTATTATGAGGGGTATAGAGACGATAATTTGGAGTATATGCTAATAAAATACATTGATAATTTTTTCATAGATGCTAGAGATTCTGAACTAAATTTACCACCAGAAAATAAAGACTACTCAAAATATTCTTGTTTTTGGATGAATAATAGTATGAGTGAGTGTTGCGACAAATCAGATATAAATATAGATATAAGGGGATATGCAATAGATTGGTTACTTGGCAGAAATGGAAAAGTGGTAAAGGAGTTAGAGGACATTATAGAGAAGATAAAAGAAGATGTTGATAGCAAATATTATGATAAGGAAATAGATGATAAATATAAAGAAAAATATGGTGAGGGCATAAATGGGATTGGTTTGCTTGATGAAATCTCTAGAGATGCAGATATATTAATAAAAAAATTTGAAGCAAGAAAGAACTACTATCTTGAAAGCGATAAATATATCCAAAATAATATGTTTCATAGCGCGGCAAGTAAGGTTATTTATGATATTCGCTTATGGTTTTTAAATGAAATTGAATTAAATTTGAAGAAAGTAAAAAACAATGATCTTGAAAAAAATGTGAACGATAAAATAAAGGGCTATTCAGGAAATATAAATTACGCCAAGATAAAAAATAATATGCAAAATTATATGGGGTTTGTTTCATCATTAACTACAATTCAATTTGGAAATAATATTATCTTGGATGGAAAATGGAGAGAAAATATAACTATAGCTATTTCAGCAAATCCCGCATATTTTGATTACAAGCAACTTGAGAATAAAAAGGAGAAATGGAAATTTTCTGTTAAGAATATTTGTGTTTTTGGCCCATTTGGTTTCCCGGTTCTTCCAACACCTGCAACCCCATGGGTTGCTACATTGAATGTATGGTATATAGAAATAAATGGCACTTGGGAAATATTTAAGGTTGTTGATGCATCTGATGAAGCCATACCAAATGAACTTTTTGGGCATACTGGTCAAATATACCAATTGAAAATGATAGAAGGAATTAAAGATGAATCACAAAATGAAATTGAGATAGGGAATTGTACCCCTCTCTCATTTGGTATTCAAACACTGTCTATTGGCATTGTTCCCCCAGGTAGTACAGGTGTGGGAGATATGGCTATTAACCCTGAAGAAAAAAATCCCTAAAGGAGGTGATATAAATGGATATAATAAAAAAATGGGTTTTTGTGACGGGTTTATTAGTAGCCCTTTTGGTACCGAATTTGGTTACAGCTGATGATGCGGATGAATGTGAATATGGGAAAGTTGAATCGTGGGTACGTTTTATGGATAAGGATGGAAATTGGGGCGAATGGGAAAATACGACAGTTCATGCTAATCTAAAAGTTCATCAACCATTTCAGGTTAAAGTAACTGTGTATGTGAAGAAAGACTGCGAAGAGATGATTGTAAAGCTGTACCACATTTCTAATGCTTACGAAGCTATAGAAGGTCCTTCAAAAATTAAAGAAGATTTAGTGTTTAAAAATGTAACAGCGGGTCAGAAACACACCTTTGTATGGACAGTAAGACCTTCTGGAAAATGGACAGATGGCATATCTCCCCTCAACATCTTTTGCCAATTTACAAAATTTCTTCCACGCTATGATAGATTTGACTATATAAATGTAGATTATACTGTGATTGCAGCATATATTTTACCTGAAGAATGGGAAGGGAATTATAATGGCGAGGATAGTAATACCAATAATGGAAAGGATATCCCTGCTTTTGAAATGACATCTATAGCTGCCGCATTAATTTTAGCATATGGGCTTAAGAGTAAAAAATGATGGAGGATAATAGAGGAGAGGCATTTATTCCCATAAGAATCTTAATCAGTGTTACAATGATTGCTGCTATTTCTGCTGTATCTTTCATTGCATACGAGAATGCAATGAAAATAGCAGATGAAAAACATGTAGAGAATATATGTCAAAAAATTTTATCAAAGCTTGAAGAAATGAAAAAGGAGGGAAAAGTTAGGGATTTAAATAACCCAAGAGAGGTAATAGGTGATAGAAGAGAATTCTCTTTTTATCTTCCCTCATCTGTTGAATATGTTGCCTTTGGTTGCTCTCCCGATGATGCAGACAATATAATAAATGATGGGCATTGCATAATATATAAAATTCATGGAAGAAGCAAGAATGTAATATGGATCGAAGACTTTGGATTCAGAAAGGGAGTTATTGAAGGAGATGCATTCAAAATTACAGATAGCGGATACATAATTTATGGAGGGGGCAAAGAAAAATTTTTAATGGAATTGGTGTTTAATGGTGATGGATATTATGCCATTATTCTTGAAGAATAGACACAGAGGAGGTGATTGATGCAAGGAAAAGAAGGCGGTATTGAAAAAAACAATAATTTATTTAAAGCCGGGCATATTAATAATAGTATGAGGGGATGGGTAGAAGTTGATACCTTTGGGGAGGATATGGTAATCTACAAGAAAGGCAGAATAAGAAGACTTGTTGATGAACAAGGTAACATAGTGCTTGAATACGAACTGGATGAATGATGAGATAGCCGGCCTGGAGAACGCATTAAAATACCTCAGGCAAGTTGTAGATTTGAATATCGATTTTAATTTATCAGACTTTAAAGAATTTGATGAAAATTGCTGCAAAAAAATTGCAGCTGTGGATGGAAGTTTTTTTAAATTACTCGATGGAGGCTCTTTCCATATATTTTTGATAAGAGTGGGTTATGTTGTTGCAGAGAAAAATAAAATTATTGAAAAACATGTGGAAAGTAATATAGAAATTGTTGAGGATGAAAGCATTGTGGAAAAGTTGATGATGGAAAAAGAGAGAGAATTTGTGTTTGAAGATGCAATAACCCTTTTTGATGGAAGAATAGATGAATGTACTGAAAATGTTGCGGGAATAAGCAAAAAAAGTTCTATTAAGCGGGAAGGAATTCCTTTATTTCATGCAATAAAAAGAGCAGGAGAAAGGATGATGAGGAATAAAAGATGGTATTACAGAATAGAGGAAAATGTGTATGCTGTGAAATTTCATCCATCATCAAAATTTGTCTTCAGAGTTGATACATGCAACGAGAATATTTTTTCATATATTGCTCCATACTGCAATGACATAACAAACATTGGATATCCTTATCCTCTGGCAATGGCTCACAGAATGGTGGAGATAAAGAGAGATGAGGCTAATTATATAAGGCAGGATATGATGAAGAGAGCAATGAAATACATGAGCATTGAGGACTGGGAGGATTTATTTTACGATTACCATTTCTATCTGGAGGAGTGATAATGATAGGAAGAATAATAGGCAAAAATGCAGGGGAAATAATATTCCGTTATGGATATGATGATGATGTAAAAATAGGAGAGATACTTGTGGCGGAGGATGCAAGAACCCGCAATATCTTCTTTCTCCGTGTTATAGACATTCATTATGGCTATGAAGGTGCAGAAAGCTGGGGGCTGCGGGCTGCCGGAGAGATGATGGCGCTTGATGAGGCAGGGCATAAATATGAGTTTGTGGAGAGGAAGAGAAGGCTGTATAAGCTGGCAGTGTGCAAACCCCTCGGTTATGTTGAGGAGGGGGCATTCAAAAAACCGAAGACAATTCCATCTCATTTTTCTGCTGTTAGAAGGGCAAGAGAGGAGGATTATGAATTTTTAAGAAAGGAGACGGGAGATATCATTGTTGGTAAATTGAGAAGCGGGGATAAGGCGATAAATGTGGAAATTGGTATAAAAGGAGGACTCATCCCCCAGCATATAGGAATATTTGCAACCACCGGAATGGGGAAAAGCAATTTGATGCGTGTTATGGCGGCAAGTGCAATGAAAAGTGGGAGATATGGGATTCTCATCATAGACCCTCATGGAGAGTATTATGAGGGGGGTGAAGGCTTAGGATTGAAGCACCATCCAATGGCGGAGGAAAGGATGGTTGTTTATACTCCCTACCCTGTAAAAGGCACCAATACCCTCAGCATATCAAAGGAGGAAATAGCCGTTCAGGATATGGAAGAAATTTTTAATTTCAGCGAAGCTCAGAGGGATGCGCTTTATGCCATGTATGGAAAATATGGAAAGAGCTGGCTTAAAGAATTGATTGAAAGGGATGTGGATGAACTCGTCTATGAATTTGATAACAGAATACATGAGGTGACATTTTCTGTACTTAAGAGAAGAGCGGAAAGAATCTCATCATCCAGCTTGATTCATGATGATGAAGTTGTATCCACAACAGATGTCATAATAAATCACCTTCATTCAGGAAAGATGGTGCTTGTTGAAACTTCTGGTCTGTATGAATATGAAGAACTGCTGATAAGTGTGATACTTGCGAGAAAAATATTGAACAGAAATAAAAATATCTTCAGGGATAAGGAAAAATTCAGGAAGATTCCTCCAATTATGATAACAGTCGAGGAGGCTCAGAGGGTAATAAATGAGGGCATATTTGCTCAAATTGCAAGAGAAGGAAGAAAATTTAAGGTTGGATTGTGTGCAATAACTCAGCAACCACGATTGATAAGGCCTGAGATACTTAGCCAGTTCAATACATTTTTCATAATGGGGTTGTCTGATGAAAATGATAGAAATACGCTAAAAAGCTCTTCAAAACAGGATATATCAAAGATGGATATGGAGATACAGAGTCTGGAAAGGGGGGAGGCGATACTCACCTATCCAGGAGCGCCATTTGCTATCCCATTGAAGGTATTCTGGTATGACGATTTCATAAAAAATTTAAAAAGCAATGCCATAAAGAAGGATAGAATTGATGACATGTTTTATTGAGTAAATCAATTAGAATTTTATATGCTGTTGGAATTACCTTTGTGGAAAGAAATGATATAAGAATAGCACTGCTTCAGATGGAAGGAACTAACTGTGAGAAGGAAAGCTATTATGCCTTCAGGGAAATGGGAGTGCAGCCCGAGTATGTTCATCTAAAAAAACTGGAAGCAGGCAAAACAAACATATTTGATTTTCATGGCATATTCATTCCCGGTGGATTTTCCGCAGGCGATTACATCAGGGCAGGCGCCATATTTGCCGCAAGGCTGAAGGCGGCAGTAATGAAGGATTTAATAAAATATATTGAGGAAGGCCATCCTGTGGTTGGGATATGCAATGGTTTTCAGGTTTTAATAGAGCTTGGTGTTCTTCCGGCATTGAACGGCATAAGTGATGAGCCTGAAGCAGCACTGGCTGCAAATGATTCCAATAGATTTGAGTGCAGGCAGACTCTGGTGGAGCATGAGGGCAATAGTAAATTGACGGAGAATATTCCTGTTGGCAAAATCTCAATGATTCCAAGCGCTCATGCTGAAGGAAAGCTAATATTCAGGAATGAGGAATACGCTGCTGAGGCGGATAAATACGCTGTATTCAGATATGTTGATTATAATGGCAATCTTGCTTCCTACCCATGGAACCCAAATGGGAGTTATAATAATATAGCGGGAATAAGCAATCCTGAAGGAAATGTTCTTGGAATGATGCCTCATCCAGAAAGGGCGTTTCACAAATGGCAGAATATGGAATGGAAGAGAGGAGATGGAAGAGAAGTTTTTGAGGGAATAATAAAATACATTGAGAAAAAATGGTAAAAGCAACATTATATGAAAATCATGTATCATTGAGAGGTAATGAAGCAAATAGGCTGCATAATAAAGGGGCATATGGCGTGCAAGATGGAGAATTAAAACTGTGCATGATAGAAGCCTGTTATCTGGCTGAGAAAGGAAGAATAAGTGTGTACAGAAACAATAAAAAGATGGATTTCCGTTCCCTGATGAATTATTCAATTGAAAAAGAAAAAAACTTTGAGATAAAATATTTTGTTTACAGGGATCTGAGAGAGAGGGGCTATGTTATTCTCGCCACAGAACCATTCCAGATGTATGAAAGAGGCACAAGACCACCTGAAAAGCCAACAAGCCTTGTATATGCTATATCAGAGAGGGCTGAATTTTCGATGGAAGAGATATTGAACATGCTTGATAATGCTGGCAAAATGAGGGTTATAGCAGGAATAGTGGATGAGGAGGGAGATATAACATATTATTTCATAAAGAGATATGTAATGAAGGGAAAATTTGAGGAAAACGAATATGAGGGGAAAGTATATGTGTTGAATGATAGATGCGCTGTGTGGGATGAAGAGTTAATAAAAAAGCTTTCTGAAAGGTTTATAGGAAAGATTGTGGGAAATTTCATGCAGCTCTCCCTCATGGAAACTGCTTATGTTGCGGAGAGAGGTGCAAGCATAATAAGAAATGGAAGAAAAATTAGCATCAAAACATTTATGAGATATGCAAAAGATATTCAGCCAGATATAGAGAGAAGATATAGAATATATAAGGAGCTAAGGGAGAGAAAATTAATTCCAAAAACGGGATTCAAGTTTGGTTCTCATTTCAGGGTTTATGATGTTTCACCAGAAAAAACACATGCTCCCTATCTCGTGCATGTTGTTGATGGCAGGTACAGAGCAGCATGGGCAGAGATAAGCAGGGCCATAAGACTGGCACATTCTGTTAAAAAGGATATGGTTTTTGCAGTGATTGACAAGGAGATTGAGTATGTTAGAATAAAGAGAATCACACCATGAGAGAAAAATTTAATAAGTTCCTTAAAATTATCTTGCCATCGTGGTAAAATGTACATAGTAATAGTGGGGGCGGGAGAAATAGGAAGCAAACTTGCTGCCCTCGCCCTGGAAAATAAGGACGATGTGGTCATAATCGAGAAGGATAAAGAAAAATGTGATGAAATTGCCAAGAAGTATGATGCTGTTGTTATAAATGCAGATGCAACGATAAAGGAAACACTGGAGGAGGCGGGCGTGGATAAAGCGGATGCACTTATTGCAACTGCAGATGATGCCACAAATCTGATGGTTATCTCTCTTGCAAAAACTCTGGGAGTGAAATCACTTGTAGCACTGGTGAGGAAAGAGGAAAGCAGGCCAATGTTTCAGGAAAAGGGTGTTAATGTTGTTGGAAACCCAAGTGCAATAACTGCCAGATATCTTTACAGGGCAATAAGGCATCCCACAGTTGTTGATTTTATGAGCTTGGGAGATAAAGCGGAGATATTCAAGATAACAGTGCCTCCCGACTCAAAAGTTGTTGGAAAGAAAATATCAGAGATAAAGATACCCAGCAAGGTATCAATAATAGCAATAGAGAGGAATGGAGAGGTAATCATCCCATCAGAGGAAACAAGGTTCAAGGAGAATGATCTTGTTACTATCCTCGCAAGAAAGGATAAAATAGATAAAACCACAGATATTTTCTTTAGCAAATAATGAATGATCTGAAAATTATACTGAGGGATACTGGTGCGGTTCTTGTTGCGGTGGGAATAATAACCTTAGTTGTAGCTATAGTGCCCGTTGTTTACGGAGAGAGAAATGCTATGGAATGGATTGCCATAACCTCAGTAATATTCATGGCAGTTGGGGCGTTATTCAATCTGATTGGAAAAACAAACGATGAAACGAAAATAAGGCATGCGATGATTACCGCAGCCTTTGCATGGCTCATCATATCCTTAATTTCTGCCATACCATTTTATTATATAACCCATCTTGATTTTCTATCAAGTTTTTTTGAATCTGTTGCAGGATGGACAGGGACGGGGCTAACGATGATATCATCTCCAAGTAAACTCACTCATACCATCCAGTTCTGGAGAAGCTTTATTCAATGGATAGGGGGCGTAGGAGTTATTGTCCTCACCCTCATTGTTCTTGCCAGACCCGGAACAGGGAGCTTCACTCTATATAGATCTGAGGCAAGAGAAGATAAAATACACCCAAGTGTAATCTCCACGGTAAAAACAATATGGTGGATATTTCTGCTTTATACTGGTATAGGAATACTGGCTCTTTATCTATCTGGAATGCCCATATGGGCAGCAATAAATCACTGTATGACTGGCCTCGCAACAGGAGGGTTCTCCATAACGGATGATAGCATGGCGTCATATTCCACAATGACACAGATCATAATGGTGCCATTAATGATAGCAGGTGCCATTGCATTCTCAACCCATTATGAGTTTCTAAAAGGAAATCTGAAAAAATTCTTCTCTGATGTGCAGACCGTTACACTTATAGTGCTAATCATAGTTGGGGCCATCCTTCTCTCATGGCTAAATACAGACATATATGGTGATTTCATTCGCTCCTTCAAATACTCATCATTCCAGTTTATTTCCGCCTTAACATGCACGGGTTTCTCCACTACAAATATCGCAATATGGGGCGATGAATCAAAGTTTCTCATTTCCCTCGCCATGATAGTGGGCGGCGCGGCAGGCAGCACAGCAGGAGGAATAAAGCTATTTCGTCTGATTCTGCTTTCAAAAGGGGTTGCCTGGAAAATAAGAAGGGTTTTCCTGCCGCCAAACAGCACATTTCCATATAAGTTAGGAAGCAAAGTGCTTGGAAGGAATGAGGCGATAGAGGAAATAAGTGAGGCTGCGATAGTATCATTTTTATGGATGATTCTTTTGATAGTGGGGATATTTGTTATAATGCAGACCATGCACACAAATCTTGCAGATTCTTTTTTTGAGGTTGCTTCTGCTCAGGGAAATGTGGGGTTGAGTGTGGGGATAACCTCCATTAAAATGAATGCAGCAGCAAAGATAATGCTTATAATAAACATGTGGATAGGAAGACTGGAGATTATACCAATCCTCGTTTTCATAAGGGCACTCATAAAGGGAAGCAGGATAATATAGAGAAAAGATAATATTTCATCTTTTCATACAAGATAAATGAAGGCAATAATACCCGCAGCAGGCTTGGGAACGAGATTTCTACCCATGACAAAGAATAGCCCGAAGGAGATGCTCCCGGTTGTGGATAAACCAGCCATTCAATATGTGGTGGAGGAAGCTGTGAATTCGGGAATAAATGATATAGTTATTGTGACGGGCAGGGGAAAGGAAGTTATTGAAAATCATTTTGATGTGGCATATGAACTCGAGAAGATACTGGAGAAAAGAAATAAATATGAGATGCTGAAAGAGGTTAGAAGAATAGCGGAACTGGCTGACATATATTACATAAGACAGAAAGAACCTCTTGGCTTGGGGCATGCAATATATGTGGCAAGAAAGCATATACATGATGAGGCATTTGCTGTTTTGCTGGGTGATGATATAATAATTTCGGAAAAGCCATGTATAGCCCAGCTAATTGAAGTTCACAAGAAGGTGAATGCCAGTATTATAGGAGTAAAGAGAGTTAGTAAAGAAGATGTATCCAAGTACGGAATAATTAAGTATAGTAAGATAGATGAAAATCTGTACAGGATAGAGGAGCTGGTGGAGAAGCCATCTCCTGATGAAGCTCCATCTGATATGGCAGTAATGGGGCGGTATGTGCTAATGCCTAAACTTTTTGAATATCTGGGCAGAGCCAAACCAGGGAAAAATGAGGAGATACAGCTTACTGATGCATTGAATGAGATGCTGCAAGAGGAAGAGATATATGCATATGAATTTGACGGAAAGAGGTATGATCTGGGTAACAAACTTGACTGGATAAAAATAAATGTGGAGATGGCACTGAAGAGAGAGGAATTTACAACCCTCAAAGATTTTCTTAGAGAACTCATTAAATCCTGATCTTTCTTCCTGACGGAAGACGAGTAAATGCTCCAAACTCAGGTATTTCCTTCAGCAATAAATCATTAAAAACAGGTCCATCTCTGCATACCAGATATTTTCCAATGCCACAAGAGCCGCATATGCCTATTCCACATTTCATATATCTTTCCAGACTTGCCTGCATTTTTATTCTGTTTTTTATGCACATATCCAGCACTTTTCTCATCATTTTTTCAGGCCCACATGTATACACAATATCAAATTTCTCCTCATCAACAATTTTTTCCATGAGTTCTGTGGCAAATCCTTTGAAACCAATGCTCCCATCATCGGTTGCGATTTCCACCTCAGCTATTTTCGATATTTCATCTGCAAAAAGTATCATCTTTTCATTTCTTCCAGCCAGTATAACTTTTTTTTCTCCTTTATACATCTTTATTAAAGGTAAAAGAGATGCTATTCCTATGCCTCCAGAGACAAAAAGAGCTTTTTTCCCAGCAATCTCATAACCATTCCCATATGGTCCCCTGATACCAATTTTATCCCCTACATTTAAATCATATAGTGCTTTTGTGGCATCTCCCACAATTTTTACAGTTATTCCAGCATTGCTGCCAATATGACTAAGGGACATTGGTATTTCATCTATTCCCGGCAGCCATATCATGATAAATTGCCCTGGCTTGGCATTGATATAACAATCAAAAAATATGGTTTTGTGGATTTCATTGTGGGTAATGGTATCTTCAACTCTGCAGATTTTCATTATTACAGCAATTAATTTATATATTAAAAGTTATTTCCAGAACAATGGCACGAATGCATGCAAGGAGAAAAGGCAGATCATCATCACACCATCCTGTGGAAAGAGTCCATCCTTCATGGAGTCTGAAACAGGATGAAATAGAGAAAAAAATAATTGAACTGGCGGAGGAGGGCAAACCACCAGCCATGATAGGACTGATATTGAGAGACGTGTATGGCGTACCGGATGTCAAGGCAGCTCTTGGAAAAAAATTGACAAAAGTGCTTGAAGAACATGGACTCAAGCCAGAAATACCTGAAGACCTGAGTAATTTGATGGATAAAAGAAATAACCTTATGAAACATCTTTCAAAACATCCCAAGGACATACATAATAGAAGAAGATTGCAACTCATTGAGGCAAAAATAAAGAGACTTGTAAAATATTACAAGAGAGAGAGAAAACTACCTGAGAACTGGAGTTATTCCTGATTTTTCCTCTGTTTTTCTATAGCTTCATCAAGATTCATTTTTCCTTCCAGAACATTCTTTGCCAGTCCTCTGGATATGGTGATATTTCCACTCCTTATCCTGCTCAGTCTCTGCATCTCCTTTATTTCTCCATCCTTTGCTTTTACCGGCATGATGTTCTTCACCTCTCTCCCATCTGCCATGGCTATTAAAATTGCCGCAGATTCATCATCCTCCATTCCTGCTATTACACTCTCATCGATCATCTCTATTTTTACTGGTGAATTTACAAGGAGATTTATTATTCTGTTTCTCACCAATCTGGCTCCATTTCCTATTTTAACCACCGTCTTGTCAACATCCACAACATCCATAAACTTCATAATATAATCTGCCACAGTTTCAGGAGAAGATAAAACAAAACTTCTTATTGGTTTCCCATCTGAAAATAATGCCACACCAATATTTTTTCCGGGGTCTATTCCAAATGTTATTTTTCTTCCATTCATCTGATACAGCAGTACTTTATCGATAAACAGTTCAATGTCATTCTCGCAGCATTCCATTATTTTTGCAAAATTTATTTTTCTTCCCTCTCCGCATGAGGTTATTATTATATCAACATTTGATGGTATTTCCATATTGAAGGTTAGTGAAATAAAGGGTATCGCCCTCCTCCTCATTACCGTAATTATATCATGATAAAGTGCGAAATTTTTTGTGAGGATGCCAATCATTTATTTAATTACACACAATTATATTTAAATTTTTAGAGATATATCACCATGAAGAGGGCTCATGTCAGGGTGTATGGAAAGGTGCAGGGCGTATGGTTCAGGGCGAATACAAAGAAAAAGGCAGAGGAGCTTGGTGTAAATGGATGGGTGAGAAATATGCCAGATGGAAGTGTTGAGGCAGTTTTTGAAGGGGATGAACAGGCTGTGGAAAAATTAATAGAATGGTGTCATTCAGGACCAGAGATGGCAAGAGTGGAGAAAGTGGAGGTAGAATATGAAGAACCAGAAGGAGAAAAAGGATTTACAATAAAGTATTAAATTCCATCCATCTTTACAATCATGACATTGCTGGTTTACTCAGATGAATATCTTCTGCACAACAATGATAATCATCCCGAAAATGCGGAGAGATTGAAGGCAATCATCTCATACCTCCGAGAACAGCCTTTCTATGAAAATTTAAATATAATTGCCCCTGAGCATGCACCACTTGATGTGATTTCCGCAGTTCATTCCGAAGATATGATTGAAAGAGCAAAAAGAATTGGCTGGCTTGACCCAGATACATACACAAATTCATACACATACAATGTTGCCCTGCTGGCGGCAGGCGGCCTGCTGAAGGCATGCAGGGAAATTTTGGATGGAAATGAAAAAAATGGATTTGCTGCTATTCGCCCGCCCGGTCATCATGCCACGAGAAACAGATCCATGGGCTTCTGCATTTTCAATAATGTTGCCATTGCTGCCAACTGGCTTGCAGAAAATGGAAAGAAAGTGCTGATATTTGACCATGATGTTCACCATGGAAATGGAACCCAGGACATATTTTATGATAGAAATGATGTGATGTACATGTCCTTTCATCTTTCTCCCCATTATCCCGGCACAGGAGGTATTGATGAAATTGGAAGAGGAGATGGAGAAGGATATACCATAAATGCTCCTCTCTCACATGGAGCAGGAGAGGAATGTGTGAGGAAATTAATGGAGGAGATATTCATTCCAGTTGCAGAAGAATTCAAACCGGATTTCATAATTATCTCTGCAGGATTTGATAGCCATTATTCAGATATGCTTGGAGGGCTTAAACTGGGTATAGATTTTTATGGAGATATCATTGAAATGTTATCAAAAGTGCAGAAGAGAATGATAGCATCTCTTGAAGGAGGTTATGTTAAAGAGGTGCTTGCAAGGGGCGTTGCAAAGGAGATATCACAGATGCTTGGCGAGCCTTTAAAATTCAATGATAGGGCATCAGGTAGCAAATGTGATGATGTGGTGAAAAGATTGAAAGAATTGCTTAAAAATTACTGGAATATCTGAGATTCTTTATCCAGCACCTCTCTTTTTATCATATAGAGCAATGGTAACACTGCAACAAATAGAACTATCTCCGCCCTCAAATTGAAATTATATGCTTCACCAATCAAAGATTCAAGCCAGTTGGCAAAAAGAATCAAGATATAAAGTATGCCGAAGATTGAAGATAGTATTGCTCCAACAATAACAAACGCAAGTGCCTTATCCTTTTCCTTGTCCATATATCCTAAGGCGGAGAGATATACTGAGGAGATTATGAGGAGGGCTATACCTCCAAATATGTCGCGGTACCACATGCCCATTATCTCCATTACCCCGGCAATTGCATAAGCAATGCCCGCAATTATGCCGTATGTACACATAATTTTTTTAATATTCAATTTCATCACCTCATGTATATCCGAGTAAATGGCCAACAAATTCAATAATTGCAGCCACGGTAAATGCAAGCGTTATTGTATATGCAACAGTAATCATGGTGTATTTTAATTTGATTTCTCTAAGCATAACAGCCAGTGTTGCTGCGCAGGGGAAGTATATCAGCACGAATGCCATGTATGCAAAGCCTGTCAGAGGAGTAAACCATCCAGCATTCTGAAGAGCATATCTTATGCCACCACTGCCCAGAAAAGCACCAAATGTTCCCACTATTGCCTCTTTGGCAAGAAATCCGAAGAAGAGAGCCGTGCCTGCCTGCCAGGGCCATCCAAATGGTTTGAATACTGGCTCTACAGCCCTTCCAAACATGGCCGCATAGGAATTCTCTATTATCCTTCCTCCATCCGTGGCATCCCATGGAAACACAGAAATTGCCCATACTATAAGCACCACAACAAAAATGAATGTTCCTGCTTTGACGATGAACCACTTGCCATTCTCCCACATGTGAATGGCAGCTTTTCTTATGCTTGGCATAACATAATTTGGCATTTCAAGTATAAACAAAGATGGTTTGCCCTTAAAAAGGAGTTTCCTCAGCAGAACAGCCATGAAGACAGCAAGCGCCACTCCAAGCAAATACATGGAAAATACTGCCGCCCCTGCCACGGCGCCGCTGAATACTGTGCCCGCAATTAGAACATACACTGGCAACCTGGCGCTGCAGCTCATGAGAGGGTTTATCATCACAGTTATTATTCTGTCCTCCTTATTCTCTATGGAACGGGAGGCGAGTATGCCCGGGATGTTGCAGCCAAATCCCATTATCATGGGAAGAAATGATTTACCATGTAGCCCAACCTTTGACATTACTCTGTCCATAACAAATGCTGCCCTTGCAAGATATCCGCTATCCTCAAGCAGTGCAAGAGCAAAGAACATGGAGAATATTGGTGGAACAAAGGTTAAAACAGAACCGACGCCTGCGAATACGCCGTCAGAGAGCATTGATGCAATCATTGGATTTGGTATGCTGGAAGCAATATCACCAAGCCATTCAAAAAACAGGTTTATCATATCCGAAAATGGGGCGGAGAATGCAAAAGTGAATTGAAATATTGCATATAGCATGGCCAGAAATATTGGTATGCCAAGAACGGGATGAAGAAAAACATGATCAAGCATGTCTGTAAAACTCCAGGGCTGCTCATCATTTTTTGTTACTTCCTTCACTATTCTTGATATGATTTCATATCTCTTCTCTGCAAGCAGGGTATCCATCTCATCATTCCCAGCAGCTTTTATTATCTCATCCGCATATTTGCTTTTAGAAACAATTTCCATTACTTTCTCATCTCTTTCCAGTATTTTTATTGCAAGCCATCTTATGGGATATTTTCTGACAAGTTCTTCATCCTTTGCAATCTCTTTCTTTATTTTATCTATTCTCCTCTCTATATCTTTCCCGTAACTGTAAATAATCCCTCTATTCCTTTTTTTGATTGCCTTCACAATTTCTTCCTTCAATTTTTCTATTCCCTCTCCTGTGACAGCAACTGTAGGAACAACAGGAATGCCGAGCAACTCCTGCAGTTTTTTAATATCAATTTTGATGCCTTTTTTTGAGGCAATATCCCACATATTTAGGGCAATAACAACATTTGCCTCTGCCTCCATGAGAAGAAGTGTTAAATATAAATTTCTCTCAAGATTTGTGGCATTTATGATGTCAACAACAACATCGGGCTTCTCTTCAACTATAAAATTCCTTGCTATAAGTTCATCTATGGCGTATGGTGTTAAACTGTAAATTCCCGGCAGATCAACTAATTCAAATTCTACGCCATGATACTTGCATTCTCCCACCTTCTTCTCCACAGTAACTCCTGGCCAGTTACCGACATGCTGCTTTAACCCAGTAAATCTATTAAATAGCTCTGTTTTTCCCACATTGGGATTGCCTATGAATGCCACAACAGGCTTCTTTTTTGTTCTCCCCTGCATATAATCAGGATAGATATTTCCAATCATTATAAATATTTCGGTTTGCCTAAATTTTAATTCCAATTGCATAGAATTGAGGGAAAAAGTTGAACTGGATGCCCTTTTCAAGAGACTCAAGATGTTTCTTCTCCCATTTCTCTATCTCCTCATCACTCAATCCCTCTCTCCTCAAAACATTCCAGTAAAATGTGCGGGAGCGAAGATAGGATGCCTTATCCTCCTCGCAACTCCATATCCTTTTATTTCCAAGGCCAACCTCTGTTTTCAGCCCTGCATTAACAAACAGCATTCTCAGTTTCCTTCCTATGTAAGGGTCCCCTCCCCTCTTTTTAATTGCTCTGCCAGCAAATATCTCATCAACTCCTGGATGAGGGGGCCAGTGTATTTTTGCTCCAAAATCCGGCTCCAGGCTGGCTACAACTCTGCCACTCTTTTTTGTAACCCTTGCCATTTCCTTAACAACCTTCTGAGGGTCTGATACCCACATCAGGAAAAGGTTGCATATTACAACATCAAATGTGTTATCTTTAAAAGGCAGTTTATGAGCATCTCCAACAACGATATCAACATCATAACCTTTCAACACTTCCTTTGCTATTTCAAGCATGTCTGGGGAATCATCAAGGGCTATAACTCTGCCATTGGTATGGGTGGCAATATCTTTGGTTACAACTCCTGAGCCACATCCCACATCCAGTACAAGCTCAGAATCTTTCAACCCTGCCTTTATGTATATGGGGTGTCTTTCCTCTGCTGTTTCAATGGCCTGATTCTCTAACTTTTTTATGAACTCATGCAACTCATCCTTGCTTCTGTTATGGGGCACATGGATATATGACCGGTCACATAAAAATATTCCCAATAAATTTATGAGATACTTTGGAATGAGAAAGTTAAAGAAGAATACAATGATTACACTAAAATGTAGAGGGAAAGCAAAGCGTTTTCCATTAATGGAGGTGGATAATGATTGCCATCATAATATCAGAGGAAGATGAGGCAAGTGTGAATATTGGAAAGGAATTGATGAAAATTGCTGAATGGAGAAGGGAGGGAGATTTTTATATCCATGAGAATATGGTGATGTATCACATTCCAGACATGCATCTTTATCATAACAATGTGGATGAGGAGATAAGAAAGGAAGGATATGAAATTGATGCAGTGGTATTTGCATCAAAGCATTCCTCGAAGAGCCATATAAAAAGTTTGACAGTTCATCCCATAGGAAATTTTGGAAAAGCATTGTATGGGGGCAAAGATGAAGAACTTGTGCCATCTCATCCTCTTTTAATGAAATATGCTCTCTCATTGCTTCACAGGAAAGCAGATGGAATGGAATATCAGGTGAGTTATGAAGCCACACACCACGGGCCATATCTGAAAACGCCCACTTTCTTTATTGAAACGGGTAGCACGAAGGAAGAATGGAATAACAAAAGGGCATGCAGGGTTATTGCTGAAGCCATACTCGAGACAGGCAAAAATAAAGATATAATGAACGATGCAGAAATAGCCATTGGCATAGGCGGCGGCCATTATGCACCACGATTCACAGATATTGCCATGAAAAGAAATGTGGCATTTGGCCATATAGCTGCTAAATATGCTGTTGAATTTCTTTCGGAAAAGATGCTTAAAAAAATGGTGGCATCCACACCAGGATGCAGCAAAGCATATTATCATGGGGCATTTCCTGAGCTGGAGGAATTTTTATCTAAAATTTTGGGCATGAATGGATAATTTATTTGGTAAATCGTTAAATACTTATATTCTCAAATATTGCATTTTCTATGAAAAAAGAATTGGCAGTGGCCATAGCAATACTCATGATAATCCCTGTTTCTATCCTTGGTGTGAGGACATATGAATATGAAAATACCTCTGCTATAACCGCTCCTCCCCAGAATGTAACAGTAGTCGTTCATGTGGAGAAGATAAGGGCATTGAGTGTGGATGAGAAAGAACCAACATTTTATTTTAAAGTGTTAATAAACGGAAGTGATGCCGTATTCTGGCAGGATGAATACACAGGCAAGGAAATTGAGATAGAATGGCCTGTTGCATCTAAAAAAATAAATTATTCAAATTCTGTCATTCCTATCCAAATTGAGTTGTGGAAAAAAGGAAGGATTGACAGGCCATGCGATATAGGAAGAGGAAGCAGTCCATATCTGGCTGGAAAAAGCATAACAATATTTTATAATCTCACCACAGGAGAGTGGTATGGAGATGATTACTTAAATGACTCAGATGGATATGGCCATGCATCTGGATTTGAAGATGGTAACTACAATGAGAATGATTGTGAGATATGGTTTGATATACAGGAATCCATACCATGGGAGATGGCGGGGAGGATGACATACTGGGATAAGGTGAAATATGGACTTGATCCCTCCAAAAATTATGATGATATGGATTTAGATGGGGATGGTATTCCCTGCTGGTGGGAAGATAAATACGGATATAATCCTTTGGTATGGGAGGACCATAAAAATCTTGACCCTGATAATGATGGCCTGAGCAATTATGAGGAGTATGAAACAAGCCAGTGGTACTCTGATCCATTTGCTAGGGATATTTTTGTTGAGGTTGATTTCATGAAAGCCAAATATCCATGGCAGCAGGATTACGTATTCCCCAAGGAATCTCAATGGTTAATAGAAAATGCATTTGCAAAGCATAATATCACCCTCCACATCGATGATGGGTGGAATGGAGGAGGAGATTTTGTACCATATGATGACAGCCTCACCGGAATGGAGTTAAGGCACATAAGATGGAAGTATTTCATGAATGAAGATGAACACAACTGGAAGAGGGGTGTGTTTCACTATGCTCTCATGTGCAGCAATATATACTGGAGTTCCAGGCCTGCGGGAGGAAGAATGTTCTATGTTGACAGCATTACTGTTGGTGTGGCTTATGTGAGAAAGTGGACATGGGCACTGGAATTGCAGGGAAGTAATTATTACACTGCTCTTGCCAGTGGTTTCATGCATGAACTTGGGCACAATCTTGGCATATTTCACAGCAACAGTCCTGGATGTGATAATGATAATTCAAGGTTTCCATGGCAGGAAGATTACTGGAAATATGGAAATTATAAAAGCTGCATGAATTATAGATATGTGTATAAGCTGGTGGATTACTCTGATGGAAGCCATGGAGAAAATGATAGAGATGACTGGAGCAATCTTGATTTAACCTTTATGGATAGAGAAGGATGGTGAAATGAAAAAAATATATATTGTGGCTATAGCAGGAATATTCATTCTTTCCGCTCTGACAGGATGCATCAAAAAGGATAAGGAGCCACCCTATCTGACCATCTATGTTGAAGGCAGAGAAAACCAGGGATGGTACAGAAGCAATGTAACCGTGACAATTGAGGCAGGAGATAATGGAAGTGATATAGAGGAATTCAAATGGAGACTTGATGGAGACTACTGGAGAAATTATGAAGGAAGAATAAAGATAACGACCAATGGCATTCATCTTCTGGAGTATTATGCCAAGGATAAGCGAGGAAATGAGGCGGATGGAAATATAACTATAAAGATAGACAAAACAAAACCAAAGATTTCATTCAAAAATTTTGAGGCAGGCTTCTTATATCTGAGGGGAAATAAATACCCTGTTCTTAGAATACCAAAGGATACAATGGTTGTTGGTAGAATGTCCATTGAAGTGTGTGCAAATGATACTCCATCTGGAATGGATAGGGTAGAGTTCTATCTGGGAGATAAACTGGTTGCAAAGGTGGATGAAGAGCCATATATATGGGATGTTAACAGCACCATAGGAATTTACAATCTCACCGCCATTGCTTATGATATTGCTGGCAACAATGCAAGCATAATGATTCCAGAAATACAGTTCTTTGTACCCCGCTGAATTAGCTCACCACTTCCTTCAATCTTCCATCGTCCACAGCCATTTTTATTTCGAGAGCTATTCTTCTTCCGGTGGACATTCTGTCTCTCCATAATGAGTTGCCATATGGATGGCCGACAAACATATGCACATTTGTACCGCCTCCTATTCTGGGTGCTACATCATATATATAGAAGTTCAAATCCTTATCAACACATGTCTGCAAACTGAATGGCCCTATTATCTTGCTTCCATAATGCTTCTCAGTTGCCTTAACATACTTTTCTCCCAGTTCAAAGGCTTTCTCCAGCAGGCTTTCTCTCAGCGTGGCTGCATTGTGTCCGCATACGGTGTATTCGGGTATTCTCTGATGAGCTGGAAGAGAAAGCTGCTGGTCAGCTGGCAATCTAACATGTCCATCTAGGCTACTTTCAAAACGCCAGTCTATACCAAGCAGTTCAAGTTCTCCGAGAATTGGAGAATAAAAGAAATCCAGATTGAACACAGGACCTATGATGTATCTCTCTATCCTGGCTTTTTCGAGATCCTCTTTTGTTATAACACCCTGCCTGATTAATTTATCCGCCTTTTCTTTATACTCCTCATAAGATGATGCCGTGAAGAATCCTCTCTCAAGTTTTTTGACAGCATGATGAAGTTTTACTATCACAAGTTCATTTATTTCCCTCGGATCCTCTATTTTATCGGGAAATGGCAGTCCTTCTTTTTCGAGTAACCAGTAATAATCCTGCTTTTCTCCTCTCTCCTCACTTCTCAGAAGATTTCGGGAACCAAACAATGGCACTCTGAAATTATCCTCAATTTCATCAAGAGAGCAGTATGATGTGAAGGAACGATTTGGAATAAATACAACGTTCTCCTTCCTCAGTTTCTCCTGATTCTCCTTTTTAAGCACCTCTGCGAATTTATCAAATATCCACACATCATCAACAAATCCTATCCTCTTATCTCCTATCCTTTTGGTTCTGAAGTAGTTGGCATATGTTTTCTCTCTCCCCTTCTGGCATATTGCTATTGTTTCAAATCCCTCTTCCTTGGCTCCATCAAAGGTATCGAGAGCAGAATGTGATGCTATTGCAGCAATCTTGATATTTTCAGAGCCATATTCATCCACTATTTTCCAGACTTCCTCTCTCTCAAGCATGATGATAATGCATCACCACTTTTTAACTTTATTTTATTGCAGGTATAAGGTAAAGAAGCAATTTGCACAAAAAATTTATTACTATTCATGTTTATAGCACATGGCAAATCATGCAATCAAAATTATTATTATGCTGGCTGCGGCAATGCTGATGCCGCAGGCTGGCGCATCTTTTGTGTCTGCGGACATGGAAATGAGTGTGGATGAAGCACCTCCTGTACCTGCTGATGGAAGCATAACAATAAATGCCCATATAAATTTCAGCTGGGGTTTTGGAGCCATAATTCCTACTGCTGTCACCATATACATTGATGCTGAGAATGTTCCTGACTGGCTCTCTGTTACATGCACACCATCAAGTTTTGTGATAACACCAACTGGATTTAGAGGAGGAAGCATTAAGAGGGATATAGAGGTTCATCTCACATCAAAGCAGGAGATAGAGGCCTTTACACAGTATTCATTTACTCTTCATGCTCATACAAATGGTAATTTTCTGATTGGTGGTGCTGATGCAAAAAAAGCTGTGGCTGTAATGCAGGATTTTGCTGACCATGGCATACAGATTGACCATCCATCAAAGGTTGAATGCAGCTCGGGAGAGGAGAAAACGATATATCTGAACATAACAAATGATTGCAACGCTCCTGTAACCATAAGTATAGAAAGACTGAACAATAGTTCTGCTTATTCTGTTTCCTATGATAATAACATAATAATACCATCAAAATCACAGAAGCAAATAACCATGAAAATAGAAGCAAGGGAGATTGGTACATTTGATATGCCATTCAGGGTAACATATTACCCAACAGGCTATCCTGGAAAGAGTAATGCAGTCACATTCTCCATTTCCCTTGAAAGCAAGGGAATGGAAACAGATTTTGTTGGAGTCATCTCAATTGCAATTGCCATAATTATTGTGGCCGTTATAATAGCGATAGCATGGAAGAAACTGAGATAACAGAGCTTATAAAGAAACATGAGGGATATAGAATAAATGGCATAAATCTCATCCCATCGGAGAACAGACTATCTCCACCTGCTTTAAAGGCTCTTTCAAGTGATCTGGCAGGGAGATATGGTACGGACTGGTATGGAGGCTCAGAATATGCAGAAAAGATATATGAAAAAGCTGTTGAATTGACTAAAAAACTTTTCAAAGTGAAATATGCATTTCTAACCCCCGTCTCAGGCAATATATGTGATTTATCCGTCATATTTGCATTCACAAAATCAGGTGATGAAGTGGCAGGGATACCAAAGGAGCATGGAGGATATCCTTTTGGATATGAAAAATTTGAAAGAAAATTCATACCTCTTCCAATGAAAGGACATGAAGTGGATATAGAAAAAATAAGCGGCATGAAATGCAAACTTCTTTTGATGGCCCAGTCAACAATACTGTTTCCATTTCCTCTAACAGATTTGATGGAGAGAGTTGACTGTGAAACAGGAGCATATGATGCCTCTCATGTTCTTGGGCTGATAGCAGGGAAAGAATTTCAGCAGCCATTAAAGGAGGGCATGCACATAATGTTTGGCTCCACTCATAAAAGTTTTCCTGGTCCCCAGGGAGGAATTGTGATGACGAATGATGATGAGCATGCATCCATGCTTGAAAAATATCTTCTTTTTTCTTTTGATGAAGGGATAGGACTTGTTGACAATATCCATATGAACAGGGTAGCTTCTCTTGCAATAGTTGTGGAGGAAATGTTGAGGGAGGGAAAGAAATATGCCAGAAATGTAATCAGCAACGCAAAATATCTGGCATCCAAACTCCATGAGTATGGCATTCCTGTTAAATATGAGGAAAAGGGCTTTACAGAATCTCATCAATTCCTCCTTGATATGGAAGGAGATGAGTTAAAAAAATTCTTCATAGAGCTTGAGAAAAATAAGGTATTTATTGACTCCTCAGGCAGAGTTGGGGTGGCTGAGGTAACACACATTGGAATGGGAAAGGCGGAGATGGATGAAATAGCGGAGATAATAAAAGATGTTCATGATGGTAAGAGTGCAATTGAAAGAGTGAGAAGTTTATCCTCAAAATTTGCTTAATCTCTTCCCAGTTCTATCATTCTTGTCAGTGGTTTTCTTGCTTTGTTTATTATTTCCTCATCAATCACTATTTCAGGCTGCATGTTTTCCAGACTCCTTATTATACTATCCAGAGTTATCCTTTTCATCGTGGGGCATACTGCATGAGATATGCAGTAAAATTTTTTATCGGGCATTTCCTTACTAAGCCTGTAGCAAAGACCCTGTTCTGTGGCAACTATAAATTCTCTTGCATTTCTTTCCCTTGCATATCTCACCATTCCTTCTGTGGATGCCACCTTATCTGCCATGTCTATTACTTCCTCTATACATTCAGGATGGGCCATCACCACAGCATCAGGATGTTTCTTCTTTTCTTCAATTACGTCTTCAGATGATATGGCCTGATGCGTTGGACAGAATCCGGGCCATATGAGTATCTCCTTTTTAACAAATCTTTTCACATACTTTCCGAGATTCTCATCAGGAACAAAAATGACACCATCGGGCATGCTTTCCACAACTTTGACAGCATTAGCAGAAGTGCAGCATATATCAGAAACAGCCTTAACCTCTGCACTTGTATTCACATACGCCACAATATTCATTTTCTTTTCCTTCTTCAGCTTTAAAAGAGAGTCTGCATCAACCATGGCCGCCATTGGGCATTTGGCTCCTGGCTCAGGGAATAATACTATCTTATCGGGATTGATAATTTTTGCAGATTGAGCCATAAAATCGACACCGCAGAAGACTATGACATCCGCATCTGTTTTACTCGCTTCTATTGCCAGCCCCAGGGAATCGCCAACAAAATCGGCTACATCCTGTACCTCAGGTCGTTGATAATTATGGGCGAGAATTATTGCATTTCTTTTTTCTTTTAACTCCTCAATTTTTTTTATTTTATCCACACATGTATATTTTAGGAAATATAAATGTTTGTTTGAGGCTGCTGTGTTGAACAAATAGGGTTTGTTGAAAAATTTTATGATATACTGGCAAAGATATGATGCCAGATATAAATTATGCAATGTAAAAAATCTTTACTATTTTATTCAATCAAAAGCCAGAAAGCTGGGCAGACCTTCAGCACCTAATCCATATGAATATACAGCTGTATTCATCATTTCCACATTCTTTGATTTGAGTTTGAGAGATGAATTTTTATCAGATTTGATATTTGGAAAGCATATTGATCATAGAACATTTGGAAAAGCATTTCAAAAAATCCCCCATCATTGTCTCCAGAAATTGCTTTTGATGATAAGGAGTGAGATAAAAAATTTGATCGGGAAAAAGCATATTCCCATATCGATAGCAGATTCTACAGAGGTAACAACTGATAGATTATATGTTCCAGCAATCATAAAATGCAAATCAAAAAGACGGAAGCTAGTAGACAAATTGAACATTGTTGCAGAGTATTATCCGGAGGAGAATGCAATAGTAATTGCAAATGCTGATGCATTCTTAACATCGGATTCATACTTTGCCACCAAAATGCTGAGTGAAATTGAGACAAATGCTACTATACTTTTTGCTGATGCAGGTTTTGATTGTGAGGAGTTGTATGAAAAATGTTTCAGCATAGGAATAAAACCGATAATAAAGCAGAGAAGATATGATAAAAAGCAAGGAAATATAGAGGGAGGGCAAGAAAAGTATTTGATGGAAAGCTCTATAAGAGAAATTTAGGGGAATAATAGAGGGAGTATTTGGAGGATTGGAAAACAGGAGATTATTATTCACAAGATACAGAAAAAAATCAATGAGAATGAAACATATAATTGCCATGGCAATTGTTCATAATATAAACACCTACATGGCAATTTCCTTATTCATTCTGATTTATTCAACACAGCAGGATTTTTCAAAATATTTAAATTATACCAACTTTTTACAAATATGTCATTGGATCAGGCAAAAACTTATGGAGGCGTCGGAGCAATTTTATCCTTAATTGGGGGGTTCATACCATATGCCGGGATTATAGTCAGCATAGCCGGTGTGATACTCATTTTGATTGCTGTAAAGAATTTATCAACGGAGTTAAAAGATTCCTCAATAATGAATAACTACATCCTGTATTTCGTAATAAGCATAATTGCAGGGATTGTAGCCATTGCCTCTTTTATTGCCTTTATAGGTGTGGATGTAATTTTTAATGTGACAAAAGTAGAAAGCGAGTTGCATGGCATGGATGCTTTGAAGCATATTATAGTTGGTCTTTTAATAGCCCTTGTCGCCCTCTGGATATTAATGATAATAGCTTCATCGTTTCTTAAAAAGAGTTATTACTCAATTGCAGATAAAACAGGTGTGGAGATGTTTCATACAACAGGCTTGCTATATTTTGTTGGAGCTGTAACAATAATAGTTATTGTCGGTGCAATCATAATATTCATCGCAAAAATACTGGAAATAATAGCGTACTTCTCTCTTCCTGATGAGATTTCACAAAATGAAGAATTACAGGAATAGAGAGAGTATAACGTCTAAGGAGACCATGGATAGAATTGATAAAAAGGCAATGCCTCTAAGGTTATGAAAATGGGGCTCTGAAACAGATAACAACTGGGTTGGCTTTCCTGCCCCCATCACCTTTATTTCGGTTAAAAACCTGCTTAATTTTATATCACATTCCTGCATATCCCCTATTGCATTTCTCACACTTTCTATGCATCCTTCAATAAGGTTGTTATCTCCTTTTTTACCAAGTGGATTGCTTCCTCCATATGTTCTGTTTACATAGTGATTATCAGTGGTCATCACTTCCACATTATCCACAAATTCACTTAGTTTCTCAATTATTTTATTTCTAACTCCCTTAACCATATTATTTCCATCTATGACAGTATAGGCTGTTTTTTGATTACCCACATCAATAACAAGCGAGATTATCCCCATAGGGCCTACGCCCTCATCTATCCCAATGTCCTTATATTTCCCTATTCCTACTGATGGAGTAAAAAGAGAAGCCTGCTTTAATAAGGATGCAGCTTTGAGTACGCTATCTTCTATTGACTGATATTTGAGAGAATATATTAATGTCTCATCTCTTTTATCTGGTAGATTATTGTGAGAATCTATAAAAATAAGACCTCCATATCCCTCATTTTTAATTTTCTCCTCAAGCAGAAATGCTACAGACGGATCGATATCTTCTGCACCATATTTTGATGATGTTTCTGCAATGAGTAAATAATCTCCAAATCTCTGAGCAAGTACTTCAACATCTCCCTCTACTTTTATTGATTTGCTAACTCTAACGTTTTCCCCATTCAACGAAGATGCAATTTTATCTGCTAACTTTTTTACTTCATTTGTTGTTACTGGATTTAGGTCATGTATAGATGCACCATGTGGCATGATAAAATTATTGCAACCAATAAATCTGGATATTTTTTGCGGCATATTTCCGCCGCCCACTTCCCCTATTGGGCCAGGATGAGCAGTATTTACGTTCATTACTCCATAAAGTTCTCCGTTTTTCTTCCAGAAACTTATGGTTTTACCTTCAACCCTCATCATTTCTCCAAGATGATCGAATAACTCCTCTAACCTCCTTTTTCCATACTCTGTTCCCTCCTTATAATGCTCTATCATCCATCTTGTAAACTCAAGGCCACCAATGCCAAAAAGGCGGTGCATGGGTTCATCTACAGCTTTCAAAAATATATGAGAGGATGTCAAAGATACTGCGATAAAAATTGAAAACAGTATAAAGTTTTTAATGGGCATGTTCATCACAATACCAAGGAATATCAACAGTAGGAGAAAGTAAGGAATAGTTAAAAAAATGGATTTTTTTTCATCTGTTTCAATTATAGAGGATAGATATACATGTCTGAGCCAGATAGGAGAGGCAAGAGAGAATAAAAGAGCTTCTTCAATATTTAGCTTTACAAACCAATTAAAAACCGATATGGCAATAAATAAGATTAGGGATAGAAAAATTAAAAAAGAGGAAAGAAAAATCTCTGTCTTCATCCTATATCGGATATTCATACACTTTTTGATTAAATATACAAAAATAATAGAAATGTAAATAGGAATGGCAATAGAAATAACACCAAATAATATCCCTTCATAAATTTTTTCAGTAAACAGCATCCCGATTATCGAAGAAAATAAAAATATGAAAATAACACTTATAACTGTGGGGGGAGAGGAAAAAATATATTTGGTTTTTTGACCAAGCCCTTCAGCATTTATTTCTGCCATCTTTATTCAAATAATTTACTGTATTCTTCAACCACATCCTGTGTAAATTTCTTCATACCCTCCATGGTTTTGTAATGGGATACCATCTCCTTTATGACAGTAAATGGTATGGTTGCTATATCAACCCCCATCTCTGCCACCAGTCTCACCTGTCTTGCATTTCTTACGCTGGCTGCTATTATCTCAGTATCATAGGAATAAGAATCAAAAATTCTTATTATACTCTCCACAAGATGTACACCGCTGTAAATTCCATTATCACTGTATGAAACAGATGAAACAACTTTATAACCATTCTCTGCTTTTTTCTCCCTTTCCTTATTTTCCATGAGAATTGATGCATCAAAGTCCCAATAGTCCATTTTAGAATATTCTATTCCTTTAACACTTCTTATATAATCATCTACTCTTCCGAGAAATGGACTTACATAACTCGCTCCTGCCTTGGCGGCAAGTAAGGCCTGCTCAGGCGCCATTATGAGGGTAGCATTTGTCGGAATTCCTGTTTCCTCTAACTCTTTTATTGCCTTTATTCCCTCAAATTGCTCATCATTTTCATTAAAGGCAGTATTTACCGGTATCTTAATCACAATATTATCGTTAATATCATTGAATTTTTCGTAAAGGATGTTACCCTCTCTCACCATCTCTTCTGCTTTTATTCCTCTCACTTCAAGACTAACTGGGCCCTCAACTATACTGCATATTTTTTTGATGTATTCTTCCATATCCACTTTCTTTCCTTTATTCTTTAACTTTTCCACTGCTTTTTTTATCAAAGAGGGATTGGTGGTTATTCCATCGAGAATTCCCCATGAATAGGCTTCTTCTATCTCATCAATATCAGCCGTATCTATAAATATCTTCATAATTCATGAAAAAATACAGGGAATAAATAGTTATTGATTGTATTTCCTGTGCAGTCTTTTCACCTGTTTTGCAATATTCTCTGCGGTTAATCCATATTTTTCCATTAACTCTCTGGCCTCTCCACTTTCCCCAAATACATCATTGACTCCTATCCTCAATAATGGAACGGGATCATCGTGCATTGCCATTGAAACCGCATCTCCCAGGCCGCCAATAATGTTGTGTTCTTCTGCAGTCACTATAAATGATGTTTCTCTTGCCGCTCTTCTTATCAATTTTTCATCAACAGGCTTTACAGTGGGCATGTGAATGACTCTTGCCTCTATTCCTTTTTTCACCAGTATTTCATAGGCCTTTAATGCTTCAGCGGTCATGGTCCCAGTGGCAATTATTGTGACATCATTTCCTCTCCTGAGTACATATCCTTTACCAATTCTAAAATGCCCATGTTTATCAAATATTATGGGCGCATCGGCCCTTCCTATTCTCACATAGAAAGGCCCTTCAACAGATGCTATTGCCGGTACCACATCCTCCATTTCAGTGGCATCAGCAGGGGCAATAACTCTCATATTTGGAAGAACCCTCATCAAAGCCATATCTTCAAGCATTTGATGGCTCGCTCCATCTCCCCCTACAGAAATGCCTGCATGAGTGGCAACTATTTTCACATTCAGTTCAGGATATGCTATTGATTGCCTTATCTGGTCGTAACTTCTACCAGTAGCAAAAACTGCAAAGGTGGATGCAAATACAATCTTGCCACATGTCGCCAGGCCAGCGGCTACACCCATCATATTCGCCTCGGATATACCCATGTCAAAGAATCTGTTTGGAAAGACGGTTCCAAATCTCTTGGTCTTTGTGGAAAGAGCGAGATCAGCATCAAGGACAACGATATTTTCATTTTTGTAACCAAGTTCTATCAATGCCGAGCTGTATGCATCTCTCAGGTTTCTCATCTTTTCAGTGACTCTTGCTCTAACCATTTAACTCACGCTCCTCCTGTTCAAGTTCATTCATTGCCCTGAGATATTGCTCTTTGCTGGGAGGTTTTCCATGAAATGAAAGTGTTCCTTCCATGAAAGAAACCCCTTTACCCTTTATGGTATGCGCTATGATAAGAGTGGGTTTTTCATTATGCTTTATTTCATGAAATGTAGCCAGTATTTCCTCAATGTCATGCCCATCGATTTCAACAACCTCCCATCCAAATGCTTTCCATCTCAATGAAAGAGGCTCATCATGCATTATCTCCTCAGTTGGTCCATCTATCTGCAACCTATTTCTATCGAGTATGGCAATGAGATTATCCAGTCCTAGATGAGATGCCGAATTTGCTGCCTCCCATATCTGCCCTTCCTGTATTTCTCCATCCCCAAGAATTACAAAAACACGGTAATCTCTACCATCTATTTTTGCTGCAAGAGCCATTCCAACTCCCGCACTCAATCCCTGACCAAGGGAGCCGGTTGACATATCCACTCCTGGTACTTTCTTCATGCAGGGATGGCCCTGAAGGAAATGTCCTATCTTTCTTAAATTCTTTAATTCCTCAACGGGAAAATAACCAGATAACGCAAGGGCAGCATATAAAGCTGGAGCGGCATGTCCTTTTGAAAGCACAAGCCTATCTCTATCAGGCCATTTTGGGTCCTTAGGATTGTGCCTCATTTCGTGAAAATAAAGGCATGCAAGTATATCAGCAATTGATAAACTTCCTCCAGGGTGGCCAGAGCCAGCTCTGTAAACAGATTCTACCACCCACTTTCTTATCTCAAGAGCTTTTCTTTTTAATTCCTTTATAAGAGATTCATCATGCATTTTATAATGAATCATGTTCCAGTATTTATTGGTTAATATGCATCCTCATATGCCCTCATATATAACTTGCGAATTTCCTGCACATCAGCAGAAACAGGATTGAACTTCATGAGATTGTCCACAGAGGCTTCAGATGAAATGATATCGAGTTTATTCATGAAATCTTTTTCATTCACAATATTTTTTAGAGGAATGATTTTTATTTCCTTTTTAATCCTCCTTATTTCATCTACTAAATCTATATTCATTTCCTTCTCCAGCATTCTGTATTTATTTCTTGCTTCCTCATTTCTTCTATTAAACTCAACAACATGCTCAAGAAAAACTGCATTTAAATAGCCATGAGGGAGATTGAATATCGCTGCTTTGTGGGACAGCACATGACACAAACCAACTCTCGCATTTAGTATTGCAATACCTGCCATACATGAAGCGTAATGCATTTTTTCTCTTGCTTCCTCATTTCCATTAACAGATTTCTCTATATTTTCAAATATTATCTTTGCAGCCCTCATGGCAAAAGAATCTGAGAACGGAGATGAAAGAGGAGATACCAGTGCTTCCAGAGCATGACTCAGTGCATCCATTCCTGTATTGGCAGCAAGTTGAGATGGCATTTTCTCGGGCAGCCTTGGATCAAGAAAGGCATGAGATGGCTGTAAATATGGAGCAACGATGCTTTTTTTCATCCCATTCTCCTTAATCACAGATGCCGCCGTCACCTCGCTTCCGCTTCCGCTTGTGGATGGTATGGCTATCAAAGTGGCATTTTTGTAATCATATAATGCTGCCTTTGATGTATCTATAACACTTCCTCCCCCTATAGAAACAATAATATCTGGTCTCTCCTCATGAAGAATATTTACATATTTTGTAATTTCCTCTGCCTCTGGCTCCGCCTTTACGCCATCTATAACCACGCTTTCCATACTTAAATTAGATAACACCTCATCAACAAAACCATACTTTCTCATTGAATTTGATGCAAAAATAACTGCTTTATTCCCCTCAAGTTCTTTCAATTCATCCAAACAACCTCTTCCATGATGCAGAACTGTATTAAGTTTGAACATTTTTATCAATCCTCCTCAACTTGCATATTTAATCAAATATTTTATTTTTTCTTAACCATCTGATAAAGCAGGCCCAAAAGAAAATAAAACAAAATTAAAAGATATTATAAAAGGGGAAAGGGAGGTTTTTACTTTCTCCTTCTTGCTGCAATCACTATCGCTGTCAGCAATGCCACTGCCATTCCTATCAATTCAAATCCTGGTGTACTGGATGATGATGCACCCTTAACAACAACCACCGTCTTTGTTGCCTTGTAATATCCATCCTTCTCTGCCGTAACTGTTATTGTACCTGTATCTGCCGGCTTGTAAGATACAGCCCCATTTGAATCAGTTGTTCCAACCACATTTCCATTTACCTTTACTGTTGCTCCCTCAATTGGTCTTCCAGCTATTGTTGTAACCTTTATCAGGGCTTCCTTGTCCTTGGTTATCTGGTCATTCATGTTTATTCTCAGTCCAATGTAAATGTTTATTTCACCAGTAAGTTCACCGTTCACATAAATCTTTATCACACCTGTCTGTAGAGGCATTATTCCTATCATTATCTTTCCATTGTCATCTGTTGTGCCAACAGGTATCCTTCCGTTGCTTGTTGGTGTCTCTATCTCCACTTCCATTCCTGCACATCCATTTCCTGTAAGAGGATGTTTAACCTGCAGGACTATGAGGTTCTCTTCTGCCATAAATGCTACTTTATTTGCCGGCTGTAATATCTCTATCGCAGGTGCGACAACTTTAAGCATGCCATCAGCGGCAGCATATTCACTACCCATCTTTGCTGGCAGGAATTCAAACGTTATGTTTCCTACTGCTATTGCATCCACACCTGTTATGTTTGCTGTTCCATTTACCACTTCCACATCATAACTCTCATTTTCAACGAATGCATCAAAACTATGTATTTCTTTTATTCCATGTATGCGAAGTGTTCCATTGACGGACTGTCCATTCCATGTAACTGTGAACACCACAGTCTTATTTGTATCCACATCTTTTACAAGCATTGAAGGTTCTGCTGAAACAGATACCTTGGAAACTGTAAAGCTTGGCTCATTATTTATGTTATCATGCTTGCTATCATCCGTTTTGATATATACATAATATGTTCCTGCTTCATTGATATGGTCTGTGGTGGTATAATTACCCTTGCTTACTCTATGAATTGGATATGGTGTGAGTGCTGATAGATCAAGTTTTCCATCATGAAGCTGTGAGAGCTGTGTTTCATTGAGTATATAGACAAGGAAGGTTGCATCATAGCTTTCATTGTTTCTTGTGATATTCACCCTGAACTGTGTTTTCTCTCCAGCCATTACTTGGGAAGGAGACACTGCAACATTCAAATCATGGGCTGGCTGTGATTTTATGATTGCATATGCATATTTGTTCTGTGCCGAGAAATTCACAATTACAAGTATATTAACATCTGCTTTCGTTGATGTCACGTTCTTGAACTGGCACTCTCCACTTGCCTGTGTATCTCCTGCAACAATCTTATCTCCGAATCCATAAAGGCCTGTTTCATATCTCAGTGTAACATTTGCTCCGTATATTCCGTATTCCTGAGTTGCATCTTTCACCATAACGCTTATGTCATTGGTTTCATCCACTATCACGCTGCTTGGATTAACACTTGCATATAATCCATCCTCAACGTTTATTTCCTTGGTTACTGTCTCCTCACCTGGCCAGGTAATGTTCACATAAATCTTTCCATTTCCATGAGCTGGAAATACTGTTATGTTCCATATTCCGTTTCCAACTTCTTCATACGCATCCTTAGGTGGAGAATATATCACATCCCCTTCAACCTTTATTCTCTCTGTAACATTTTCCTTATTTGGTCCAATATTCAGATTTGTTGAATTACCATATGTATTCATGTCCTTGCCATATATCTGTATCTGGATTACCTGAGCGTTCTGGGCTGGAGCAAGCACATTCAGCACTCCATTTGCTGGTTTCAGAATATTTACATTTACAGGAGGTGCTGCATTCACAGTATAATCTTCACTTCCAACATAATCCCAGTGATTGTCACCATTCACATCCACACTAACTTTCAATGTATAATCTCCGGTTTCCCACATGCCAGATGTGAGATTGAGGAACTTGTTCTCTACATTAAATGTTATGTTTCCGCCAGCATTTCCATCAGAAGTATTCTTCCATGCATACAATTCATCTCCCTTGTATACTGAAACATTATACTTTACATTCGGATAGAAAGCGTTTGCTACAAGCAATGCTGCTTCATCCTCTGGATAAGTAACTTCAAAAACTGCCATTCCATTTGGGAATCCTCCAACAGCATCCACCTTAACTTTTGTTATATTTGGTTCCACAACATTTACTGTGAAAGTATCATATCCAAATGCATCAGGCCTGGCCTCATTACCTATGTATGCTGTTATGTTATAAACTCCTGCACCTTTCAAGCCAATATATACGGTTCTGAATTTAAATGTTGAGTCGTTCTGCACTGTTGTCGTGGCTGTTGAACCATCAGGATAATGTATCTTTACTGTTGCTGTTGTAGCTGCTGCTCCGTTCATTTTAACTGTACCCGTTATATCTATAACAGAACCACTCTGACCATTCTTGAGGAAATCCATATCAGGTGTTGTAACATTTACCTCAAGGCTAACAGGCTTAACTTTTATCGCCTTTGCATTTCCCACACCATCAACAACCCACCAGTTTCCACTCTTATCAAATCTCACCCCTGTCCATACAGTATATGGTGGTGGTGATGGACCCTCTCTCAGAGTTCCATCTGGATCATATAATGCAATATTTCCCTCAGCATTATTGACGGTGATATCCTTAACTTCATCCCAGTTTGCTTCTGTTGGAGTTACTGTAAGTTTTGAGAGATTGGCTATCTCAAATGTAACATTCTTTGTTTCTTCTGTTGCACCCCAGAAATCAACTGAATAGAAGCATACCTTATGCTCTCCAACAGATGTTACAGTAAAGCTACCATTGTATTCATTCCAGCTGCCATCGTCAATCTTATAGTAAGTTCTCAACCCCTCTGATGTTTCATCTGTTGCATTCAGGGTGATTGTAACATTCACATACATATCATCCACAATATTTTCTCCAGAAACATCACATGTGGTAACAGGCGGATTCATCACACTGTTTACTGCTCCGCATGTTGGCTCTGCTTCCACCCATGCACCTGTTTCGTTGAGTGCTACGGTCTTTCCTTCAGCAGCAACGTTGGAATATGTAACAGTTGCTACAATAGCATCTGTACTATTATACAGATTAATTGTATCTCCACCATCATTTAACAATCCCTCTGAGTGATTTACACAAATATAAGTGTGAGGCGGTATTGAAGATGGCAGATTGCCAAAAACAGTATCAGATGCATCTTTAATATACCATCCCGTGGTGTTCATTGCCTCATTCATAGGGTTGTAAAGCTCTATCCACTCTGGATTTCCAGATGCTGGATTATACATTATTTCCGTTATTATGGGCACCGTTGTATTTTCAGATGGGCCCTCTGATGCTCCTGCGATTCTTCCGTTCTGCAATACTGCAAATGCGCTCGTTATCAATATTGCTACTACTACCAAACTCCCGATTTTCCTAATTAATTTTTCTCCATACATTTTATTCCCCCTTTAGGTTTGCCTTCTAAAATGCTTATCATTTTTTAACCTTTTCCTTTTTTACAAGAATAGAATTCCTCTCCCTTTATATAAACATTTTGTTTTTTATTGGTTTGTCGAAAAAATGATGAAATTTAAATTCCCATCCCCATGGGGATATAGGGGATGGGAATGAGATACTGGCAAAGATACGACAGAAAATATAAAATGTGGAATATAAAAAAACTTTACTATTTTTATTCAGTCAAAATCCAGAAAATTGGGCAATCCATTCAACAGAAAAAGCAATAGGGGAAGGCCATATTCCATTCCTCCCTATGAATATGC
>JAGGXW010000074.1 GCA_021162815.1 Thermoplasmata archaeon | reverse complement strand
TTCCATCTCCCCAGTCAAAGCAGTAGAATATTTTATCTCCATCCGGATCAATTGTTGTTGCTGTATATGTATATGTCTCTCCTGCTTTACCGCTTGAAGGACCTGTTATTGTTGGTTTTGCAGGAGGGTGGTTGTCGGTATTATCTGCCATAACAGGCAGTGTTGCCAGCAGAATAAAAACCGTTGCAATCACAAATATTTTCTTTTTCATTAAATGAAAAAGAAACACCATATTTAAATTTTAGGGCGTACCTAAATTTGGGGTTACCTAAAAATTCATAAGAAAAGTTTAAAACGGGCATAGATTAAAGCATCATGTATATAAGTGTCATAGGTGGGGAACAGTGCAGTGATGAAATATACGGGATGGCATTTGAAGTGGGAAAGAGAATAGCCGAGATGGGTGCAATTCTGGTGAATGGAGGAAGAAAAGGAGTAATGGAAGCAGCAAGCAAGGGAGCAAAGTCCAAAGGAGGAACAACGATAGGAATCCTTCCAAGTAAGGATAGGGAGGAAGGAAATGAATATCTGGATTACAAAATTGTTACTGGCCTGGGATATGCAAGAAATATTCTCGTTGTCCTGAATGGAGATATTGTCATAGCAATAGATGGGCATTACGGAACACTATCAGAAATAGCATTTGCTCTTGAATATGGCAAACCAGTGTTTGGATTGAGAAGCTGGAATGTTGGTATAAAGAATTTCAACAATGTGGATGAAATGTTTAATGAAATAGAGAAATATGTGGAAGAGAATGGATTAAAATGATAAGACTTGGCAAGCTTGCATTGTATCACTGCAGGGAATGTAACATTCCCCTCCTCAAAAAAGCCCATGAAGGTGTGGAAGCAGAACACGTTAAATTGACACCTCCAGGAGACATAAGGCCTGCTTTTGATTTTGATAGAAAATTGATTGATGAGATATTGAAAAAGCAGTTTGGCTCAAGTTATGTGCCCGAGGTTACAATTCTGAACAGCATTCCGGCCATAGACAGAAGTGATGAAGTAATAATAGATGGCAGGGTTGCTGGCGCCCTGGTTTACGATATATTTATGCAAAAATTCAAATTCCAGCCCCGTCCCTGGTATGCATCTCTGCTTGAAATAAGGAAAGGATATGTTATCGCTGATGATGGAGCTGTGGAGGCAATACTCAAAACTTCAAATTTAATGGCTCCTGGAGTTATAGAATATGATGGGGGGATAAGGAAAGGTGATGAGGTTGTTGTTCTGGATAGGGACTGGAGGGTGATAGCCACGGGTATGGCAAGAATGAATGCTGAGGAAATGAATGGGAGAGGAATGGCCGTAAAGATAAGATGGAGGGGAATGGAGGATGTGGAAAAGGGAAGGAAAATAACATGGAATGATGTTATGGAGGCAAATCGGGAAGTTATACTCAGCCATGAGGCAAAGGCAAAAAAATTTGTGGATGATACGATAAAGAAGGAGGGGAGGAAGGCAGCTGTCTCCTTCAGCGGAGGGAAGGACAGTCTTGCAACGTTGCTAATCACAATGGAAGCGGGATATACGCTTCCCATGATGTTTTTGAATACAGGCATAGAGTTTGATGAAACCCTGGAGCATGTTTATGAAACAGCCTCAAAATATTCCTTGGAGTTGCTTGAGGAAAAAGCAGGGGATGCCTTCTGGAAGGGTATAAAGCTATTTGGTCCTCCTGCCAGAGATTACAGATGGTGCTGCAAAACATGCAAGCTGGGTGTTGCAACAAGGCTTATAAAAAAACACTTTCCAGAGGGTGTGCTTTCATTCATAGGGCAGAGAAGATATGAGTCAGCAAATAGAGCGAGTCATGGAGAGAGATGGTTCAATCCATGGGTTAGCAATCAGATAGCAGCCTCACCCATCCACAACTGGACAGCAATGCATATCTGGCTATACCTCTTCATGAAAAAGGCAAAGTGGAATAAATTGTATGAACAGGGCTTTTACCGCATAGGATGCTGGCTGTGCCCCTCATCCAACATGGCGGATTTTGCCCTCAAAAAACACCAGAGATGGGATGACTTTGAGAATGAGCTAAAGAATTTCGCTCTCCGCCATGACCTGCCAGAGGAATGGCTCCGCCTCGGCTTATGGAGGTGGCGTCGCCCGCCAAAGTGGTCTGGCATGAAATATGAAATAAAGAGGGAAAGGACATACAGGATGGAGGGAAATGAGGAGAGGGTGAAGAATTTTTTAAAGATACTCGGGAAGAAGGGGGAGGAATTTGCCCACAGGCTTCAGAATGGGGGAATAGAAATTGAAAAGGAGGATAAGGATATCAGAGATGTGGCGTACAAAGCCATAGAATGCATTGGATGCGGCGTATGTGTTGGAAAATGCCCTGTGAATGCCATAAGGATAGATGATGGAAAAGCATGGATAGATGATTCATGCATAGCATGCGGACAATGTATGGATGAATGTCCTCCTATAGTGTTCATGTAATCACATTTCCTCAGCAACATATATATTATGCCTGTTCCTCTTTATTCTTACCTTAACAAAATCTCCTTCCCTTTTGGATGTATCTATGACCTGTATCACTCTATCTCTGGCAAATGCAAGCATCTCATTTTTGATTCTGCCATCCATTTCCAGCCTGAGTTTAAGCACATCTCCCACCTCGAATTTCTTTGGTATCTGCCTGCATTTATGTATTCCAAAGTCTTCAGCCTTCAAAATGAGAGATTCATCCATTCTCTTCAGCTCATCAAAAAATTTCCTGAAATCCATTATTCTAACATTTCTTGGAACTCTTCCAAATCTGTATTTAACAAATTTCTGTATGCCGAAGGGTTTCCATATCTTGCCGGCTCCTATCTCCTTTCCAAACTTTATTATTTCCTCAATATCCTCATCATTATAGCCAGGCACCCATACAGGGGCAATGAGTAAATCAATCCTGCTATCTGCTATGAGCTTTGCAACATTTTTAATGTGTTCTATGTCATAATCTCTGTTACCAACAAGCATTCTTGCCCTCTGAGGATTCAGAGAATGAATGGAGAGATTTATTCTGTCAATGTGATTTTCCATTTTCTTTATCTTCTCCTCATCAATAAACATCCCATTTGTCTGGATTGAAACAATATCCGCCATCCTTGAAATTTCTTTAACAAGTTTATCGATATATGGATACATGAAAGGCTCCCCCTGCCCATCTATGTGAGCCTCTATTCTATCACAGAATTTTCTCTTATAGTCAACAACCTCTCCAAATTTTTTTAAAAGATAATCAACATCAACAATGTAATCCGTCTTCCTGCTCCTGCTGGCTATGCCTTCATCAACAGAACAGAAAATGCAATTTAAATTGCATCCTGTGATGGGCCTTACCTGAATTAAATTTGTTCCTCTATCTATTATTCCAAATGCAGTATGACCTATGAGAGGTATGCCCTCATTTATGTAATAGAGTTTCCTTCCTGTAATGGCATGTCTTAAATTCTTGTAAGGACAGAATGAGATTATATATTCATCATCATATTTTTTAGCGTACCTTTCATAAATTTTTAAGGAGACTCTCACCTCTATTATATCACGTACAACAAAAACGACTTCTTTGTTCCTTTCATCAAATTTTTTTATGTATTGCATTACAGGAGATACTTCTCAACAATATTTCTATCAATTTTTGAGATTATTAATGGCGGTGTTACGCTTCCTTCAGGAATCATGGCATCCTTCTCAATCACCTCAATTTTAACAGCCTCGCCAAACAATTTTTCGTAATTTTTTCTTATCTCCTCAAGCAATTTATCTGTATCAGCTTCCTGCCTCCTATCCTCATCTATCTCCACCCTTATTTCAATATTGTCTATGGCATGCTGTATGAACTGAAATCTCATGATCTGCTTTGTATTGAACTTTGCTATGGCGTCCGCAAGCGGCATGGGAACCGTGGCAGGCGGGAATACTCTTCCATCAGGCAGCACAATGGCATCCTTCTTTCTTCCCTCAAGGTTCTTCATTATTGGTGTGTGCATACCACAGCTACAATGGGATGAGGAAAGAGATGCAATATCATTCAAACCAGTATATCTTATTATAGGTGTTCCTCCTGGATACAGCCGTGTTATAACAATGCTTCCAAACTCTCCAGGCTCAACTTCTTCTCCATTCCTATCAAGTACCTCAACATGCACAAAATCACTGTTTATGTGCATATTCCCCTCCGGGCATTCAAAAGCAATGGTTCCTCCCTCAGTGGTGGCATAAACATTCATGACTCTGGCGTTAAATGCCTCCTCTATGTAGTTTCTTGTATATTCATCGAGTACCTCGCCACTCGACATTACATACTCTGGTTTCACATTCTTTCCATATCCCTTCATCTTCAATGTGGCAAGACCCATCAAAACACTTGTATATCCAATAAGCAATCTTGGCCTGAATGAGTCAATTTTCTGCATCAGACTCTTAACATCCTCTCCAGTATACAGATTCTGATAATTGTCGAAAGAATGAATTGGAGATAAATTTCCCATCAAGCCCTTTTTGAGGCATTCCTCATCAGTGGTGGTGGGAATAGAAAAATCCCCTATGTTCGTTATTCTATCCTTCCTCCAGTTTATGCCGTAAGCATGAAAAATTCTCAATGCTCCCATTGCCTCTATCATTATGTACTCCACATCCTTATACATCTGCAAGGGCCTGCCTGACGAGCCTGATGTGCCAACAAGATATGCCTTTTCCTTTTTATAGCCAGATGGCACAATGCCATTCGGAAATGCATCTATCAACTCCGCCTTTGTTACCAGTGGTAACTTCTTCAAATCATTCATGCCATGAATATCATCTGGATGGATTCCAGCAGCCTTATATTTATCATGATACAAGGGAACATCATATGCATATTTGATGACTTTTTTCAAAGCCCTATCCTGATATCTTCTGAGTTCATCTTCATTCATTTTCCATGCTCTTTTTATATCTGTGAGATAGTGCTTTAGAATTTTTACGGCAAACAATGGATTAAGGAAGGGATTCATATTCCGATAAAAAAGGTGCATCTATTTAAGTTTATTTACCACTTTTTCCTCCAAATCTCTCCCACTCACTTATAAGGCAACCGCAATATTTTTGTGTATAGAGACTGTAAACCTTCGTTATTTCCTTACCCTGATGATATCCCTTTCTGAAATCTTCATAATAGAATGGTATGCCATATTCCATTGCAATTTCCTCACCAACCTTACGGACTTCATCGTGAAATTGCCATAATGAGACAAGGAGAGTTGTTGAAAATGCGTCAAAACCGTTTTCAGCGGCATATTCAGCAGTTTTTCTAAGTCTGTAGCGATAACATCTTATGCACCTCTCTGGCCTCTCCACCACCTCAAGTTGATAGCGAAGATAATCAATAAAATCATACTCTCCATACACCACCTCCACATTCTCAATTTCAGCATATTTTTTGAGGGCATCCATTCTCGCCTTATACTCCATATAGGGATGAATATTGGGATTATACCAGTATCCTACAACCTCATGTCCTTCCTCAACAAGCCTTTTATGAGGATATGTGAAGCATGGGGCGCAGCATATATGCACAAGTATTCTCATTGCTGAAAAATCATGTGGATAATTTAATTGTTTCTTTTAGTATATTCTCTATCCTCTCAAGACTGTTCTTAACCGCCTCAATCTGCTTTTTCTGTTCTGGAGTAAGAGCCCCATATTTTTCCTCGGACAGGAGATATATGTATCCCTGGGCTATGGAAAGGGGATTGAAGAAAAGGTGAGCTATTTTTTCCGAAAATATCTTCTCCATAACCTCCTTTTCCTCCGCCGGCTGCATAACAACTATGTTTGTGTTTTCATCCATCCTTATCATTCTGGAATACATGGGATATTTTATTCCATACTTATCAACAAATTCAAACTCTTCTTCTCTATCTCCTGAGACAATGACTTCTTCTATCATTTCCCTAACCTTCTCCCTATCACCATCAACCATCAACTCTGAAAAATGCATTCCATTAATCATCTCGGCACTGTATCCGAAATTTTTCTGGAATGTTTCATTAATACTCTTTATTTTCCCTGAATCATCCAGAATAACTATGTTGACAGGAATATCCTTCATGAATTTTTTAATCCACATTATGCTCTTTTCCGCCTCACCCAGACTTTTTGGAAGGAAAGGTATTGCGTCTATTCTGAGCAGCAATTCTCTGCATCTCTTTATACCTATTTCTACAATATTCATCTCCCTTCTCGCCTCAATAATTTTTTCTGAAAATTCCTTCCTTCCTATCTCCTTAAGCAATCTCTTTCCGGATAAATCAACCATCTCTTTTCTGAGATTCACCCTCTTCAATTCAAGGTCATTCAGCCTTTCAATTAGAGACTCCTTGAGTAATAACACCTCCTCGATATATTTTCTAATTCCGGGATATTTTTCAAGCACATTTTCATATATCTTCTCCCTTTCCTCCCCATAAACCAGCATTTCATGAATATCAGGATTTTTTGCCTTCAACTCCAGCTCCTTAACAAGCTTTATTCCCTCACTATACCAGAGAGGTGTCATTATTAATCCGCGCTTTGTTTTCTCAAAGGCATCTGACGGAAAATAAAGCTCTTCCCCATCACTATCAATTTCATATCCCACCACAACGCCAGCCTCATTTCTGATTATTCTTTTCACAACCCCAACTCTTTCCCCAGTATCCTCAAAATAAACTGGCATACCCTCCAGTTTGGAGCGACGCTGCCGTCTCAGCCAGAATCTTATCTTTCTTTTCAGAGATATAACTGCCCTCCTTACTTTCCAGTAGAGATTCATATATCTCCCACCTCCAGAAGTAAGGATGGTTCGATGCGTTCCATCACAGCCCTTATTACGAAAATGAATGTCAACATCATGATGAACATAGAAATGAATAGAAGAAGAGATAAAAGCATTGTTATTGCAATAAACTGGATGAGTGTAGAAACTATATGATACCTAACATAAAACATGGTTCTTGCAACGAAGATTGAGGAGTAGAAAATAGAGGAAAAGAAGGATATAAATGCCACCTCATTTTTGAATCTGATTCCTGCAGCATATGAAACCGCTGATAATGCCAGAGAGGCAAGTATCACAACCATGAAAAGATTTGCCACGCCATCAAACATAAAATATGCAAATGGTATGGAGAGAAATGAAACATACACTGCCTTTCTATCCATAAAATCGTTCCAGGAGAGGAAATATTCCTTTATTTTTACTCTTTTCACAAATGAGATAATGTAATGGACTATACTTCGATATCTTCTTCTTGCAAAAGTTCCCATAAATAAAAATGTGGAATAAGCAGATGCAATTTTATATCCATCAATGAGTAAATTAAAAAATACCAGGGCAAGGAGGGTCATGAAGGACAATATTAATGCAGATACAAATGATGAGTAAATTATGCACAATTTAGGACTTACATTATAGAAGTACATCATGCTGTTCATGGGCACCACCCTCCAGAGAGGAGATGAGTACACAAATACCTTTCCATCTCCGTTCATATATGAGATATTTATTACTTCTCCACTGCCTGAAGATATATCCACTATCTTTCTGGTAAGTTCTATACTTCCGTTTCCATCAAAGAAAGCAACAGCCCTCACATCAATCATGGAAGGATTGAATACAGGTATGGAATGCACGCTATTCTCATCCACATACACAAAATCAAAAGCAAAAAATGAGGTGAGAAAAAGAAAGGGAAGATATATGAGGAGTAGTAAAGCAAATATTTTTTTTATTCCCATTCTCTCCTCCCCAAATATGAGTTCATGCAATCTCTCCTTCATACTTTTACCATTGGGAAGCCACAGCACGGCGGCGAGAAGAAAGGCAGAGAGAGAAAATATGAAGGGGGTGAAAATCACAAAATGCTCTCCGCTCTGGGAAGACTGCCATGAAATGTGGGATGTCATCTGCTTCGAAAGATGACTTATAAATAACCATATATACCCGAGATACGGGATTCTGGCAGGCACGTTACCGAACATTATAAGTTTTCCCTGAAGCATTTCATCATCTACAGGAGCTTCAGGAACATGAGGGCCTGCCTGATCAGTATAATTGTTTGCATCTCCTTTTGTTATAAGCATTCTCTTACCATTTTTTTCAATGATTTCATTCACCCTATGAACAATGTAATTCTCTCCATTCCACATTGCCTTGCTTCTGTAAACCACAATATCTCCTTTCTTCACATCCCCAATGCCGCATGGCACCCATGGAACAATATCCCCCTTGTAAAGCACGGGCTCCATAGAACTGGAAACAACAATGCTCATGGGAAATGGCGTGGAAAAGAGAACTGTCATGAACTTTGCAAATATTATAACAAAAGCAGCAAGGAATGCAACATTTCCAATAAATTTTTTCATGTTCATTTAACCACCTGTATATGTTATTTCAAGGGAAACATAGTCTGTTGCTATCACTGAATATATAACAAAGAATAGTATGAAAGTGGATGCACTATTTTCTACCAATAACAAATTAACCTCTCCAGATGAAGAAATATAATATTGGGGGTTGATGTCCGCAGAAAGATTTGTAACATCCGATGAGGATGTAAAATTTATCTCATCGTAGGAAAGAGAGCTATAATTCCATGCATACATGGTGACACCATTTCCGGATGAAAGAATATAATAATTTCCACCTATAACCAGCACATAAAGACCTGCTCCTCTCCAGAACAATCTGGCTCCTGTGACATTACTCACATTTTCGGATATATTAAATACAAATCTGTGGGATGCATAACTTCCTATAGTAGCTGCGTCAATCTGATATACGCCATCATATGAGGATACATTTGAGTACTGAGAGGATGTAAATAACATGGATGGCTCATTTTTATAAGAAGGAGGATTTGATGAAACCTCATACCTGTAAGCAAATCTGTCAATGCCGGCATTTAAGGAAAAATCATACAGATGAGTTTTTTCTCCCAAAACAGTATATGAAAAGAATGATTTAACATTACCATACTGAACTGCATTCATAAATGATGATGATACAGCAAGAATGAATGATATCGCCATTATCAACAGGAATTTCCTCATATTACCTCATCTGCAACAGAATGGATGCCACAGTAAGAAAGATGATAAGAAACGAAATAAGCAGCATGATTTTTTTCTTTGCACTCATAAATGAAAAAGGGAAAGAGATTACTGCACACTTGTAAAGCTGAAGTATATGTTACCGCTGTATGATGCGTCTCCTGTTCCAGATGGTATATCTATTGATATCTGTACCCACCAGTAATCATTGTTATCTGTTGCAGCTGGAGAAGTTGTATTGTATCTCACGCCAGAGTCAAGAGGTGTGTTTATTGTTCCTGCATCACTGCTTGCATCAGTTGCATCATTGTTGCCAGCATGGAATGTTATGTTGCTGAAGCTTGTATAATCTCCATCCCATACCAGAACCGCTGTTGGATCATTGCTTGCTGTGATATTAGGATTCTTATGAAGCCATATCTTCATATTGCCAGTTCCACTTCCTGTTACAGTTACATTGTAGAGGTAAACATTGAAATTCTCTTCATTCACTATGCCAAAGGCTGCAGTGTATGTTTTATTTGTTCCTGGAGTGAATGTACCAAGATGCAGTTCCATGCTATTTCCGTTATTCTGCAGAACATAGTTTCCATCCGGTGCAACATCTCTGGCTATAAATCTTATGGCTCCATCACTGGCACTCACTCCATAGCTGTAAGCTATACTCACTCTCGCATACTGCGTGGCTATCGCTGCAGATAGAACAACGATTGCCATACCCACAAGCAACACTTTCTTTCTAACATCCAAATTTATCCCCTCCAGGCAAATTATGCGTACATCATATATAATTTTTTTTAAATTTTCTGAAGTCTGCCGCCATGCATTGTTTCCCTTGTCCTTATTTCAACAAAAATTGGCGCCGCTAAGGGCAGGCCCGCCAGTATGGCTGTGCCTATAGGAAGGCGCTGTATTTCATCGGATGCGGATGTTGTTAAACCTTCTACACCAGAAACTATCGCCTTTATGTCATTGGGATTTGTTGTTTTGAGGATAATGTGAGTGTTGCACTGGGAAATAACATTTTTATCCACTCTGGCAGGTCTTTGGGTGAGTATAGCAAGGCCAAGTCCAAATTTTCTTCCCTCGCTTGCTATCGTCTTTATTATGTTGCTTGCAAGACTCTTTCCCTCTCCCCTCTCCGGGCAGTAACGATGTGCTTCCTCTATAACAATCATAAAGGGAGGAATGTTTTCATTTCTTCTTTCATCAAAAAGTTTTGAGAGCAAATGAGCCACCAGTATTTCCTGGATATACGGAGGGACACCTTTCAAATTTATTATTGAGCATCTTCCTCGCTTCACAATATCCTCAACTGGAGTGTAGTCAGGGGAAAACAAATTTGTGGAGTATATCTGCTCAAGCTGTGGAAGGAGATTCCACTTGGCATTGCTTTTAACGTCTTTTATGAGTTCTATCACATCTCTTAGAAGATACACCCTTCTTTTTCTTGCCTCCTCAAAAACCTCATATAATATTCCCTTCTGCAATGGTGTAGCCTTCGGAACAAGATTGAGTATATCCTGAAATGACATGTTTATTTCATCAAGAAAAATTGGCACCGCTTCTCTATTATTACTGCATAATGGAGAAAATTCCACAACATTTTTTGCATATCCTTTTGGCTTGATACCAAACTTTTTTGCATTTCTTAACTCCTGCCTGTCAAGATTTGGACGACGGAGAGAAACATACTCTCCATGAGCATCAATCACAACAACAGGAATGCCCTTTTTTATCATTTCCTCAATTATGACACCCATAACATAGCTTTTGCCACTTCCACTTTTGGCAAGTATGCACAGATGCTTCTGAATGAGAATGGATGGATTCAGGTAAACCTTCATCATCGTATCTTTCAGCAAACCGATATAAAGTCCATCATCCGGCATTCCCATTATCTTTCTTATCGTATCCTCATCTGCAAGATAAACAGTGCTGCCAACAGGAAAAGGTGTTCTTGCCATATATTTTCTGTTCTCGTAGCCAATTACCTCTGCCTCAGCAAATGTTCCGGCATTGCTCTGCTTTATCTCCTTTATCTGCGCCAGTGCCAAGCCGTGGTGTTCAACACACACATAATCAAATTTTCTTACCTCTTTATCAACAGAAAATACAAAGGATGAAGTGGAACTGCCTGTTATTTTTCCAACTGGCTCCATTATCTTATATACCTTAAATCCTCTCTTTCTTCGCTTTCCATGCTCCTCTCAAGGCTCTTTATCCTCTCTGTTATTTTCTTAACCTCATCTGCCTTCTCGTCAAGTTTTGCAAGACTTATATCAATTCCAAGAATTTTAACGAGAACTTTCATAACTTCCCTTGCACTATTGGGGTCAACTATATAGCCAGAGGTCTCTCCCATAAGGCATGCTCCTCTCATACCTCTCAGCTTTCCAAGCCCCAGCAGTAAACCTGATGCCCCTATAATTCCTCCTCCTGGCTCATCTTTGAAATTGACCCCATATTTCTTCAGCTCTTTGACAAGCTGCTTATCGGTGGCGGCACCTGTAACCTTTGGTTTTTCCACATCCATGCCCGTACCATATCCTCCAAGTGTGTAAATCATTTTTGTGCCAAACTGCTGGGCTATATCGAGGACAGCCTCAGCCAGCATGTACTGACCGCGGGATGAAAGCCCCTGATAATCCCCAACAAGTATTATAAGGTGCTTATCTCCTTTCCAGTAATATAGCTCGTTTCTAACGAGTTTTATCACTCCATTATCATCTATAAGCACCTGCGGCGGAAAATCATTTGAGTATATCTCTGCAAATTTCTTTGCCTTTATTTCATCTATGAGATGCTCTGCAGCCAGTTTTCCAACATTTCCAACTCCTGGCAGCCCTTCAATGAGTATTGGTTCTTTAAGCCTCGGCCTTTTATAGTAAACAACACTTGCTTCCTTAATTCTAAACTCCTCCATCTAAACTCCTCCTTTTCAACATTCTTCTATATTTTCCATACCTGTCCTGAGGAGAGAAGCGCGGCGGTTCCCTTTTTACTGCCTTTTCCCCACACACAGGACAAATATCCTTCAGGGTGTATCTCCTGCATTTTATGCAATATTTCATTTTATTTCCCTTTTAAAGTTTGCTATTCCTCCCTGCTTCTTTATATATTCCACTGCCTTCTCCACCTGCTTTTTCAGAATTTTCTCAGCGGTTTTATAATCAGGAGATACAACCTTAACCATGTATAACGGAGCGGACATGTATTTTACAGTGACGGTGGTGTCGTCAAATTCTCCTTCAACAAGTTTTAAAGCCTCTCTTATATGCTTTATCCCATATGGCCCAAAACAGCTCATTTCGAGATAACCCTTTATCTCAACATATGGTATAACAATGTTCTCCTCCGCAACCTGTATGAACGCATCAATCCATGTCCCTTTAAATTCCTCCTTAAAATCATCTCTTTTCCTTATTGCCTCCTCAAAGGCGTCATAGAGATTGCCAAATTTTTCAATGAGTTCCTCACCAAACTCTTTCATGCATTCTTCATAACTCATGCCAATTCTCTCGCCCACCATCTCCAGCAATTTATGAGCTTTCTGCTCATTCTTCCACTGCTGTATCTTCTCCCTTTTCTGATGCTCATTTACCCTCTTCAAGGACAAATCAACATACCCTTTGGAGGGATCAATTTCCATTACCTTGCATACAATTCTCTGCCCCTCCCTGACATAATCTCTTATGTTTTTCACCCATCCTGGAGCAACCTCCTTGATGTGAATAAATCCCCTTATTCCAGGATATTCCTCAAGGTCAACAAACGCTCCAAATCCCTTTGCCTTCGTTACTGTACAAACAACAAGTTCTCCTCTCTCAGGATGTGACTTCACCATGACCCAATTCCTCTATAATCTCTCCTTTTATTTTCGCCAGCCCTCCCGTCGGCTCCACCAGCAGGCTGCCACAAACTATGCAGTTGACCGGCAGGCTGGCTCTGCTGAAAACTATCTGGACATTCCCGCAATCCTTACACCTTATTTTATAGAATTTTCCCGCCATTTTATCTCTTAATCTCAAACTTTTTAGCTCGGATACCTTCCTTCTGATGAGCCTTGCCACACACCTTGCATCTGTAACGGAGATACACTCTTTTAGTTGGCTTTTCTCTTCCCTCAGGCTTTGGCCTGGGATAACCACGATAACCTGCTGTGACCCTTCTGAATCTTCTCTGACCCCATTTGAGTTCGGATGCCTTCTTCTTCTTAACTCTCTCTATGACATGCTCTGTATGTGTGTGGCAGTATGGACAGTATGTTTTGATGACTTGCGGCCGAATCATGAAAGTGTAATAAACAAATATATATAAAAATGATGTGGTTGAATTGTGTAGAGATGCTCTCATCAAAACACCCCATTACATCCCAAGTCATACATTTGCTTCATCTTTTCATGGATATTCTCTCTCTCTGTATTGTTAGGGCTGTTGGTATTCCATTTATTCCTGCTGCAATTCCAAAATTTATTTGCATCTTATCAGACCTCTTATCTCTTGAATAGCCATAAGAGGCAAATTCTGCTTTCTCTCCTTCTAAATATGTCGAGGAAAAATCTATTATTTGCCTATCATCTGCCAATCCACTTGAAAATAAAGCAAATTCTTTTTCTACCATATCCATTATTTATTACTATGCCATCCAATGGAAATGTTTTGTTATTCATAAAGAGGATTGCTTTGCCAATATCTCCCTTTAGGCAACTAACTGGCAAATTCAAGTAGAAAGCAGAATCCTGAAAATGATATCATTGTTATATGGGATAATGCTCGTGTGCATTGGAGTAGAAAGGTTAGAGTAACGGCAGAAAAACTCGGCATCAAACTGGTGTATCTACCACCTTATTCACCAGATCTGAACCCTTTACACTTCATATGGATGCGAAACAAAAGCCCCAAACGTGTTACACCCCCGAACCCCCACCACGCACT
>JAGGXW010000032.1 GCA_021162815.1 Thermoplasmata archaeon | reverse complement strand
CATCTTGCTGCAATTCTGGGCGTTGTAATATTTGGCCTGGTTTATATATGGCTTGAGAAGAAGAATATACCCTGGCTTATCTCAATACCATCAATAGCAGGAGTCATTGCTGTATCTCTTGCCTTCCTTTATTTAATAAAGGATACAACCATATCATTTTTAAAACCCCTCTCTGCTTTGGCTAACATTGTTTTTAAAGGCGTCTATGCAAACAAGGTTTCTCTTACCATTGCAGAAGCATCTGGCTTTGATTTCAGCAGGACTGTAATGTCATTTGGTCCGGTCATATACTGGCTTGGCTTACTTGGTTTTCTTTATCTTATCTACAGGTATTACAAGAAAGGATGGAAAAGCGAGTACATGGTTCTGATAACTTGGTTTGTTGTTGAGTCATGGCTTCTCTCCAAGGCGGGAAGATTCATAAATGATTTAGTTCCATCCATGGCAATATTTTCGGGAGTGATAATATGGTATATACTGGATAAACTCAAGATAGCAGAGATGGTGAAGAATTTTAAGGGCATAGGCGGAGGATGGTATGCCATTAAAAGAACGATAAAACTGAGGCATGTTTTTGGAGTGGCATTCATAGCATTCTTTGTAATATTTCCAAATGGATGGCTTGCATTTGATGCTGCCATTCCTTCAAACATGAAAAAGGATTTCAATACTGATAAAATGGGGGCTTTTGGTCTGGGTGTTCACACTGAAGAGTACTGGACAGATGCATTTACATGGCTTCATGAACAAACTGGCAATATGAACACATCAAGCAAACCAGGCTTCATATCCTGGTGGGACTATGGTTTCTACTGCGTTGCCGTTGCCAAAAATCCCACTGTGGCTGACAACTTCCAGGAGGGCATAGAGCCTGCCGCCAATTTCCAGACGGCGCAGAGCGAGAAGGAGGCGGTGACAGTTCTTATAACGAGGCTTGCAGAATATAATATGTATATGAATGGTGGAAAGATAAGCGATGATTTAAGAAATGTTTTTTCAAAATATCTTGGAAATGAGAGCAGTGATTTAGTAACGGCCATAGAGGATCCTAAGGGGTACAGAAATACAACCTATGATAAGGTTATTGGAGCAGAGTATGGGGGAAAGAAATATCATGTGAGACTGGAAAATGCGAGATATCATGATGCAACAAACATACTCATGAGGCTATCAGATAGTGCCATAACAATGCTTTACAGAGATGTTGAGAATGTTACTGGAAGGAGTGTTAGATATTATGGTGTAGAAGGCTATGATATTAATATATTCAATGTATTTACATTTCTTGCAGATAAGGGTGTTTATGGTTACGAAACGCCTGAAGATGATTATTTCAAGCTGTGGTATATAGCAAATAATACAGGGCAGAAGTTCACACCAGATGAAGTGAAGAATATAACCCAGAGCATGAGCAGAGAGGATATAAATAAAATATATGGCACTTTTAAGCCATACACGGAGAGAAAAGAACCATTTTATCAGAGCATGGTTTACAGGACCTATCTCGGTGATTTTCCAAAAAGTATATTTGAAAATTACTCAACGGATCCAAGGGCTGCTGCATACATGAGACCAACTGCGGGGATGAAGCATTTCTATGCCCAGTATGTTTCTCCTGTTACAAATGATAAACCATTCTACTTTGTTAGGGCAAGTATGTGCTTTGGTTTCCCAGCTGTTGTTATTGCCAAATATTACGAAGGTGCTATCGTAAAGGGAGTTATTAAAAGTGAAGGACAGCCTGTTGTTGGGGCAAATGTAACAGTGGAACAGAATGTTACAATGTTTGGTACAAATGTATCAATTCCTCATGATAATGTGCTAACAGATTCAAATGGAAGATTTAAGTTGATTGTTCCAGCAGGAAATGTTATGCTTCATATCTATCAGAATGAGAATGGCCAGAAGGTTGATTTGAAAAAGGTGTATATACATGTAACAGAGGAGCAGGCAACAAGAAAAACAAACTGGACAATCGATTTGGGTACAATAAACATTGAAAAAGGAGAACTAAAAGGTATAGTTTACTGGGATAAGGATGGTGATGGTTCATATAATGCAAGCATTGATCAGAAAATTGATGCACAGGTAAAGATAGGAGATAATACAGTTTCAACGCATAATGGGGTTTATGATGTTAAGCATCTTCTTCCATCAGTGTACACTGTTACGGCAATAAAATCTGGATATGATGTTAAGAACAGGGAGAGCGTGGAGGTTAAACCGAATGCAACAGTATGGCATAACATATCCATGGTTCCATCCAAAGTTCAGGTAAGCGGTATGGTATGGTATGACAAAAATGGAAATGGTGTAAGAGATGAAAATGAAGCGATAGCAAATATTCCAATAATATTTACAGTTACTTCCTCACCTGATAAAAACGCAAATAATGACACTGTAATGAGCAATTCCACAGGATATTATTCAGTAAATCTCTCTCCTGCATATTACAGTATAAAAGTGAGCTATAATATGACAGAAGGAAATGAAACCAAGCATTACATTTACAGTGGCACAATACACATAAACATAGGTGATTCAGCCAAGACATTAAACATAAGACTTAGAGAGGATTAAAGAATAATAGCATTGCATCACTTTCCTCCTCTCCATATACTCTTTTTTTCGCGGGACTAATTAGAAGGCAGATATATCAATGAAAATTTTAGGAATTGGGCAGATATTGAAAAAGCAATCAATGGAGGATATGTGATAACATCAAGATTATCTTGCAACAATAGTAATAATATCTCCATCTTTAACTTCATGATTTAGTCCCACTCTCTGCCCTGAGAAATCAGCTGATGGTCCATCAACAATTGCATATCTGAAATTTTTTATGAAATCTTTATGAAGTCTTATGCACACATCTCTTATTTTTGCACCTTTTTTAAGTACCATTGGCTCATCTTCGATGTTCTTACCCTCGGGTTTCATATATACTCTTATAAGCTCCAGTTTTCTTATTATCTCCTTCTTTAATTCATCTATGCCATATCCATTTTTTGCCGATATTTTGACCGCATTTTTATCATTCACTTCCCTAATATCTATTTTGTTTATTACTGTAAGGGAGGGAATGTATACTCTGTTTCTGAGCATGGCATCTATTAACTCTTCAATGCCAATTTCTCCTCTTATTATGACATCAGCATTACTCATATACTCTCCTATTATTGCCCTTGCCGTTTCTTCACTTATCTTTGCATTTTTTGACATTTCTATGTTTATTCCTCCTCTATCCTTCTTTTTAATTATAACATTTGGTGGCTTCCTATCAAGCCTTATTCCAGCATTCCATAACTCCTCCTTTATTCTATCTATCTCATTTAACGTGAAGACATCGACCACTATCATTATAAGATCCACAACCCTTGCCATTGAAATTATTTCCTTTCCTCTCCCTCTTCCAGCATGAGCACCATATATTATTCCGGGTAAATCCAGCACCTGAATTTTAAATCCCTCATATTCCATTATTCCAGGTATAACCTGTGTGGTGGTGAAATCATATTCTCCTACCTTACTCTCGGCATTGGTAAGCTGATTAAGTAAGGTTGATTTCCCAACAGAAGGAGGACCTATCATGGCGACGCTTGCATCTCCTGTCTTCCTTATTGCAAAACCATAGGATTTGCCCTTTCCTCCCTGCTTCTCCTTCTCCTCTCTGAGCCTTGCCAGCTTAGCTTTCAGTTTACCTATGTGATACTCAGTAGCCTTGTTGTACTGTGTATTTCTTATTTCCTCCTCTATTCTTTTTATTTCCTCATCAATGGACACTGCTCCTAAATGAACAATGAAATAAAATAATTATTGATTTTGAGTCTTCAATTCATATTCCTGATATGGAGGGTATTAAGTTCTTCTTTCCTTTTTCTGCCTCCTTTCTTATTTCCTCCAGAGTTTCCCTGCTGAGAGGTATTTCCACCTCTTCATTGCTGAATTCGACATTCTTCATTCTCTCTATCTTCAAATGTAGTTTTCCTTTATCCATCCTGCTTATCATCAGATTATCACAGCTTTCTTCCATTCCCTTTGCTTTATCTCTGAATGCATCTGAATTTATCGTAAAAAAGTATGTAAGGCTTTTATCATCTCGCAATATGCTTACAAGTTTCTCATATATTGCATCTCCATAAGTTCTGGAGAAGAATAGAAGGTTCAATGCGGAGCCCACAACAATGGTATTGTCTCCAAGCATTTCAATGCCCTTTTTAATAATGTCATCCCACATCTCAGGCTTGAGAAGGTCTGCTCTCACCCAGTTATCGTTTATCTTTTCAATTCCATCCATTCCAGGCTGAAATTCCACATATAATATTCTATCATCCATCTTTTCTAAATCCGTGCCAAAGATCTTCATAACATTTATCACATACTCTCTGGTTGTACTGGTCAAGAGAAGAATCATATTTCCTCCATTCTCAAGGAATTCCGATGCGAATATATAGCCAATCAATGGTTTTCCGCTTCCTCCCGGGCCACTTACAAGTGTGGAGCTTTTAATTGGAAATCCCTCCGGCAGCAATTCAGCCAGCCATTTTCGCCTAAGCGAAATTTTTTTCATGATTTGGAAAAAAGCGGTGGTATTTTTATTTTTGCCTTGATTTAATTTAAATTCATGCACAATGCATGTGTAACAATGCGATGGGGTTTGTCAAAAAAAAGATGATGAAATTTAAATTCCCATCCCTGTGGAGATATAGGGGATGAGAATGAGATATTGGCAAAGATACGACAGAAAATATAAAATGTGGAATATGGCAATGGAGGAAGACCATATTCCATTCCTCCTTATGAATATGCAGCTAATTAACCGAAAAATTTACTTTCCGAAGTACTGTAATTATGACAAAATCTATATAAGCAAAAGTTATTTCATCTTATATGAAAAGAGCGGTGTTATTACTTTCATTATTGCTCATAGCCATACCTGTGGGCGCTCAGAATGTAAATTATTATTTCCATGATACAGATTCTGCTGTAGGAAAATTAATGGATTCATCCCATCCAACCGCAGGCTACCCTGCTTACATAAATCTGGATGAGGGCGCTGCCATCTGGAGCAGCAGTCCTTTCAGCAGTGATACAAAAATATCTGGAGATGTTAGTGTAACTGTGTTCATAGAAGCATTTTTCCTCAAGCCAGATGCCATGCCCATTCAGATGAGATTCATAAAGGTAACGCTTCTTGATATCACTCCATCAGGAAATATGGACCCAATAGCTGCATCCAAGGTTACACCCATAATTTTCATTTCAAATAATACCGTTAAGCATCCAACAATAATTATAAACAATGTGGATTATACCATACCTCAGGGGGATTCTCTTGGAATAAAAATAGAGAAGGCAATCAATCTCATGTCGTATTTCCCTTTCAGCATGCTATCTCCTTTTTTTGCCACCTATATCCTCTACGATTCCAGGGATGAATGCTCATTTGCTGAGATTCCAATAAATATGACAGGGGGAGGAATAAGCCTTGAATGCTATGACAGGGAGGAGAGTGTGAAGCCAGGAGAGAGTGTTGATTATGGAATTATGATATACAATACCGGCTCATCAGATGATGTTGTTTCATTCAGTCATAATTACAATGGAAATGAATGGAAGGTTGAGATTTCTCCTCAATCTGTGAATGTAAAAAGAGGAGGATTTAATTACACAACTGTAACAGTAACTGCTCCTGAAGATGCAGAGCCAGGAGATTATCTCAATATAACCATAACAGGAGTGGGGAGTAATGGCGCATCATCAGTATGGCTCAATACATCAATCGCTCCATATTCATATGGTGTTTCTGTAACCGCAAAGGATTCAGAAAAAACGGGGGAGCCGGGAGATAAGGTCAATTTTACATTCAATGTTAAAAATACCGGAGATCTTACAGACACATACTCCCTTGGAGTTACATGTGTGTGGGATACCCATCTATCTGAAAATAATATAACGCTGGAGCCCGGTAAAAGCAAGGATGTGGTTGTAGCAGTTGATATTCCTCTTAATGCCAGCAATGGAACAGTCCAGCTTGTTGTCCTCACGGCAAAGTCCATGAACGACAATACCAAGGAGAGCAGTGCAAGAGCGCAGCTTACCGTCATTTATACAACCCCTCCAGCTCCTGAAAGCGGAGGAGGTATAAACCCTGGCTATATACTGGTTGTTATAGGCGTCATATTTCTCATAGTAATTGCTGCATATCTCAGCAAGATATCCGTTAAAAGCATCGAGCTATACTGTGATGAAAGAATGAAAGAGATATCGCCAGGCAGAAAGGCTGAATTTTTAATCAAGTTGAAAAATCCAATGGATAGAGTTAAAGATGGAAAGAACAGAATAAAGTACAGGATAGGAATAGAGGGCAGCATTCCTGAGAGATGGACAGCAAAGGTGGATAGAGATGAACTCATTCTTGATGGAGGAGAGGAGGCGGAGATAAGGCTTACCGTGCAGCCGCCTTCTGATGCTTCTTACGATGAGTGGGCGTCTGTGGATCTGGTAGTTTATCCGAGCAAGGGCAAAAGTGAGAGGCTGAATCTTTTAATAACGTTGAGAGAACCACAGCCTTTGCTTGAAACAAGCTATGAGCATGAGGGTGAGATGGAGGAAGGAAACAAAGTAATCACAAGAGTCAAAATAGAGAATGAGGGGGATGCAGATGCAGATAATGTGAGAGTATCCATACTGGTAAATGGAAAAGAGAAGAACAGGGTGGAGGGAATAAGAATACCTGCTGGAGGATATGTTGAAGTCAGCATCCCATGGATTGCAGAAGAGGAAAATGATGTTGAAGTAAGGGTTGAGGAAATCAGAGAGGAGTAATCAGGCGGTTGTTATATTCACATCTCTTATGAGAACATGGGGAGCAAACACAGGATTCTCCACCTCCCACCAGAATATCTGCTTTGCATCTTTTGCTACACCCTCAATATTTTTCAGCATCCTTTCCATGTTATCGCTTATCCTTATCTGCTTTATGGCTTTCCATTCTCCATTTTTGATATGAAATACCGCATCTCTTGCAACGGTTGAGAAATCCCCTGTCATGTAATTCTGAAATCTTGTGTACCACACATTTGTTATGTATATGATATCCCTTCCAATCTCCATAAGCTCTTCCATGCTTTTATCCCCCCTGCCCACCACAGTATTCCAGGGCTGAGGAGCCACAATGCCTGCATTTCCCGTTGTTCTCACCCCATGTCTGTGGGCGGTTGTGCTGTTGTGCAGATAACTTTTCAGAATGCCATTTTCTATTACTGGAGTTTCCTGAGTTGATATTCCCTCATCATCAAATTTCCTGGAGAACATTCCATCTCTTTCTATGCCACTATCATATATGCTCAGCTCACTGCTTGCAACCTTCTTTCCTGTTTTTCCTGCAAGAAACGAATATCCGCTATCCACATAAAATGCAGATGAGAAGAATGCAAGATTTGATAAAAGATTGGCAAATGCAAGGGGTGAGAGTATAACATCATATTTTCCTTCCTTTCCCTTTCTTGCCTTAACTCCTTTTTTAGCCATTTCCTTGGCATTCTCGGCCACAAGAGCATTTATTTTTGATGCACTTCTTGAGCAGCTAACCTCATGCCCCGATGAACCATAATGGAAGGCTCTCACGGAGAGATAAATCATGCTGTTTTTATCCCTATTCATGCTTCCATTGGTATTGGCTATTTCCATCTCCTCTATAGAGGAATAGACTGTGCCTGCTTCCCCTCCAGCGTTTATTGCATCCTCCGCAATGGATAACATCACATCATTCTCTATCACACTTTCATCAAAAACCTTGTCATCAATGAAATTGTTCCTTTCCTCTATTCCATAAAATTCCACATCCGCCATTTTTGGGAGGAGTTTTATACCTCTTTCCACTGCACACTTTATCTTTCTTTTATCAGGGCTGTCCACCTCCATGCTTATTGTTTTCTTTCCCTTCGCCATGAAAATATGCATAATTAATTCATTCCACTCCTTGATAATCTCAATTTTTTCATTGTAGAACCTCACCTGCTTTTCAGTGCTTTTTGCCAGCCTTACAATGCCCTCAACATCATTTTCCTCAAGCAACTTTATGGTGTAATCAATCATTTTATCATCACATCCCTTAGCCTTAAATCAACTCCTCCTGTGGTTACGGGTATGCCCTGCATGGGGTCTCCCTTGCCACACACTGCAGGATAAAATTCAAGGGTTCTTCCGGCTGCATCAACCTTTTTGTAAAATGCAGGGGTGGTTATCTCTATTGCAGGATGGAAAGCTATGCCAGAAATCTCTCCATTCCTTATTATATAAGCCTCCTGTCCCACATATTTTTGATTGTATCTGGTATCATCAATATTCCACTCCATGTATGTTTTCATGTATATGCCATTTTTTATTTCCTCCACCATCTCATCAAATCTGTAGTCACCTGGTTCAAAGTAGGTGTTTGCCATCCTGACAATGGGTTCTCTCCCATAAACCGCTCTTGCAGCTGCATTGCTTTTTGTATTCATTAAAAAGGCTGTTTCCCTGTTATGGAGAAATTCGTTTATTATGCCGTTTTTTATTAAATATCTCTTTTCTGCTTTGACTCCTTCATCATCATAAAGATAAAAACCATAACTTCCCTTTATTGTTGGGTCATCAACAACATTTATTACCTCGCTTGCAAACTTCTCTCCAAGCATGCTTTCATTTACGAATGATTTTCCTGCCTGCGCCGCCTCCCTGCCGATTATTCTGTCAGCCTCCCAGGGGTGGCCGCAGCTTTCGTGAGCTATGAGGCCTGTAACATATGGGCCAAGGATTATGTCACCTTTTCCCCTGAACTTTTCTGCCTTCTTCATCATTTTTTTCATGAATTCTATGTCGTGGGACATGTTTTCCTCCACCTTCCATGATGGAATCTTTTCCCATCCTCCCGCATTGCCAAATTCTCTTCCCATCTGCTCTATTCTTTCATCCTCCACGGTAATTAAATAATTCATCGCTATTCTCGGAATTTTTGAGATTATCATCGCTCCATGGCTATTGGCATAGTATCTCTCATCCATGGTGTCTGAATAGAATATGTTTCTGCTGTGCTCCTTTGCCATGCTGTCAATATCCTTCAGCCATTCAATTTTTTCATCCAGCTCTGCTCTCCTCCCCCTAACATAATATCTTGCTCTTTCCATTTTTTCGTCGCTCAATCCAATGGCATGATGTATCCTTGCCCTTGCCATCTTTTCAGCTTTTTCCAGGGCCTCTATTATGCTCTCCTTCCTCAATGAATTTGAGAAAGAAAAACCGAGCATTCCATCATTCAGCACCCTTATATGAAATCCTTCTTTCTTTATTGACTCAACCCCCTTCAGAGAGCCATTCACAAAGAGTATTGAATTTTCCTCCACTTTCTGAATCCTTATCTCAGCATAGTCCACATTTGCTTTGTCAATTGCATATTCAAGAATATCTTCATACATTCTAAAGCAGAAAATGACGCCTGTATTTATACCTTAATCTTTTTTCAGCCAGGTCATTTCAAAGCAGAATCCAGGAATAGCATCACATAAAAACCCAAGAAAAATCCTGCTGTTATGATAATCTCATGCTCTCTTTTGGCATATATCTCAGGTATCATCTCTTTCACCGTAACATACAGCATGGCGCCCCCCGCCAGCCCCATTCCGTAGGGCAGGAATGAGGAGAAGCAGGTGAAGAATAGTGCACCCACCACAACCATTAT
>JAGGXW010000061.1 GCA_021162815.1 Thermoplasmata archaeon | reverse complement strand
TCTGCTGCTGTCTTGTTGTTATACCTCCATTCGCCACATGTTTTACGATCCACTTTATTTCACCATCCTTCAGTTTTACCATGCTATCTGGTAAAACAGCAGGGTGAAATAATTTCCGTACTCTACAGCCCATCTTACCAACCCGATTAATATAAATAATAATGGTTTTATTACCTTTAGAATGATTGAAGATGGAACACTGGTAATGCCGGGAGATGAGATAGCAAAGGCTGAAGAATTGATAGCGGGAGAGGGAACCTATGAAGAGAACGGAGTCATAAGGAGCAGCATAATAGGGTTGTTCAAACCAGATAGAGAAAAGCTGATAGCCATGGTTAAGCCCCTGAGCGACATTCCTTTAACCCTGCATAACGGAGACACTGTCTTAGGAGAGGTGAAACAGGTTATGGAAAGCATGGTTATGGTCAAAATAATTCATGTGGCTGGAAAGAAAAGACAGATTGCTGGAGAGAAAGATGCTGCAATATACATATCAAATATAAGCGAGGAATTTGTCAAAAACACATCTGAAAAGTTTAAAATAGGAGATATAATAAGGGCAAAGATAATAAGAACATCTCCAGCCATTCAACTTTCCACTAAAGGCAGGGAATATGGAGTGATAAAGGCATACTGCTCCACCTGCAGGCATCCGCTCATCATGAAAAACAATCATCTTGAATGTCCTGTGTGTGGAAGAAGAGAAAGTAGAAAAATTGCAGATGATTATGGAAAGGGAAATATTGATAGGGTGATTTAAATGGAAATAAAAATTAAAAATGAGAATGATAAGGAGATAGAGTTTGAGGTTATAAAGGAAAAGACCATACTGAATCCTTTAAAGGAAAAGCTGCTTGAATATGAGGAAGTGGAGTTTGCAGAATGGAGAGTGGAGCATCCTCTTATATCCAATCCGGAATTTTACCTGCGCGTTAAAAAAGGAAATCCAAGGGAAACGCTGAAAAAGGCAATTGAAGAACTTAAGAAAGAGATTGAAGAGCTAAGAAGCCAGCTGGAGGAGCAGGAGTAATGGAAAAAGATGCTGGCATAGAAGCATATATTACAAAAACAAAGAGATGCGGAGGAAAGATAAAAAGCATAGCGGATGATTTTTATGTGGAGGAGATTTCAATTTTTCCGCCTCCAGCAAAAGGAAAATTTGTTATTGTTAGAGTTAAATCAAAAAACTGGGAGACAAACAGACTGATTGAAAAAATTGCATCCATTTTGAAAATTTCTCCCAGAGCCATAGGATACGCAGGCATAAAGGACAGACGTTCCATTTCTGTTCAGCTCATGAGTATTGCATCGTCTCCAGAAAAAATAATGAGTATACATCTCCCCGATGTTGAAATATCAGTGCTTTACAGAACAAACAAACCGATTTATGCTGGAAATCTGAAGGGCAATATTTTCAGGATAGTGATAAGAGATATTGAAAATGAAGAGGATGCCGAAAAATGCATGCAGACAATAAAGGAGAATGGTTTTCCAAACTTTTTTGGGATTCAGAGATTTGGAATAGCAAGACCAATAACACATACTGTTGGAAAATATCTTCTGGAGAATAAAATAAAGGAAGCGGTTATGGAATATATTGCCCATGCATTTGAGAGAGAGGATGAGGAGAGCTATGAGGCAAGGAAATTTTTTAAAGAAACAATGGACTTTGAGGAGGCATTAAAAATATTTCCTGAGAAACTATCCTTTGAAAGAAGAATGTTGGAGCATCTATCAAAAAATCCTGATGATTGGTATGGCGCTTTATCTAAACTTCCTTTTAGCCTGAGAAGAATGTTCATACATGCATATCAATCCTTCCTGTTCAACAGGATTCTCTCAGAGAGAATAAGGAGAGGAATGCCAATAAATGAGGCTGTTGAAGGAGACATAGTAACAAGAAAAATGCAGGAGGAAAGGGGCGTTTATGTGAACAATCACAACATTGAGAGGATAAATAAAAACATAAAAAAAGGCATATGCTTTCCAACAGCTCCCATAATAGGTTATGATTCACAATTTGCGAAGGGAGAAATGGGAGAAATAGAAAGAAAGATTTTGAATGAATCTGGCATCTCAACAGAGCAATTCAAAATGCCCTATATACCAGAGTTAGCTTCCGCCGGTATGAGGCGCTCTGTTATTGCAAAAGCAGAGGGGCTGAGATGGAGAATGGAAGGAAAAAATATTGTTCTTGAATTTTATCTTCCTAAGGGATGCTATGCAACCTCCTTGCTCAGAGAAATAATGAAGGCAGATATTTTCAGCTACTAACACTATTAATTTATATTCTGTTCAATTTCACATAACATGATAGTATTTGACAATCACATGCATCTTAGAAGAGATGGAATGTATATTGAAGCAATAAAGGAGTTCAAGAAATATGGAGGCACACATCTCAATTTCTGCCCATATACGGATTATAGAAGAGTGATTAAAGAAAACAGCTACATGGGATGCTATGAGGATGGAATAAAACTTGCAGAGGAGGCAATGGAGAAAACAGGAGTCAAGATTTTCCTCACTGTGGGACCATACCCTGTGGATTATGTGAAAATGAAGGAGATTGTGGGGAGGGAAAAAGCAATGATGCTCATGAAAAAAGGAATGGAGGAGGCACAGAAGCTCTGTATGGAGGGAAGGGCAATAGCTATAGGAGAGATAGGAAGGCCCCATTTTAAAGTTGATGGGCCAACATGGAAGGAAAGCAATGAAATAATGAAATATGGAATGGAGCTTGCAAGAGACGCAGATGTGCCAGTAATTCTCCACATGGAAGGAGTAAACGAAAACAACATGAAAGAGATAGCAGAAATGGCAGATGATGCTGGACTGGATAGAGGCAAAGTGATAAAGCATTTCTCTCCTCCAATAGTTAAAAGAGAGGAAAATCATGGAATATTTCCATCTGTCATCTCAAAGAAAGGGAATGTCGAGGAGGCATTTTCAAAGGGGAGAAGATTCATGCTCGAAACAGATTATCTTGATGATACACGCCGCCCGGGAGCGGTGCTGGCTTTAAAAACTGTGCCAAGAAGATTGAATGCATTACTTGCTACAGAGAAAATAAACGAGGAGGACATATATAAGATATGCAAGGAGAATCCAGAGAAAATGTATGGCATAACCTTAGAGGAATGAAAGCGGAATTACCATCTCCTTTCCGCAGTTAGGGCATACATAGTACACTCTGTTCCCAAACTCATGCTTTATCATCTCACTCCCGCATTCAGGGCACCTCATTGTTATCAATTTGCTAACAAAATTCTGTATATAAATTTTACGACATTCGTTTTAATTCATTAAATATTACATTCCATGAAAAAATTGCAGCGACCCTCCTTTGATGAGTATTTTATGGAAATAGCGAAAATTGTGGCAAAACGCTCAACATGCACAAGGCGGCAGGTGGGAGCGGTTATTGTGAAGGACAATCACATTCTGGCGACAGGCTATAATGGGGTACCAAAAGGATTCAAGCATTGTGATGAGACTGGTTGTTTGAGAGAAGAACTTGGAGTTCCTGAAGGAGAGAGACATGAACTCTGTCGCGGGCTTCATGCTGAGCAGAATGCCATAATCCAGGCTGCTGTATTTGGAATTTCCATAAGAGGGGCAACAATATATGTTACTCACTTCCCATGCAGTGTGTGTGCAAAAATGCTTGTGAACGCAGAAATAAAGGAGATAGTTTATATGGAAGACTATCCTGATGAGCTTTCCAAAGAAATTCTGAAGGAAAGTAATATAAAGGTGAGGAAAATTCCAGAGCAATGAATAATGATACAAAAATAAAACTTCTCGGATATGTAAGAGATATTGTCATTGCAGTAACAATTGTGGCTGTTATTTTAACAGCATTATGGGCGTATACAGGTCAGTTTCCTGAAACACCAATGGTGGTTGTAACATCCCAGAGCATGATGCATCCTAACGAGCCATTTGGAAGAATAGGAACCATTGATCCTGGGGATTTAGTGCTTGTGAAAAAAGTTGTGAGTAGAGATGATATTCAAACGAGAGGGAATTCCAGCAATCCTGCAACCAAGCTTAAAACTTATGGCGATTATGGAGATGTGATAATTTATTACCCCATGGGTGACAGAAGTAAAACACCCATAATACATCGTGCCATATGCTGGATTGAAAAGAAAGGAGATAAGTATGATGTAAAGGAGTACGGAATACATGATGCTGACTCTGTTACCATACCGGAGCTTCATTTATATAACTACAGACCAACAAATAGCGGTTTCATAACAAAGGGAGATAACAATGAATATCCGGATGAAATGCCAAATGGAGGGATATGCGAAGAGCCCGTGAAAATGAGCTGGATTGTTGGAAAGGCAAGGGGAGAGATCCCATGGTTTGGCTTGATAAAATTAATATTTCCTCCAGGAAATATACATGAACCAGGCGGCCCTGGATACACGGGTCCTGATAAGGTTATAATATGGAACGCAGTTGCTCCAGCCGATGAATGGATATGTCTGGGAGTGAGTCTCTTTATAATAATAGTTCTTCCATCTTCAAAGGATATTTATAACACATCAAAAAAAGCATTCAAAAAATTACAGGAAAAAATAGAGGAAAGAAAATCAAACAAGCCTCGCCTGTAGTTTTGGCTTGTAGTCCTCTACATCAGGCAGAGAGGAATCCTTGCTCAATATTTCCTTTATTTTGGATGAGGAGCTCATTTCTATTTCTCTCGTTCTTCCATATCTGCCCTTGGATATGACTCTCGCATTCAAAATCCCCATCATATCAAGTTCTGATATTAAATCAGCCACCCTGCGTTGAGTTAGAACATTGAACCCTCCTCTGTTGCATATACCCTTATATATGTGATACAGGTCTCCCGTAGTAAGGCTTCCATACTTCTCTGTTCCAATAACAGCAGCAAGTAACACCAGCTTCGATTGTATAGGCAATGTTCTGATTATCTCCGTAACTCTATCAAGCTCTATCTTATTCTCGGCCATCCTCACATGCTTCTCCATTACCCTCTTCTCTCCCAGTCTCTCTGCTATCTCAGCTGAAACACGGAGCAAATCAAGAGCTCTTCTTGCGTCTCCATGCTCCTGGGCTGCCTTGGCGGCGCACAATGAAATGACACTTTCATCTATTGTTCCCTCATTGAAAGCCAGTTTCGCCCTTTCCATAAGGATGTCTCTCAATTCATCCGCTGTGTATGGGGGAAAAACGAGATTTTCCTCTCCCAGCGAGGATTTTATCCTTGGATCAAGAAATTCAGTGAATTTCAGGTCATTGGATATTCCTATTACAGATGCCCTTGCTCTCTTCAGATAATCATTTATTCTTGAAAGATTGTACAGCACCTCATCTCCCTTTATCTTATCAACCTCATCCAGCACAATGACAGTGACTCCTCCTTCTCTATCCATCGATGAAAGCAATCTTGAATAAACCTCATCTGTGGGCCAGCCTGTGAAGGGTATCCTATCATTCCATCCCTTTATGAAATGATTGGCTATATTCTGCAGTATTCTGTACTGTGTGTCCACAATCTCACAGTTTATATAAACAAACTTTATTGGCACATTATACTCCTCTGCCTTATTTGTAAGCTCCTTTCCTGTAAATGTGACGACAGCCGTCTTGCCCGTGCCGGTCTTTCCATATATAAAAACATTGGATGGTGCCTCCCCTCTCAAAGAAGGAACAAGTATTGATGCGAGTTCCTCTATCTGCTTTTCCCTGTGTGGCAGGAATGAAGGAATATAAGAAGGCCGCAAAACTTCCTTATTTTTAAAGATGGTGCCAGATGATAGCAATTCCTTGAATATATCTTTCATGTTTTCTTCCTCCCCAAAAACAATGTAAAATGCGATGTAATAAATAAAGCTTATGAGGCATGTATAATTCTCCACCAATTACAGCAGTTTAAAAAAATAATTCAAAAAATTTTTAAAGAGGGGAAAGAGGATTTATCTTATATCTGCGCATCTACAGGTGTGGGTTCATGCCAGTCTGCCGGGCTGTATATTATCAATGACGGATCGCCGTACAGAGTCATCAACGACTGCATTGTCATGGAGCAGCTTCCGTATATGCTTGTTGGGTCCATTGTGGTAAAGTCTCTCTCGAACTTCCATGTATCCTTGGAAACAGCCTCTCCCAGTGTCATTCCATATTTCATTATGGCAGTTTCCACATACTGATCCCACAAATCATTGTATCCAAGTATTCCTGTGCCACAATTGCCATAGTAGGCGACAGCTCCATGGTCGAGATATATGTTCGGTCCGAAATGCCATGCTGTTGTACATGAGCTGAAATGCACCCACATGCTGTGCAGATTTTGCCAGAGCTGATCGCACCACTTGAAATGCACTATATCATACTGATTTGGCGGGTCAACATCGTACCATGCTCCTCCCGGGAAGCGAGGCGTCTTTCCATGCCAGTACTCATAACCATGCCATCCATCCTGGCCTATTCCAGCCCATACAGGATGCTCCGATACTCCAGAACCACCTGTTCCATGTCCAACATAATAGTATGCAGATGCTCCATGGTTGAATTCATAGAGGAGATTGTCCCATATACAGTGGCCACGATAATCTCTGCCGTATAAGGAAAATACATCCTTAGCGACTCTTCCATTGTATGCATTGTCTCTTGTTCCATCGTTCAGTGTTATGCTTCCTCCATCAGCAAAATTCATGAGTGTTGTTGTTGTTACATTCCTGTATGGATTGGCAAATATTATTGCAGGATAGAGCACGCTTCTCGCTATATATGCTGCCATTCCCTCAACGCTGTTTGCTATGAACTGTCCTGCAACAGATTTATTTCCTGTTATTGCTCTCTCAAATGGCATTCTTATGTCCTCTCTGCTTGCCACAACACCTATGTACTCCTTTCCTTCAATATCCAGGCCGAGATTATTCAGATACTCCTGCACGGGAACAACAACCTTTGAGAACCATCTCAGGTGCTGGTCCCATCCCATTGGCGGAAGTTCTCCGTTCTTAATGTAATCCATTATCGGCTTGCTTGCCCTTGCCATGTGAGCTGTTGAAAGACATCCATGATAATAATCTCCCTTGTATTCATCATATGTGGCTATGGCATCCGCCCAGTGATATGCATCTCCCATCTCTCCAACACGCAGCACAGGAGAGCCATGATATGCAGCCAGATAGGCAGCAGGCGCAAAGTATCCATCTCCTGTGGCAAAGGAAGTTATTGTGATGTAATTCTCCGTTCTTATCTCCTTTATGTAATCAATAATCTGCTGCAAGCCAGATAAGCGCTCAACATTGTAGCTTGATAATTTGCTTGCTATTCCATCTGCATCGCTTCCAAGCATTTCAACAAATATGACTTTATTAACTCCAAGCTTGCTCAATGCACTGCTTGTTTCATCAGGTATTCCATCCTTTGTAACATAAAGAAGTGGTATGTGTTTGAGAGATGCAATAACTGCACCATTTGCTGCAGATAATCCATCTCCCATCCTTTCCTTGCTGTAATATCTTATCTCACCCTTTATATTGTATTTTATTGAACCGCTTGTCTCCTCATAAGGAACAACTATTGCTGTCCATGTACCTGTCATTGGATGATGAACAACAGCAGTTCTTGTTGTTGATGGTTCAACTATGAGATGGCTGTATGTTCTCTCATCTCCATTGCTCTTGTTTCCATTCCATTCATGTATTGGCTTTATCGGTGCACCACTCCATGATGGCATATCTGGTGCTCTGACATTTCCATATGGATCTATGAGATAAACCATCAGTGTTGTTGCCTCATCTGTTGTTACAGTAACGCTCAGTGTTGAATCCGGGTCATCAACCTTTATCTTGTATCTGTCTCCACTTATGAGCTGGATATGGAATCTGAAATTTGTGCCTGATGTTGCAGCTGCTGCTGCATATGGACCGGGTATTGCAACTGGATAAAACATATCCTCTCTATCCTCATTGTATGGCCACCAGTCTGTGGCAACCTCCCTATACTTTGGACCTATAAGGCTCAAATCTATGTTCTGGCCATTTACATCAAGCAACTGGGCCCTTACAGCTCCCCACTTCTTTCCTATCCAGAATGGATATGCCTTCTGACCATTGAAATCCTTTATTTTACTGTCATCTCCTCTCACATCAGTTACCTTCGTTGCAACATTGAGTGTTGCATCCTTGTTAAGAACTTCCTTGACAGTATCATTCGTGCTGCTTCCATCTATGACAACAACAGCCTCGCTGCTGCTCTTCCATGCTGTGGTTGCAATGTCTG
>JAGGXW010000041.1 GCA_021162815.1 Thermoplasmata archaeon | reverse complement strand
TCTGCTGCTGTCTTGTTGTTATACCTCCATTCGCCACATGTTTTACGATCCACTTTATTTCACCATCCTTCAGTTTTACCATGCTATCTGGTAAAACAGCAGGGTGAAATAATTTCCGTACTCTACATTTTGGTATTTGTACCATTCAATTTTATATCCACAGCATAAATTCCATTCTCATTTGCAATGAGTGGATTTATCTCAAAGAGGATATTTTCATTATATGCAATCTCTGCCGATTTCAGAATTATGTTTATCATATCTTCTCTGCTGACTCTTATTCCCCTGTATCCTTTAAATAGAGGAGATATATCCAGTTCATTCACCATTTCCTTAGCATCCTCCTTTGTTATAGGCAACATTCTGAAGGAGTGCTTCTTATTCAATTCAGTTAGCACTCCACCCAAGCCAAACATTATTATTTCCCCAAGTTCCTCATGATGAGTTATGCCCAAAATGAATTCAATTCCACTCACCATTTCCTGAATAATTAATTTTTCATTAAATTTTTTCTTGAGTGTAACAATAACCCTCTTAAGCTCTTTTCTGTCTTTTATGTTTAATACTACCCCTCCAGCATCCGTCTTATGATATATTTTATCAGAATAAACCTTACATGCAACAGGAAAATTTATCCTCAGCCCCTCAACTTCATTTTCATTTTCAACAATAAAATATTTCGGGATTTTCATTCCTGTTTCTGAAATCATGTGAAAAATACCATCTTCCTTTTTGGACTTAATTTTTTTGATGATACTGTATTCCTTCCTTTCGAGCCATTTAGTTCTGTATGCCAGACAATTCATTGCATTCATTGCCCTTCTTATATTGGGATAGACAAGAAGATTTTCTTTCATCTTCTCAACTTTATCACCATCCAAACCGCTTACAGAGAAAAATACAGGTTTTCTTATCTTCTTCATCCTCTCCGCTAAAATATCAACAAGTTTGCCATCAACATTTGAAGGATGAAATTGAATAAGAGCAAGTACCATGTCAACATTTTCACACTCATTTACTACTTCTATTGCCCTAACATACATTTCATTATCCACATTTGATGTCAAATCCACGGGATTGTTGCATGATACAAAAGGAGGCAATATCTCTTTCAATTTTTTAACTGTCTCCTCATCAAATTCAGCAAGTTCTAGCTCCCCAAATTCTGATATATAATCTGTGGAGATAACACCCAAGCCGCCGGCGGATGTTATAATGGCCACCCTGCTGCCTGCTTTTTTATATTTTAAGAGGGCTTTGGAAAAGTCAATTATATCCTCCAAATCATTTGCTTCAATAACACCATTCTGTCTTATCACCCCTCTTAACAAATTTGGCGAAACATTTGATATTCTACCAGTATGAGATTTTATGGCTCTACTGCTCTTATTATTCTTCCCTGCCTTCAACAATATTATTGGCTTCTTAACAGATATTCTCTTACTTTTCTCAAAAAATTCCCTTGCATTAAAAAATGATTCAAGATAGAGCGATATTATTTTTGTGTTATCATCCTTTTCCAAAAAATCCAGAATTTCATTTTCATTTATATCAATTCTATTTCCCAGTCCAAGGAAAAATGAGATACCCATATTTTCTTTCTTTAGACTCTCCACCAGTATTACCCCCAGGGAGCCACTTTGAGCCAGAAATGCAACATTACCCCCATTATATTCAATATCGGGAATAAAAATTGTATTCAATTTTTTTGATGGTAAAAGCAAACCCAGGGTATTTGGTCCCACTATTCTGCTTTTTCCCTCCACAATTTTCTTCAATTCTTTTTCAAGTTTTCCATTACCTGCTTCACTAAACCCACTGGCAATTATGAGTATGAGCTTAACCCCTCTTTCAACACAGCTCTTAACTGCATCCAGACATTTTTCTGCTGGAAGTGATAAAATTGCCCAGTCTATATCGTCTTCAATATCCTCAAGCCTCTTATAACATTTTAATCCTTCTATGTAATCTCTTTTCGGATTAACAGGATATATGTTATAATACTTCTTCAAATTCCTCAGTATGATATTCCCTGGACTACTTCTATTAGATGATGCCCCCACTATAGCTATACTGTTTGGGTTTAGAAGTTCAGTAATTTTCATAGGAAAAATTTATTCCCAGCTCTTTTAGCACTTCATAAAATTTCTTTTGCTTTTCCCTGTCATATTTGCCAATATCAATTGTGATCCTATCAAACTCTCCAATATATTCGTTACACATTTTCATCAATTCGGTTATTTTAGTAACATATAAATACTTTTGTTACATTATTTTGTTACATAATGCAAAATAAAGGGTGTAAAAATGCAAAAAAGTAACACAACACTTTTCAAAATCAATAAAATTTTGGATGAATTGCTGATAGATGCAAGACAAAGCATACAGGAGATAGCAAAAAAATGCAGCACCTACAGGCAAAAAGTCTGGAGAGAAATCAAGAAGATGGAATATAATAAAATAATCTGGGGCTATACAGCTGTAGTGAATGAAGAGAAAATTGGATGGAAGCTTTTCATGGTTTTCATGAAGATGAAACCATTAACAGAGGAGCAGGTAAAACTTCAGATTGACAGACATAGAAGAGATATTCCGGGAAAACTTGCAGTCAGGCTCATAGATGCATACTACATAAATGGAACATATGACTGGGTGATTATATTTGCTGCAAGCGACTGGGCAACCGCCAAGAAGTACTACGATAATATAAGAAAAGAATATGAGAAGTATTTGATGGATAAACCAGAGATGACAGATGTCATTTTCTCCACAATAAGATGGGGAAAGGTCAATCCAGAAATTGAGAAATTGTATGAGTTCATCCCTCCATGAGAGAAAATAATTAATATACATTTAATTCTAATTGATAAAATTTAAATTCATAACTGGATATTTAATTATGAAATTTAAATTATTTTCCATATTTGCGGTTACTGTGCTTCTTTTTTCCTACATACCAAGTTATTCATCTGAAAAGAACCTTTCCATTGATGCTCCAAAATGGAGTGCGGGTGACAGCTGGAGTTACCGAGGAATAGCCAACTACACAATTGCTGATGATCCCTCCATAGGGTATGTGAATTTTTCCACCGATGACTTCATCTTTAATGTGGAGAAGGTTGATGGCTCCTATTACACCATCTCAATGAACAGCCAGCTTCACATAGATGGATACATAAATCTTGAAGATATAGGAATAAAAACAACAATAAAACTGAAGAATGGGAAGATATATGGCACGGCAAAAATAAATAAAAACAATCTCGGAATGAAGGATTTTGAAATTGGTTTAAGCGGAGTAGTTATAGCTTCCATTGCCCCTGTGCCCATACCACTCAAAGGAGGAATAACAGGAGGATTTGAAACTCCTTACTATCTGATAAACTTTCCCTTGGAAGAGAATAAAACATGGGCCACACCATCAACAAATTTCACCATAAACCTAAATGAGGATATGATTAATTTCATAAAGAATGTTGTTTCAATAATTGAGAAATTCCTTCCACCAGATATGGCAGATATCATAGATGAATTCATGAATGAGGTATTTGACATACTTCCATTCAAGATTTACATTCCCTCACTAAATATGAAATGCCTTGGAATGCAGGACATTAAGGTTCCTGCAGGCGGATATTCAGCATTTTTGATAAGCATGGAGGATACCATCCCTCTTTACTTCTCTCCAAATGCAGCAAATTTTGTAAAGGCAAATTATAGCGGAGGGTCAGAAGCAAATATAGAAATGATATCAACCACATACTCTCCACCAGGCGCGCCTGAGCGGCCAGCCAGGCCAAAAGGAAAAAATCTGGTGATTAAGGGAAGAAAGTATACATATGAAACAATGAGTAACTCACCATCAAATAAAAAAATTCAGTATGGATGGGACTGGGATGGAGATGGTGTGGTGGATGAATGGACGGATTTCTATCAATCTGGAGAAAAGGTAAAAGTGGGTCATGCGTGGGAGAAGAGAGGGAAGTATGCGGTGAGAGCAAAAGCAAGGGATGAATATGGACTGGAAAGTAAATGGTCAGAGCCGATTAAGGTGAGGACATGGATTGCATTCGGAAATTATCCTCTCCACCATCTATTCATGAGAAATGTTTTTTATTATTTTTCATGAATTCTGAATTCAAATATATATTAAAGGAAAATGGATATATCTTTGGTGAAAATAAGAAAATGCACGGCCTATGACCTGGGAGAGGTAATAAAAATAGAGAGAAGCTCCTTTAAATACCCATATCCACCTCCAGTTCTGTATAACTATCTTTCTTCAATATTTCTTGTTGCTGAGGAAGATGGCAAGATAGTGGGATACGCCATAGGTGACAATGAAAGGAATATTATAGTATCCATAGCAGTACATCCTGATTACAGGCGTAGAGGAATAGGAAAGAGATTGTTAGAAAGTGTGCTTGAAAAAATGAGAGGAACTGTTTACCTGCAGGTGAGGAAGAGTAACAGAGATGCCATAGGATTTTACATAAAAATGGGATTTGTAAAGGAAAAAATACTGAAAAGCTATTACATGGACGGAGAGGATGCCATTTTAATGTTTAAGAGGATAAACTGAGTATAGCTTCGGCAATATCTCCCTTTGCTTTTCTGAGAGCCTCTCTCGCTTCTTCCATACTCTTTCCCGTCTTCATGGCAACAAGCTGCACATCCTCCTCATTTATCATGATTTCAATTTCAGGCTCTCCTGTTATCTGATATGTCTTTTGTCCCTTAACTTCCATTATGCTTATCTCCGGCTCATTGAAGATGTATCTTTTATCTCCGCTCTCTATTATTACTCTATCAGCCTTCATTTCAGTTATATTTATTCCCATCTTCTTCATCATTTTTTTGAGTTGCCTAGGATCCATTGGTAACATGACAATTAAATAGAAAAGTGATTAAATAATATTCTATACATGAAATTTATTTTATGGAAAGGAAAGGCCATCATGAACATGGATGGAAGGAAATATCTGGGAGATTTTTACATCACCAGAGAGAAAATACATTTTGAAGGAAAAAATGGATTAAAGAGAGAAATAAAGTTAGATTCAATAGATAAAATTGAAATAACGGGAAGAGTTTTCAAAAAACTGAATGTAATTTATGGAGAGGAAAAATACATTTTTAATATAAAAAATACGGCAAATATAAGGCACCTAATAGAATCACTTATGAAATAGATGGACTTGCATCCTCTATACTGAACCATAGTTTTCCATCTGGACCCGAGCACATATATTTATGACAATCCTTTGTTATGTTGAAGTTATTGACAGTAAATGAACCACCCTTGCTGCTCACAATATTTGATATCTTAACAATATCCATTCCTGGTAAGCCATCTGTATCATACACTGGATTGAATTTCTCCATTCCTTCATCCAGATCAATGACAGTTATGGCTATGCTGTTAGATAAATTTCCTGGAACACCCCTATCATTCAAATCTATGGTGGCAGAGAGATTCAAACTTTCATTTTCTCCCACAATTACCGAAGGAAGAGAAAATGAATGATATCCTCCATCTGTGGAAACATTCACCACTATTTCCAAAATCTTATCATTGGGTCCATCCATGGCCTTTATTATTTCAATTCCTGTCAGCGTGATATTGATACTCAAATTTCTCAGAGGGTCCATATCATATCCATCCGGAATGCCATCGCCATCGACATCTGCCTTCTGAAGATATTCTCTTATTGTCTGATTGTCCACACCATGCCTCTGGAAATATTCTATTTCTTCATAATCACCCTTCCAGAAATAGTTATCTCCATCTATATCATCAGTCCAGCTTAATGGATTGGTGTTGAATAGCTTAACCTCCTCATAATCTGTTAGTCCATCTCCGTCTGTATCTTTTTTATGTGGATCAGTTGGACCATTTGGATGCGAAAATTCCTCATAATCTGTTAGTCCATCTCCGTCTGTATCTTTTTTATGTGGATCAGGATAAACCATGTAGGTTTTATATGTCATGTTTCCTGGAGGATACAAAACAGTTACGCTCCATCCCTCTCTCTCAATATTATCTGGCAGGCCATCGCCATCGCTATCTTCCTTAAATACACATCCTGATAGAGATGTAAGGATTAAAACAAATGCTGCCAAAAACGGGAAGAGTCTCATTTTCTCTTTATGTTTCTTATAGCCTTCTCCCTTCCAGCCATCCTCATTTTCTTTTCTATCTCCATGTCAATTTTTTTCTCTATGGCTGCAAATTCCATTTCCATTTTTCTCATTTTGGTTTCATATTCTCTCTCTATTTTATTTTTCATCTCCCTCATAACCATTTTCATATTTCTTATTGGAAGTTCCATTCTCTTTATAATCATCTCATCAGGCTCTATCAATATACCTCTTCGTTCATCCACACTATACTTTGGTATTTCGGGCATTGGTATCCTTGATGGCTTATTTATTTCTGGTAGAGGCGGTATCTCCAATTTTATTCCTGCTATCATGGCTTTTTTCTCAACATTCTTCCTCAGCTCTTCGTATCTTTCTTTCAATTTCCTATTTGCATTTTCATATGCTCTTTCCACCTCATTCCATCCACTTCTCCATTCCCGCCTTAACTTTGCTTCAAGTTTTCTTTGCTTTTCATTCGCCAACTTTTTGAGTTTCTCTATCTTTCTCTCATACTCAAACGCAGACCTGCAGTAAAGATGAGCGGATTTCCACTCCTCTTTCATTAGCTCAAGCAGCTTTCTCCTTTCTTTTGGAGGAAGTTTCATCAATTCATCCTTTTCCTCCTTCCATGGCTTCGGAATACGATGACATGGATTATTGTAATATGAGATGGCAAAGGCCATTCCAATGAGAATAAAAGTAGATGGAAGCACTGCAAGCAGGGCAACTGCCTGGCCAAGCGTTAAATGAAAGCCTTCAACACTAACAATCAATGTGGCTATTTTTGAGGAATAAGCCGCATTTTCGACAGAGACACGAAGACGGATAAGATAATTGCTTGCGGGAACATATATACCTTCTGCAGGTATTTCAAAATACATGTAGGTGGTGGCCTTTCCTCCAGGAGGTATTATTAAATTTGAATCTGATAAAACAAGTTTCCATCCTGGCGGATAATACTCTGGAATGACGACAAAATGTTCCTCAAAATTTCCATAATTCCTTATGGTGATGGGAATGGAATATATCTCCTCCTGCTGGCCCCGCATATATGGCTTCTCTATTCTCACATCAAATGAATGAAACTGTGTTGTCTTAACCTGAAAAGTGTAGTTGGCATGATGCCAGAATCCATATATATCTCTAAATCGTCCATAGAGATGTATGTATGCATGGGTGGATGGCCTTGGTCCAGCGGATACAGTAACATAGCCTATTTTTGTTTCATTTGGATAAAAATAACCATCGTAGGGATAAACAAAGGCTTTCCATCCCTCTCCTTCAACACTCACTCTGAACTCAACAAAAAGTGCATAGAGATTATCCTGAAAATATCCTCCATTGTAATATTTAAATTCAAACTTGTGCTGTCCCAAAGGAGGAACCTCAGCAACACCAGGGCCAATTGCCTCAATTCTCAGAAACATCAGGGCAGGAAAATGCTCCTCCCCACCATTATCCCCAGCATATGCAAATGGCAAAACTAATGAAGAAAGAATAATTAAAAGAAAGAAGGAAGGCGCAAGAAGGCGCATATTACTTTTTCCTTCTTGTCATCACAAGCGAAATCAATGCTATCGCTGCTATCATGGCTATGGCATCAAATCCCGGCACATAGAAACCCTTGTTCTTTGCAAGGAAGTATGCGGTTACCTCATGTGTATTCACCAGAGGTATTTCCTGTGTTGTTCTTGTCCATCCAGTTCCCTGCTTTATGTAGTATGGTGCCTCACTTGTTGCCTTTGCCTTTATGGCAAAATCCTGCCAGTTATTGTGATAGGAAATTGCAGTTCCATGAGGTGAGGTGAGAGTAACAGTAACTGTGGCATAAGGATATGTCTCATCTCCTGGCTTTTTGGGCTGTATAACAACTGTTGGAGGAGATATGACATATTTCCATTCTCCCGGCTGCTTGGCGGGACTCAGATCAACAATAACTCTTGTGTTTCCGTAATTTATAACATCAAAGCTGAAGGGTAGTTCCCTGTCAGGGGCTGTTCTCTCTATTGGCTGCACAGCCCTTATTCCTATCTCAGTATATGGATTGTAACCAACAATGATTGTAAGTTTTGCCTCATCTATCTGGCGGAATGAACCTCCTGTGACGAGTCTTGCCGTTATCTGAAGCTGCACTTCTCCAGAAGTGCCCGCAACTATATCATTCTGAGAGACTTTAAGGAGTAATTTAACATTCAAAGTTTCTCCAGGCTTAAGCGTGAAAGTCTGTGGAGAGGCTGCAACAGTCAGCCATGTTGGAGAGCCAACCACATTTACCTCAACAAAGGCTGGAAGATATCCAAAATAGTATGGCTGATATTGCACATTCAGGTTTATTTCCTGCTGTCCATATCTCTCAACATAGGCTACTGACATATCAGGAGTGGCATTTATTTTCCCCCATGACAAAGCTGATGCATTCTGTGTGGCAAGAACAGCCACAGCAACTACAACCAATATGATACTTTTTTTAAACATTTTAAACCTCCTGTATTTTGTTATTATCTTATTCATATTTATTTTTTTCTCACTCCTCTTCTTCCTCTACCTCTTTCTCTTCTCTTGGCATTTCCACATGCTCAGGGAAATAACTCAGTATTATTATGTCTCCAACAGCAGATACCCATCTGTAAGGCACTCCAACATCCATTCCGTTCTCAACCAACTCCTTGTTCGTGGATGTCAGAATCAGTTTATCCACTCTCTTCTCATCTATGTCAATAAGAACATTTCTCACTTCACCAACATACTTCCCCCTGTTGGTATAAACTGGCAGATTTACGAAGGATGTTACTTCCATGTTAACCACAATCCCTAATATAAAATGATTTTAAATAATTATGGTATTATCTCGGTGGTATTGTTGTAAGGGGGATAGTTATATTTACCAGCCCATTTCATGGCTTCATCCTTGTATTTCCTCAACTCATCTATAAGAAATTTTGTCACATCACATATTGCATTAAATCCCTCCTCACCCCACAGCCTTTCCATATATGCAAATAAACATCTCCCACCGCATATTTCATAGTAAGGACAGCTTTTACATGGTTCCTTTATCTCAATTCTTCCATAATGCTCAAAATTACCGAGAATATTCCATTTAAAATCATAAGCTATGGGACATGCCAGAATTTTTCCTTCTGGCGTCACAGCAAAGGCATCCTGTCCGGCGCCGCAGGGAAGATTTGTTTTCCTTTTATTGCCATGAAGCAATCTTGTCATTATACCAAGGAATGGAACAATGCCCGCAGGATTTTCCAGATTTTCTGCCCATTTTTTTACCAATTTTTTGAGGCCCGGCTTGTAGCTCCTCTCGCTCCATTCTTTAAATTCCTTCAGTCCCCACAAATTGCTCCAGACCACATCGAGCTGCCAGTGAACATAAGGGAAGAATTTTAGGAGATGAAGAACATCCTCATATATATCTGTTTTATATGAAACAGCCATTCTTGCAATTATCTCTCCATCGTAACCATTCTCCCTGAGGTATGAGAGGGCTTTCATGACGGCTTTATAGCATCCCTTGCCCCGATAAAAATCAGTTATTTCCTCTCTTCCATCTATGGATAGAAGAACCGTATCTATTTTATGTATATAATCACCCAGCCTTCTTATAAAAAAACCATTGGTCTGCAAAACAAATTTCTTTGCAGGAATATTGTCCATCATGTCCTTCATTATATCTGCCCTGAGTGTTGGCTCTCCTCCATAAAATGCAACCACAGCCCCCTTATCCTTGGAGATAAAATCCGCAAGTTCTTCAATTTTATATGTTGGCTCATCAGCCATTCCTGGTATGCTCCCTCCGCAATACTTGCATTTCAGGTTACATTTTGGAGTTACTATCACTATCCAGAGCATGCTGTAATAGCGTATCCAAATAAAAATTATGCTTTTTATGATAGATACAACAAACATTAATTTTATAAGTGTTAAAACACTTCAGAGAAAATGAACGGCTACGATGCTCTTGCTGTGGAGAAAAAATGGCAGGAAAAATGGAAGGAAATGGGAATATACAGATTCGATAAATCTAAGGGTAATGTTTATTCAATTGATAATCCTCCGAGATATGCATCCGGAGCATTGCATATAGGACATGCTGTGCATTATACCCACATAGATTTTATAGCAAGATACAAGAGAATGAAAGGATACAATGTTTTCTTTCCACTATGCTTTGATGTTAACGGCATTCCAATAGAAGAGCGTGTTGAAAGAAAGCTGGGGATAACAAGAAAGGACATAGACAGGCATGAATTCATAAAACTATGCAGGGAATTTGCTGATTCAAACATTGAAGAGATGAAAAAACAATTCATGATGCTGGGAGAATCCATGGATGAGAGCATATATTACAGAACAGATGCCGACTACTATCGCCGTCTCACACAGATTTCCTTCATAGAATTATATAAAAAAGGGCTGATATATAAGGGAAAGTTTCCAGTGAACTGGTGTCCGAGATGCATGACTGCTATGGCAGATGCAGAGATAGAACATGTTAAAAGGATGACCAAGCTGAATACAATAAAGTTTTATTTGGCAGATCAGGAAGGAATAAAAGAGATGAAAGGAGTGGGAAGAGATGAAAAAGGGTGGTATGTGGAGATAGCAACAACAAGACCGGAAATGCTTTCAACCTGCCAACTCGCTGCCATAAATCCGAATGATGAGAGAGCCCCGTATCTGGCAGGAAGAAAAATAATAGCGCCAATATACGGCCAGGAACTGAAGATAGTAGAGGATGAAAAAGTTGATCCTGATTTTGGAACAGGAGTTGTGATGATATGCACCATAGGAGATAAGGATGACCTTGACTGGGCAATGAAGTATGAACTGGAATTAAAAATATGCATAAATGAAGATGGAACATTGAATGAGCTTGCTGGAAAATATAAAGGAATGAAGGTTGAGGGGGCAAGAAAGGCAATAATAGAGGATTTGAGGAAGGAAGGATACCTCACAAAACAGGAGGAAATAGAACAGAGCATAGGAGTTTGCTGGAGATGCAAGACACCTATAGAATTCATACAGACAGAGCAGTGGTTTTTGAAAATGCTTCCTTTCAAAGAGGAGGTGCTGAAGGCAGCAGACGAGATGAAATGGTATCCTGAACACATGAAGAAAAGACTGGAGGAATGGGTTAACTCGCTTAAATGGGACTGGGTTATATCACGCCAGAGATATTTTGCAACACCTCTTCCATTATGGGAATGCAAAAACGGGCATGTTGTTCTGGCAGAGGAGGAGCAATGCTATGTTGACCCAACCATAGATGAGCCACCTGTGAAGAAATGTCCCGTGTGTGGAGAGGAGCTTAAAGGAAGTGAGCATGTTTTCGATACCTGGATGGATTCCTCAATAAGTCCTCTGTACAATACATTCTGGAAGAGAGATGAGGAGCTTTTCAAAAAACTGTATCCCATGTCATTGCGCCCTCAGGCGCATGATATCATAAGAACATGGGCATTCTACACAATACTCAGGGGTGTTCTTTTGACGGGGGAGAAACCATTTCAGGAAGTCATGATAGATGGTTTCATACTCGCTCCTGACGGAAAGCCAATGCATACCTCCCTCGGCAATGTGGTTGATCCAATAGAGATAATGAAGAAGCATGGTGCAGATGCATTGCGCTACTATGCGGCTGGCTGCAAACTTGGAGAAGATAATCCATTCCGTTTTCAGGATCTTGTTAGAGGAAAAAGGCTTATGAATAAAGTATGGAATCTGGAGAAATTCATAGGAGGAGTAATTGAAAACAAGCCTGAAAAAGGAGAGACCACATTGATGGACAGATGGATACTCAGCCTTTATAGCAGGGTTGTGAGAGAGGCAACGGAACACATGGACAGATTTGAATTTTCGGATGCAATGAAAAAGATTGAGTATTTCATATGGCATGAATTTGCCGACCATTACATAGAGATGGTGAAGCACAGGATATATGAAAAGAAAGATGAGGCAGCCATCTACACACTCTACACCATAGGACTTGGAATTGTAAAAATGCTTGCTCCATTTCTGCCCTTCATATCCGAAGAGATATACAACCAGCACTTTAAAAGATATGAAGGATATGAGAGTATACACATATCACCATGGCCTGAAGAGATAATGCATGATGAGCATGCATTGAAGGAAGGAGAGAAGGTGAAGAAGGTAATAGCAAGAATAAGGGACTGGAAAAATAAAAATGGAATGGCATTGAACGCAACTATAGAAAATGTGAAGATATCCGGAATATCTGAGGAAGGAAAGGATGCAATAGAAGGCACATTAAAGATAAAAAATCTGGAGATAGGAGGATTTGATGTGGAGTATGAATACGATGCAAAACCAGTGTATGGAAAAATTGGACCCAGTTTCAGGGAGAAAAGTAAGAAAATAGCAGAGAAGATAAAAAACAACAGCAGGATGATAGCAGAGGAAATCGAGAGGAATGGATATGCTATGCTTGAGATTGATGGAGAGAAAATAAAAATTGATGATGAATTTGTTGAGATAATAAAGAGGCCAAAGGGAAAAGATTTAATTGAGATAGAAGATATAGCAATACTGATAGGATGAAGAAGGAAACAAGATATAAGCTGCTTGCAATACTCGTGATATTTATCATGATAGCATCGGGTTTCGTGGTATTGTTTTATTCCACAAAATAATTATACCACTATTTCATCCCATGCCTCTGCATTATCTTTATATGCAATAGCCCTAACAGTATGCTCTTCACTTCTGTCAATTTTTATCACAAAATGATTCTTCTCAACTTCCTCATACAGACTTCCATCAACATATATTGCTACCCTGTCAGAATTCTCTGCATTAACTTCAATGCTTCCATTATTCAGTTCATGAAGAGAAACATATAGCCCGGATGGAGGAGGCAGCGGAATATTGCACGAATACGCCACACTTCTCCTGATAATCCACCAGTTATAACTCCAGTTTGACATATTTCCTCCAAGCCATGCATAGACATAGCGGGGAATCCTGTATATGGTTAATCCAAAATATTCTTTAACGGAGCCATTAAATCTTGGAGGAATTTCCGGATGAGGGCCAAATATGATTACTTTCCCTTTTCCATATTCTGTGTAAGCAGCAGAGTAATATCCCTTTATATCCGTTTTTATTTTCTGGTAGGGTATCCACTTACCAAACCATATCCAGTAATGAAGTGGTGCAACATCGCTCGGCTCTTCCCTGTAAATCGCAATTGGTGTTGCATTTTTCATTCCATACAGGCCTGGTCCTCCTCCATAAGTGATATAACGATACTTCTCTCCTGCAAATATTTTGCTTCCCACCTCATTTATAATTTCATTTTTGATTGGAATGTTGCTTCTTCCATCCTCCTTCCATAAATACTGCCACTCCTCCCACTGGTCATCATTTATGTAGGCATCTATCAATCCAAGGGCAGCCCTGTTTAAAACAAAATCAAGCCAGTGTCGGGGTTTTTCATAGCCTTTAGTTGCAATGTTTGCCCCACCACATATGCCAACATATCCTCCACCATTGGAAATGAATTCCTTTACCCTGTCCTTCCACCTGTCATCAAAAAAAGACTCAAAATACTGCCTGCCGCTGGCGCCTATTACCATGGCGCTGTAGCTTGAGAGACTTCCATTCATTATGTCCTGATAATCAACTCTTCTCACATCCATTTCATATCTTGTACCATTTTCATACCAGGCATAATGAAAACATTTTTCAAGGAGCCTGACAGAAGGAGACATGGAATCATAGAGAGCAATTTTCACAACAATCTTTCCATCGCCATCACCACCCTCAACAGCGCTATTTATGGGAAACATCAGCAAGAATGTAATAATTAAGGCAAGGGCTAATTTTTTCATTGTGATGTGATTGCATCACCTTTTATATAATTTATTGATGTTTGTCTCTAAAAAATAGGGGCGTGTATTTTTTCCACGTCCCATTATCCCACACTTCAACAAAAATATCTTCTATGCCATGTATATCTCCATCAACAGTTGCAATTAGAATGCCACCATTTCCATATTCCCTGTACTGACGGCATGAGAATATTGTGAGACATTTTTTGTAAACAATGACGCCGTTAAGATATGGGTCATGTCCTCTTACGAAAGCTTCTGCTCCAATATGAGAAAGAAAATCATGGAGTAAAGTTTCATCAAATCTTTTTCCTATTTCCCTGTAAACCGGAGATATCTCGGCATCACTCCATGTTATCTCCTCTATTGCCTTAATATCTGTTTTTGTTATGGCATATGTATTGAAATCGAATGGAAATGCTGCATGTGCAGCGTAAACATTATTCACCATTGCCATTAGTGGCATGGCTCTGAATAAATTCATGTATGCCTTTCTCACCTCTTCTCCTTCATTCATTAACTCATGCTCAAATTCACTGGGCCAGAATGGTATGGCAAATCCCGCCTCATGATTCCCTTTGAGAAGAAATACCTTCGACGGATATTCAGCTTTCAGCTTTATGAGAAAATCCAAGTTGGGAAAAGATGAATCCACATCTTCTGGCGCTCTATCCACATAATCTCCAAGAAAAAGAATGGTATCATAATCCGTGTTGAAAAATCTGCTTACTATTTCCTTTGTGATAACCACATCACCATGAGTATCTCCGACTATCATAACCCTTCCTTTAAGTTTCAGAAAAGATGGCTCCTTTTTCATTATTGATATAACTCTGCTAACAATCTCAATGTCCACAAAATAAAAACTGTTTAAATATTTAATATCTATTCATTATATAGAGAAGAATGATATCAATCATTGTGCCTGTATTCAATGAGGAAGAAAACATATTTCCACTATATCAGGAAATAAAAGATGCAATGGGAAAAGAAGAGTACGAAATAATTTTTATTGATGATGGAAGCACAGATTCCACATATGAAAAAATAAAGGAAATTCATGATGAGGATAGAAGAGTTAAATGCATAAAGTTCACCAGGAATTTTGGGAAAACAGCCGCTTTAATGGCAGGATTTGAAGAAGCAAAAGGTGATTCCATAATAACAATGGATGGTGACCTACAGAATGACCCATCAGATATACCATCAATGATAAAAATGCTTGAAGAGTATGATGCTGTAAACGGATGGAGATACTCCAGAAAGGACCCATTCATTTCAAAAAAACTTCCTTCCAGAATATCGAATATAATATCAAGATGGGCAACAGGGCTCAAACTCCATGATTTTAATTGTGGGCTCAAGGCATACAGGAAAGAAGTGATAAGGAATCTGGAGTTATTCGGGGAAATGCATCGCTACATTCCTGCAATAATTGCATGGAAAGGTTATAAGGTGGGAGAAATGAAGGTAAAACATAGACCAAGAAAATATGGAAAGAGTAAATATGGAGTAATAAGACTGTTCCGCGGCCTCTTTGACCTGCTAAATTTCAAATTCTGGGCGGGCTATTCCACCAGACCACTGCATTTTTTCGGCGGCGTGGGGCTGGCGACATTTGGGGCGGGTTTTCTTATTGATTTCTATCTCCTCATGCTCAAGATTTTATATGGAGAGTTGCTTTCAAACAGACCACTGCTGATTCTTGGTGTCCTTTTAATGGTGATAGGGATTCAGATATTCCTCACCGGATTCATGGCGGAGATAATGATAAGGAGCTATTACACATCAGGGAATAAGAAATTTTATGTGATCAGGGAGAAGATTGAATGAGATTTTCAATTGCAGTAACTGCCAGAAGATTTGAAGATGCAATTGAACTTTTAAATTCAATTGAAAAAATGGATTTTGATAAGGACGAATATGAGGTTGTGATTGCATATGAGGAGGGAGGGAAGAAAATACCATCATTTTCATTCAGGATGAAAGCGAAAAAAATGAATAAGCATGGAATTCCAGCTGGAAGAAATGAAACCATCAAAATGGCATCCGGAGATTATATTGTATTCACAGACTCTGACTGCACTGTTCCATCAAACTGGCTTTCTGTTCTGGAAAAATATGCTAAAAGCAACCATGATGCAATAGCAGGGAATGCAAGGATTGTTTACAATACATGGTTCGGGAAAATTGTTTCCATGATTGGATACCCAGCAGGAGGAAATCTTGGATTTGAAAGAGTTTTTGATGTAAAAAATGGATATGCCTATCAGCTAAGCACATGCAATGCTGCTATCAGATGGGAAATAGCAAAAGAGCTTGGATTTGATGAAGAACTCGATGGAGGGGAGGATAAAGACATTTCAATTAAAATGAGAATGAAAGGATACAGAATAAGATATGCTCCGGACTGGTTTGTATATCATAAAAGCAAGGACTATGTCAATGAATTTGTGAGATGGATGCTCAGTAGAGGAAAACATTCATATACATTTATGAAAAAATATGGAAAGACAGATAAAAACTGGAAGAAGCACATCAAAGCAATATTATCCAGCCAGCATGGAATAACTGCTCTATCCCTATTCACTTTTGGATATTTTTTGCAAATTTTGGGTTATATCTCAAGAAAAAAAGAAGATATTAAGAAGAAAGAGAGGGAAAAGCTCTGATATTCAGTATTATGAATTCATCCTCCATCACTGCTTTATTTCCTGCTCTGTCACATGCCACTATTTTCATTGTATGTCTTCCAACCATTATTTCATCAATGGTATACTGTATTTTGCTCTCGCCCTTCTCAACCACATTTCCATCTATGTAAAGAACTGCATCATTCACTCCTGAAGTTGCCGTATCCACAATCTCTGCTTCAAATGTTATCTTTCCTATTATTACAGGCTTTGAGAGAGGTATTATGGCTCTGTTGAATAGGTAGAGATAATTTCTTGGCTTTTCAATGTGTATTTCCGGAGCATACATATCAATTCTTATTGTTGTTTTCCTTTCCATCTCAACATTTCCAACATTGTCTATGCTGTAATAGCTGATTTCATGTACTCCATCATCAAGCACAAATGGCTCTGCATATTCCTGCCATTCTCCATTGTCTATCTTATACATTGTCTTTGCAACACCGCTTCCATCATCTGTTGCCACAAACTTTACCATCACATTGCTCACATACCATCCATTGTTTCCATTCGGGCTAGATGGAGTTGTAACCAATGCTGTTTCCGGCTTACCTCCTCCCACATCTATTGAGTAATGCATCATATTTCCAATGTTTCCAAGCATGTCATATCCGATAACATAAAGCTCATGATAACCTGATGGCATTGTGAACGGTGCTGTATATTCCTGCCATTCTCCATTGTCTATCTTGTATTCTATTTTACTCAATCCACTTTCATCATCCTCTCCACTTGCCATTACTTTTGTTGAAGTTGATATCTCATATACATTGCTTGCAGTAACTTCAAATACACCATCGAAAGATATTCTTACCTCAGGACCATTTGTATCAAGTATATATATTTCAACATGATGCTCTTCTTCATATGTTCCTGGATCAACAGCCCAGTATTCTATTGTATGCTTACCGGGTCCATAACCCCAGTTCTTATTGAGCTGGAAGTGAACCTCTTCATTCCATTTTCCTTCTTTTATTTCTCCACCATCTATTCTGTACTTTATCTTCCATGCGCTGCTTGCCGTGGCCCATATATGGAATGTGGAGGCATCTATTATATATCCATTTGGATCAAGTGTTACTGTAAGATGAGATTCAGGATAACTATATGTTCCTCCAAGTATTACCTTTGGAGAGAACTGTCCTTCATAAATGTACGCCCATATATAGCCTTCGTAACTTCCAAAATTTGTTGTATTCACACCGGTATCAGCATAAAGAACCCAGCATCCTGTTTCTGCATCCCAGTATGCTATGCCAAGCAGTTCATCTTCAGTTATACCAGCTGCTGCAAGGTCTGCAGCTGTGTAATTTATTTGCAAATAAACTGGATAGTTCACCGATGCTGGGTTTTCTACAGAAACATCAATGAAATTGCCAATTGCTACAGCGCCGCTTGGTATATCTCCCTCTGGATTGCCTGTATATCTCAGAATTGTTACTGTGTTGCTTCCAGATGAATCAATAATAACTGTGGTATTTGCCCCTGGAGCATTCACGGTAGATGTGCCAGATGAAATATCTGTAACATCTGCATAATCCACGGGCGATCCCTCTGGGTACATATCATCTAACCATGGCGAGAAATCAACATTTCCTTCTACTCCATCGCCAGTAGAACATGGATTCATTGTCGCGTTATATGGCCCAGCTGCATCTCCCCAGTAGTTTAG
>JAGGXW010000070.1 GCA_021162815.1 Thermoplasmata archaeon | reverse complement strand
CTCCTGTCGAATCTGCTATTAATAATGGTTTTTCCTTGAGAAGATTGTTTATTTCATTTCTTACTATAATTAGCAATTTCTTGATATACGGATATGAAATCTTTGCAAATGCCTTTCCAAATGTGCTGTGGTCAATGTGTTTACCAAACAATAAATCAGAAATAAGCTCATCATCTCTTAAACTAAAATCAAGGGTTGTAAAGAGAATAAAGGAGGCTGCATATTCATAAGGAGGAATGGAATATGGTCTTCCTTTATTGCTTTTTCTGTTGAATGGATTGCCCAATTTTCTGGATTTTGACTGAATAAAAATAGTAAAGATTTTTTATATTCCACATTTTATATTTTCTGTCGTATCTTTGCCAGTATCTCATTCCCATCCCCTATATCCCCATGGGGATGGGAATTTAAATTTCATCATTTTTTCGACAAAACCCGTCACGGGAACAAGGATAATTGAATATGCCCAAATCCAAACAGCATGAAACACAGATAAATTTAAAATAGTCAAAAGCATACAGGAGCATGATTGAGGGAAGATGCATAAGCTGCGGGCGCGGGCTGGCGGAGGAAGGCAGCGTCCAGTTTCCGTGTCCGGAATGCGGGCACATAATAAAGAGGTGCAGGGTGTGCAGGGACAGAAGTGCCGAGTATGTATGCCCGGAGTGCGGATTCAGGGGGCCATAAAATGGGAGATGTAATAATGAAAATAAAGCTCATGCCTTCAAGCCCTGAAATAGACATGGAGGGGCTTGAGAAGAAGGTGAAGGAAAGCATGCCAGATTATGCACGCCTCACCAAGACGGAGATAGCACCAATAGCATTTGGATTAAAGGCTCTGGTTATAAATGTGATAATCCCTGACCAGAGTCCAGATGAACTTCTCGCCATACTCCAGAACATAGAAGGCGTGGAAAATGTGGATGTGGAAGATTTAAGTCTGATGTAATCTCTCCACCCTGTTTTTATTCTGATTAAATCTGATTAAAAATAAAAAAGTGCGGAGGTTATTTACAGAAGGTTGAGGACCCACTTGAGAATTGCCATCTGTGCCCACATTCTGTTCTCTGCCTCATCGAATATCACAGATTGTTTACCATGGGCAACCTCCTTTGTGACCTCATATCCATAGTATGCGGGCAAACAGTGCATGAATATTGCATCCGGCTTGGCTCTTTTCATTATTTCATCATTAACTGTGTAGCCATTGAATATTCTCAATCTTTCCTCCTTCTCGGCCTCATCACCCATTGAAACCCATGTGTCTGTAACAATGATATCCGCATCCTTCCCCGCATTTTCATTCATTTCCATGATTTCAATCTCTCCACCAAGCTCTCTTACCTTATCAATGTAATAATAATTGGGCCAGTATTTCCTTGGAGATACAATTTCCATTTTCATTCCTGTTATGGCAGCCGCAAGCATTAAGGAGTGTGCCATATTGTTGTCCCCATCTCCAAAATATGACATTTTCAGCCCTTCAAACCTGCCCTTTTCTTCCTTTATTGTCATGAAGTCTGCAGCAACCTGGCAGGGATGCTCCTGGTCATCCAGGCCATTTATCACGGGCACTGTGGCATTGTCTGCCAGTTCCCTCATATTTTTATTGCTGTAAGCCCTGTACATTATCACATCAACATATCTTGAAAGAACCTTTGCAGTGTCCTCTATTGTTTCTCCTCTCCCAAGCTGTATATCATTTTTGCTGAGAAACATTGCATATCCTCCGAGATTGTGCATGGCTGTCTCAAATGAGACCCTAGTCCTTGTTGAACTCTTTTCAAAAATCATTGCAAGTATTTTGCCGTTCAAAACCTTTTCATATCCATTTTTCTTCATGCTTATGGCATCATCCATTATTTTCTCAAAATCATCCTTAATGTCAAGTATGGATATTACATCTCGCTTCATGCTATGGAAATGAGAATTAAGTATAAAAGATTATCATCACATCCATCTGTCCAGGCCATATTGAGTGCCCCTGTCCATATCTGAAAGACCAAACGCCCCCTGAACAAAATTCTTTATCATCTCCTTATACCAGTCCATGTCTATTTCATCCCTCTTTATAACAAGTTCAACAGGATACATGTAGTGTATTGGTTTAACTCCACTCTTTGTAGGATTTCTCACCCCTGGCAGAGGATGCTTGGTTATAACAAATTTGAACTTCCTCCTGTAATTTAATTTTCCAACAAGTTTCTCCAGTGCTTTGGCTCTTTCTCCATAAACTGACATTGAACCATCAGGATTTGGTTTATAACGGGAGGCTGGCTGAACCGATTGCACAAGAGTGAATGCATCCATGCCAAATTTTTCAATATCCAGCTCCTTTATCATGTCCATGGTTATTTTCTTTATTGATTTTTTTACATTTTCCCTAGCTTCCTCCTCATCCCTCCATTGTATGTTCTCCTTCAGCACCTCCTTCATTATGTCATAAAGCACTATTCTTGCAATATCGGGCTTATCACTTCCCTTGAAATTGTTTCCCTTTGTAACCATCTTCAGTTTTCCATCCTCAACATCAAATATGAGATAGTTTTTATGCTTCACAAATATCATTGCCTCATGCTCCTCTGGCTCAAGTTCAAAATTTCTGTAGTTCAGCCTTTCCTGCCATTTTCTGTTGCAGTACTCAATGGTATCATGAACTTTCTGTGGCTCAACAATCCAGTCCTCCTTTCCGTGCTCAGCATCGACAGCCCTTCTCAATTCTGGAGATGCTGCTCTTGAACATGCAACATATATTCCATCTGTGTCTCCATAAACAACTCTTATACCATTATTTTCCAGTATCTTCAGTGTATCATACAGTATCTGCTGTCCCATGGTTGTTATCAGTGCAGCTCCCCACAGATTGAACTGACGGCATGAAACCATGGGGGCAGAAAGGATTCCATGGGTACCTGCATTTCTCGCTGCCTTGAGGGACTGGTACATCATTTTGAGTCTGACATACTCCTCGCCGCTTTTCTCCTTCATCTCCTTCTTTATTTTATCTATGAAATTCATTATACCCTTCATTGCCATGTTCACCAGTCCAGGCTCCTTTGACACCCTTATGCCCACCATCCATCCTCTATCCATGAATTCTCTATCCGCTGGTTTTCTTGCAAATTTCACCTCCTCCAGAAATCTGGATGGGAGTTTCTTCAGCCATACCCACTCATCAGCTTTGCTCTCATCTTCTGCCAGCATGACTGTATCTCCCCCAGCATTTATGGCCCTGAGTATTGTGGGATACATGGCTCCAACATCGGCAACAATAACATGATACCATGGTATGAAGTGAGAGTTCGCATCCCTGTCAGGCTTTATTGTCATTCCTCCCGGAAAGTGATAACCCAGCTCCCCCTTATTGAATATGAGATAGGGATACTCCACCCAGTCTGGCATCTCCTCTCCATACTTCACCACTCTCATTATCTCCTTTCCTGCTCCCTTTCTTCTAACATTATCCGCTATCTCCTCCTTGCTCTTTCCATAATCACCTATTCTCTTGGCTATATCATAAACCCTTGCCACAGGAGGCATTATCTTTCTGTGCCTCGCAGCCCTTATCATTGCCATATAATCCCACATTTTTGTGGCTCCCGCAGGAAATAGAAGTTCAAAGGGCATACCTGTGATGAAGGCGAGAGGCATGCCCTGCTGCAGCAGGCTTTGAGCCAGGCGCACTTCTTCCATCACATCCTGGGTGTTGTACAGTATTGTTTTATCATCTATTGCCATTTCTGCTGGGGTAAGATGAAGCCTTCCCTCTATGTTGATGCCCAGAAATTTGGTTATTCCATCCAGGCTGAAATCATCAATGGTGTAGAATTTTCTTGCAGCCAGATATGTATCGAAGCTTGAAGGATAGATTATGGCTGTCTCGCTCGGGCTGCCGAAATGGAATGACTGATCACTCCTCATATACATGTCGAGAAATTCCTTCATCTTCCTTATTTCCTCGGGAGACATTATGTCGGAGTTTCTCATGAGATGTTTCATTCTGGAATAGATGCGGAGATTGTCAAATCCCATTATGTTATGGCCCGCAACAATGTGACTTTTCCTCACTATTTCAGAAAATGCTATTAAGTTTTTTATCTCATCATTCTCATCGTTTGCAATTAACTGCTTCACATCCTCATCTGCAGCTATATCAACAAAATCAAAGAAGAATTCCTCGCTGTCGAGATCCTTCTGAGAGATGAAAGATATGTCCATGGTTGAGTAACCTATTATGTCTATGGGAGGATTATCCATCTCACCAAATTTTGTGAGTTCTATGTCATATACCGTTAAAGATAGCTTTTCTTCTCTGCCATCAGAATCAAATATCCACTTCCCCTGAGATGCAAGGTCAGTCAGCACTCTTTCATGATATGGTATGTCATGCTCGGCCGTGTAATAACCAAGATTGAAAACTCTATCACTGAGCTCCGGCACTGCAGAGGGATGCTTCACAAAAACCCTGAAAACTTTCCTTTTTCTTTCAAAATTCCAGAATGAACTGTATTCCTCAATATCTCCCACATCAACAAATCTTGGCTCCTCAGCCAGTCTTTCTCTAACTTTCCTTCTCGCCTCTTCCGCATTCACGCCAGATGGGACGATAACAAGAAAGTAAGGCTGATGAATCTCATGAACATTTTGAACGAAATCCTTCCAGTATATGTGGCTCGGTGAAACATTTATCAACATGTTAACACAATAGCTGGCAAAGTTTATAATTCTTTTTGAGAGGACAAT
>JAGGXW010000062.1 GCA_021162815.1 Thermoplasmata archaeon | reverse complement strand
TTTACCAACTGCTGTACCCTCCTTATTGTAACACCATATATATCTGCTGCTGTCTTGTTGTTATACCTCCATTCGCCACATGTTTTACGATCCACTTTATTTCACCATCCTTCAGTTTTACCATGCTGTCTGGTAAAACAGCAGGGCGAAATAATTTCCGTACTCTACAATCTATTTTCAGATTCAAAGACTTAGTATACCGAAATACTAAACCTTCCTTAACTTAAACTCCACATAGCATATAGGCTCAGATTCTATATAATCTCCTTACTTTTTATGTTGTGCAGAAGATTTTATACTCCAAAGTTTTATACTCGGTCCGGGCGCTTTACACAATTATGTTATTTTGCCCATCCAAACAAAAAAATTTTAAAAAGAAAAAAGATAACCTACTGGAGGCAGAAAAATGAAAAAATTGTTGGTGTTTGGAATAGTGGGCATGTTTTTATTTAGCGTGGCAGTTGGTGCCATGGAGCATGGTAAAAGCATGCAATCGAGAAGCTATGAAGAAAAAAGACCCATAGTTCCGGTGTATAGCAAGAATGGAATCGTGTGGAGTGTTAATAGCGATGATGCCTTCATGCCATTGGCAAGAAAACCCGGCAATGGACATGGAAACGGACATGGACCGCCAAACAGTGGCGGAGGAGGCGGAGGAAGCAATGGAAGCACAGGGGATGGAGTTGTGAATAAATGGGCTTTATGCATCGGAATAGCAGATTATGAGGGCACGGAAAATGATTTAACATATCCAGATGATGATGCGCAGGACTGGAAGAATTTCCTCCAGAGCAAGGGATATCATGTTACAATTTTAACAAATAGCCAGGCGACTGCAAGCAACATAGAAAGTGCAATTGATGAACTGCTTGCAAATGAAGATGGAGATGATTATGTGGTATTCACATACTCCGGTCATGGTACTACCTACAAAAAATATGGTTCCTGCATGATATCCTATGATATGGTTTTGCTGAGCAATGGATGGTTAAAGGCAAAATTTGATGCTGCTGATTCCCAGCATATATTCTTTGCTTTTGATGCATGCAAGATAGGGGATTTCGAAAAGGTTGTCACCAATAACAGAGTTGGTGCATTTGCCAGTGACAAGGATTATTCCTACGATGGAACATCCGGTATGAATAATGGTGTATTTACATATTATGAAATGGATGGATGGGAGCACTACAACACATTTGAACAGGATTCTGCCTATGCAGTGCAGAAAATGGAGGAATGGGCAGCAGGATATGCGGGAGTAAATGTTGATCCATTCTATGTGGACAATTATGCAGGAGACATGACTCCTTAATCCTCTTTCTTTATCCCCAAACCTTTTTATTATTCGCATGCTAAAGGCATGATGATAAGTTTTGCGGATAGGGAGTACAGTGATAACGAGATATATGCAACCCTAGCACCGGAGATAAGGGAGTGGTTTAAAGAGAAGTATGGAAAGTTCACCCCACCCCAGAGATATGCAGTTATGGAAATTCACAATGGAAAGAATACTCTCATATCATCTCCAACGGGCTCGGGAAAAACATTCGCCGCCTTCCTTGCTGCCATTAATGAGCTTTTCACCCTTGCCAAGCAGGATAAACTTGAGGACAGAATTTATGTTCTTTACATTTCTCCTCTAAAAGCTCTCAATAATGACATAGAGAGAAACCTTCGCATACCCCTGAAAGAAATTTATGAAAAGTATGGCATGGATAAAAAGATAAGAATAGCTGTCAGAACAGGAGATACAAGCCAGGCGGAGAGGCAGCGCCAGAGTAAAAAGCCGCCTCATATTCTTATTACAACGCCAGAGAGCCTTTCCATCATACTAAATGCTCCATCATTCTCCAGGAAGATCAAGGAAGTTAAATGGATAATAGTTGATGAGATACATGCTCTTGCAGATAATAAGAGAGGCGCTCATCTATCTCTTTCTCTTGAAAGGCTGGTATATGGAATGGAAAAAGAGCCAATAAGAATAGGCCTCTCTGCCACCATCGCTCCTCTAGACAAGATAGCAAAATTTCTTGTGGGTGAGGGAAGAGATTGCCTGATGGTGGATGTTAATTTCCTCAAGCAGATGGATATAAAGGTTATATCTCCAGCAGAGGATTTGATTTATATTTCCTCAGAGGAACTTTCTGGCAGACTATATTCTCTCCTGCATGAATACATAATGAAACACAGAACAACGCTTATATTCACAAATACAAGAAGTGCTACGGAGAGAGTGGTATTCCATTTAAAAAGCAGATTTAAAGAATTTGAGGGAAAAATAGAGGCACATCATGGCTCTCTTTCAAGAGATGTGAGGCTTGATGTGGAAAACCGACTCAAAAATGGGGAACTTAAATGTGTTGTCTCCTCAACAAGTCTTGAACTTGGAATAGATATTGGTTACATTGATTTGGTTATACTCCTCGGCTCTCCCAAGAGTGTTACCAGAGCATTGCAGAGGGTGGGAAGAAGTGGGCACTTTCTTCACGAGGTTTCCAGGGGAAGAATAGTTGTTCTTGACAGAGATGATTTGGTTGAATGTGTTGTTCTTGCAAGGGAGGCAATTAAGGGAAGACTGGATAGGGTTAGTATAGTTGAAAATGCTCTTGATGTCCTTGCCCAGCATATTGTAGGAATGGCCATAGAAAGGAAATGGAAGGTGGAGGAAGCCCTGAATTTAATAAGAAGGGCATATCCTTACAGAAAACTTGCAATGAAGGATTTTATAAAACTGCTTCATTATCTCGCTGGAGAGTATGGAGAGCTGGAGGAGAAGAAAATATATGGAAAGATATGGTTTGATGAAGAAGAGTTAACTTTTGGAAGAAGAGGGAAAATGGTCAGACCCATATACTATCTCAATACAGGCACAATACCTGATGAGGTGGTGGTGAGAGTGTACACAACCACAAAAAAATACGTGGGAAAGGTGGAAGAGCCATTTGCGGAGCGGCTTAAAAAAGGAGATATATTTGTTCTTGCGGGAAACACATATGAGTTTATCAGAAGCAGTGGAATGAGGATAATTGTCAATCCAGCTCCAGATTCAGCCCCTACAATACCCTCATGGTTTTCTGAACAGTTGCCCTTAAGCTTTGATCTTGCCATGGAAATAGGAAAGTTCAGAAGAAAGATGGCAGAGATGATTGAAAGTGGAAGGAATATCATTTCATACATAGAGAGATATTACGGGGTTGATGATGCCACCGCAAGGGCAATAGAAATGTACTTCAATGAACAGAGATACTTTGGAATACCACATGATAAAAAAGTAATTGTTGAAATGTTTGAGAAGGATGGTTACAATTATGCGGTATTTCATACCCTCATTGGAAGAAAAGCCAATGATGCGCTATCAAGAATCTTTGCATATCGTTTAATGAAAAAATATGGAATTAATGTGAGAGTTGCAATCACAGATAACGGATTTGCCATAATCTCCTCTCATTCTACTATAGCAGCCGATGACATACATGCTCTTTTTTCATCCAGAAATATGAGGGGGGATTTAAAAAAGGCTCTTTCGAATACAGAAATGCTCAAGAGAAGATTTCGTCATGTTGCCACAAGAAGTTTCATGATACTCAAAAATTATCTTGGGCATGAGATGAGCATAAGCAGACAGCAGAAAAATGCTGTAATACTTTTCAAAGTGGTGAAGGAGATAGATCCTGACTTTCCAGCATTGAAGGAAACATACAGGGAGATAATGGAAGATAGCATGGACATAAAAAATGCTGAAAAATATATGAAGAGGATTGAAAAAGGAGATATAACACTGGAAATAAGAAGGAATAAAATTCCCTCTCCATTTTCATTCAACATAGTTGCCATTGGAGAGACAGATGTTGTGCTGATGGAGGATAGAAAGAGAATGATAGAGGAGATGCACAGGCATGTTATGGAGTTAATAAAAAATGAAGGAAGTTAGATTTGATGATGTTACAATCACCGGCTTATATGCAGTGATTCTTGAAGATAGCAATGAGGCGGTTATTGCAGACCTTCATATAGGTTATGAAAGTGCCATGAGAATGCAGGGAGTAAGCATCCCTTCGTATCAGAAGAAAATCATAATGGAAAGGATAGATGATATCATAAAAAGATATGAACCATCCAGAATTATAATAAACGGTGATTTTAAGCACGAGTTCGGGAAAAATCTAAGGCAGGAATGGAATGAAACCATTGAATTGCTCGACTTCATAATGGAAAGGAGCGATGTTCTTCTCATCAGGGGAAATCATGATAACTTTCTGAAAACCATAGCCTCCA
>JAGGXW010000050.1 GCA_021162815.1 Thermoplasmata archaeon | reverse complement strand
TTGCCTTGAATAAACTATGCCACCCTTCTATAGCATTTCTTTCTCCAAATGTTTCATGCTTGTATTTCAATTCCAGTCTCTGTAATGCCCATCTATACCATGGTCCTTTATCAACCAATATCAATGGTTTATTTTCACACACATTTAATACTTTCCTGAGAAAATAATAGGCATCGAAGGATGTTCTTGTGGAGGAAACATGAACTGCAAGAATATTTCCTTCATCAACATATATTGCGTTCCATATGTAAATCTGCTCATTTTCCAGTTTAACTTTTGTTTCATCCATAGCAACTGCTCTTCTTCTTTTCTTTTGAACAATAAACAAATCCTTGCATTTATGATACCATTTTCTTACTGCCTCATATGAAAATATTTCAAAATCTCTCAAAATATAAAAGAATAGCCAGTGCCTTTATTTCCAATCTTTTCTTTCCCATTCCATCCTCTCCAAAGGATGGAGAAAGAAAAGAATAAAAAAATTTACTATTTGTTCAACACAGCAATATGCACAGATAAAAATTTAAATATTTAAACTATATAAAATTATGAAATCAGCAAATTTATTAATTTTAGCAACATTCTTGCTGCTGATACCAATTCCATACAATATTGGTAATGCAGGTTACTCATCATATAATACAGATGATGTGGAGATATATTTCCAGTCCGGATTTGGAATACAGATAGTTCTGAATAACCCACCAACAAATGAATACACAATACATAACTTCTCCCTAAACAAAATTGATTTTTCCGGAATGATTGTAATCGGCCTGTCAAATGGAGTGGATATGGTAATGGACATTGAACCCGGAAACTATGCCATTCTATCATTTGTGATATTTGGTTTTGGAGAAATATTTGTGAACGCCTATATCTCTTATGAAGAAAATCATAACATAGTAACAAAAGACCTCCACTGCAAGGCAATGGTTATAGGACCCATAGTGCTTGTAATTGACCAGTGGTAAATGAAAAAGGTTTTAATGAATCATTACATAGCTTTAGCATGGGAGATGAAGAGAAAGAAATAAAACTGCCTGAATTCGATGAGGAAGAATTCAGGAAGAGAGAATACAGGAAGGCAATGACTGCCTTCATATCATTCATATTTGGAATAGTTATTGCCGTAATATCCGTAATTGTATGGACAAATAGCGATAGCTCAATAGCCTGGCCCATAACATTTCTTTTTGCTCTGGCCTCTATCGGTTTTCTTGCAAAGGTACTTCAGTTTCTTAAAATTGATATAAAATCGTTCAGCAAAAAGGAGTGGGCAGGCAGCATAGCATTCTATTTCTTCACATGGCTGGCTTTATTCATACTCCTCATAAATCCACCATTCTATGATGCCTCCCCTCCGGTAATAGATGTTGTTATGCTTCCTGAAATACAGGAAATAGGGCAGAATGCATCGGTGATAGCAAGAATAACAGATAATGTTGAGGTAAAGAAAGTCATGATAAATGTTTCTGGAAATGAGTATGTTATCAATGGAGAGGATGATATATACATCTACAACATGTCATCAGGCAAACCGGAAAAATTCTCAATAATAGCCTACGATAAGGAGAATAACAGGGCAGTGAAGAATGGAGAAATTGAATTCCTGAAGAATGTTATATATTCCAAAAATGAGAGCAGTGAAATAAACTCCTCATATGAGATCAAAATATGGGTAATGAAGAACATAAGCCATGAGAAATTCAGGGTATATTACATCATAAATGGTACGGAAGTGAATGCAACATATTATGGTGAAGAAGGAAACTATTACATATACACAACCTCCCCCTCATACACTGGATGGAAGGAAAACAGTGTGAATAGAATAAAGATATATGCAGAGGTGATTCATTACTTTGGAGACAAAAGATTTTCAAATACAATTTATGGAGGAGAATATGAATTCAGAACAAAATATGACTCATCCATAGGAAAACTGAAATCTCCAGTAATAAAGGGTTTACCGTCCCCCGAACAATACAGGAGGACGCCAGGCATGGAGTTTGCGGGTATGCTTGCGGCACTGTTAATTGTACTGATTATCTTTAGAAAGAGAAGATAACTCCATTTCAAATGCTATCACAGGGTACTCAAGCTCAAATGATGTTATAACCTCTGGCTTTAATTCTCCAAAATACCCTATCTCTTTGCCATTAGCTATTATGGATGCACATCTGCCAGAAATGAAGGATGGATGCTCCTTCTCCTCCACTTCCATTTTGATACCAAAGTTTCTGAGTATTGCCTCAACAATTGACTTGCATTCCGTGAATCCTGCCCTGGCATCTATTTTAGCACCAGCAAGCATTTTTTTCTGTTCCATATCCGAAATGACATCTCCAACCTCATATATGCTCTGGGGCAAATCATTATGCCTGTTTTTGGAGAGTATTTCAAGAAGAGATGGCAATAAAGATTGTCTTGCTATTGAATGAAATGATGATATCGGATTTGATATTTCAACAACCTCCTTCTCTTCCATACTCATTTTTTCAAATTCTTTTTCTTTGCTGGAAAGAGTGAGAGTAAACACCTCTGTAAATCCAAGCCCAAGCATCGTATCATGAATCCTGTCATGGTTTATGGATGAACCAAATGTCATTGATGATGGAAGAGTTTCATTCACATTTTCGTATCCATATCCTATGATTATATCCTCTACAACATCTATTGGATGAAGTATATCAACTCTCCATGGTGGATAGAGAACTTTTATTTTATTATCTTCTATTTTTACATCATATCCCATTCTTAATAGAGCCTCAGATATCTCATCAGGTGATAAATCCATTCCCGAAATTTTATGGATATATTCCACATTAACTTTCATTTCTCTGTAACTCATATCAGGAGTAACACTCTCACCAACAAAAACAGCTTCCAGCTTTCCTCCTCTCTCTGCCAGGGAGGATGCCATTATAACGAGAGCATTTAAAACTGCATTTTTATCTGTACCCGTAACATCTATGAACAGGTTCTTTGTTTCTTCCTTAACTGCTGTAAGAGCGCCATTTATTACTGGAGGAAATGAAAGCACATTGCCATGGCTGTCCAGAATTACTGGATATTTCTCCTTTCCTTCGAGCAGATGCGCATATGCAATTCCCTTATCATGCTTTTCCAGAATCTCTTTAAGATTCATTTCCTCTTCCATGGCGAGAGGAACAAAACTTATCTCATCGGGCTTAACAGCCTTATATACAAAAGGAGGAGTAACCATATCAAAATCATGAACACCTATTGCCATTTTCTTTCTATCCTTACCTATGGAAAAATGGAGCTTTTCCTGCAAGTCCATGAGAGATGCTATACTCTTATCATCAAGCTCAATATTCTTTACAACACATCCCGCTATATATGGCCTGATTTCATTAACGCTTTTATCAACTTCAATTTTTACTTTCGGCTCAGCCACTTCATAAATTTTGGCACCCTTCTCTATGCCAAGAAATGCACGCATTGCTCTTGCCAGGCCCTCAACACTCAGCATATCCGGTCTGTCAGGAAAAATTTCTATACTTATTTCATTTCCATCTCTTCTCTCAAAACTCGCCCCAATCATCGGTATTTTTTCAATTAACTCATCGACAGGTATTCTCTTCCCCATGAGAGAGATAATATCTTCATAGTCAAATGTTATTACCGCCATCTGAGTTAAATTCCTTAATGATATTTTATTGTTTCTGAATAAGAGAACGTCTTTCATAATCAATCCAAAAACATTATATAAAAGGATGTTCTTAATCTAAAAATGAATTTGCCGGACATAGACGAATGGATTGAAAAGCAGGATTTCGAGACCACGGCAGAGATAAAGATACCAGGCTCTCTTATGCAACAGGTTATAGGACAGGATCATGCAGTGGAAATAGTGAGGCAGGCTGCAATGCAGAAGAGGCATGTTATGCTTATAGGCGATCCCGGCACAGGAAAATCCATGCTTGCAAGAGCCATGACGGAATTCCTCCCAAAGGAAGAGCTTGAGGATATTCTTGTGTATCCAAATCCTGATGACCCAAATACCCCAATAATAAGAGTTGTTCCAGCAGGCAAAGGAAAAGAAATTGTGGAATCGATGAAAAAGGAGGCAAAAAAGAGAGAGCAACAGCAGGCTCAGCTCATGTCAACAATTGTTGCCTTCATAGTAATCTCCTCTCTTATAGGCGCTGTTATAATGAAAGATCTCATGCTCGCGTTATTTGGCCTTGTTGCAGCAGCAATGATTTATTTAATCACGGGAAGAGGAGGCATAATTCAGAGAAGAGGGGAGGCAAACATTCCAAAGCTTCTTGTTTCCCATGACAAAAACGATATGCCTCCTTTCATAGATGCAACAGCTTCCCATTCAGGCGCTCTCCTTGGAGATGTGCGCCATGACCCATTTCAGGCAGGAGGGCTGGAAACACCACCCCACCTTAGAGTGGAGGCTGGCGCCATTCACAGGGCCCACAAAGGCGTGCTTTATATTGATGAGATAAACACCCTCAGCCTTCCATCCCAGCAGCATCTGCTTACTGCAATACAGGAAAAGAAATTTTCAATAACAGGGCAATCTGAAAGAAGTGCGGGAGCAATGGTGAAAACAGAGCCCGTGCCCTGTGATTTCATTCTTGTGTGCGCTGGAAATCTGGATGCGGTGGCGGGAATGCATCCCGCATTGAGGAGCAGGATAAGAGGATATGGGTATGAGGTTTACATGAACAGCGACATGGAGGACAATGAAGAGAACAGAATGAAGCTGATAAGGTTCGTGGCGCAGGAAGTAATAAAGGATGGAAAGATACCTCATTTTGACAAGAAGGCTGTGGCTGAAATAATAAGGGAGGCTCAGCGAAGGGCAGGACAGAAAGGAAGGCTGTCACTCCGTTTAAGAGAACTTGGAGGAGTTATAAGAGTTGCAGGTGATCTGGCAAAAAGCGATGGAAAGGATATAGTTACAGCCGAGTATGTGCTTAAAGCAAAGAAGATAGCAAAAAGTCTGGAGCAGCAAGTGGCTGACAGATACATACATAAAAAGAAGGCGTACAAGTATTTTGATGTGAAAGGAGCGAAAATAGGAACCGTCAATGGATTGGCTGTAATGTCAGCAGACCCATCTCTGAGTGAGTATTCTGGCCTTATTCTCCCCATAGTTGCTGAGGTAACACCACCAACATCTGTCGGAGAGGGGAAAATAATTGCAACAGGCAAACTTGGCAGGATTGCAAGAGAGGCTGTTCAGAATGTATCTGCCATACTAAAGAAATACATGGGAGAGGATATATCAAGGAGGGATATACACATTCAGTTCATAGGAACATATGAAGGCGTGGAAGGAGATTCTGCATCCATATCAGTGGCAACGGCTGTGATATCTGCCATGGAGAGAGTGCCAGTAAGCCAGGAAGTTGCAATGACGGGTTCATTGAGTATCCACGGAGCTGTTCTTCCAGTTGGAGGTGTGACAGCAAAAATAGAGGCTGCAGCAAAGTCAGGTATAAAGAAGGTGCTTATTCCGAAGGCAAATTTGAATGATGTCCTTATAGAGGAGGAGTTCAAGGATAAAATAGAAATTATACCTGTATCAACTCTGAAAGATGTTCTGGAACATGCTCTTGTTGGAAAGGAAAAGGAGGGATTGATAAAGAAACTTGCCATAATTGAAGAGAAGAATTAAACAACCCATCCAGGCCCTATCTGAGCAGATACAACAACTTTTGTGAATGAAATTTTAACATCATTGAATGCTATGGATATTTTGTCATCTGACTTGGTTACAGTTGCATTTATTCCATTTTCATCAAGAAGTGTTTCCATGTAATTTTTCCAGGAGTCAGGATATTTTGTATATATTTCCATTGTTATGTCTCCCATAAACTTTATGCTTGTCGATGAAGAATAATTGCTTCGGATTGAATATGTTCCGTATCCAGCAGCTCCTGTCTTGCCAGCTATTCCATTTATGTCAACAAATGTGAAGTTTATATGCGGAATTGTTCCCTCTTCAATACTCATTATTGGAGGATACAGTATATTGTTGCCATTACGCTGATACAGTATTACAGCACCACCCTCATATATGTAGTCCTGATCAACAAAATAAGCATTCTGGGATGAGTAAACAATCTCTCCCATTCTGTAGGTGTATTCCATCGTGTTTATTGCTCCTTCATTCCCATACATATATCCACTGATTTCGAATTTCCCATTTCCAGTAACATTTATTGTGAGATTGAATGGTTTTTCTATTTCTGGCAAAACCGAAGTTGAGAATCTGTAATCAGGATTTAGTAAATTTATTCTGTAATCTATTCCTTCCTGCAGAGCTGTTGCAACAGGTTGATTGAATAGAGTACTGCCTGAGTAAACAAGGGTCATGTTTATCTGCAGTCCATAAGAAGAGGAAAACACATAGAATGTTATATTGAACAGGTCAGATGAAATATTGAAGTACTTCCCCGCTTCCAGGGTAGTTATATGAAGAAAGAGAGATGATATGGAGTCCATATACTCAATTTCTGCAGAATTTCCTGTTATGGGAAAGGAATTTTCCACTTCCTGTAAAACCCTGCCGGTTCCACCAAATGTAACACTGAAATTGCTTGTATCTTCTCCAACAATGTAAAGAGAACCGAATGCACGGGATGAAACGAAAAACGGTAGTTCCTTGCTACCCAAGGTAATGGAGTTTATGAGAGGTGACAAGCTTCTCTGTGATGCCTGAAGGTCAAGAGAGTATTTGAGATC
>JAGGXW010000031.1 GCA_021162815.1 Thermoplasmata archaeon | reverse complement strand
ATATCCATCTGAGCAGCCATGGAACCAGCAGGACAAAAAACAATACAACGTTGAAATAAAAGAGAAAATATGCGACATCCTTCAAAAAGGGCAGGTACTGTGAGTAAAATAAAGAGGTTATGGCAAGTATTCCTGTCCCCATCACGCTTGCAAACCATGATGGAGTGAAATTCTTGACTATCTGGCACCTGCATTCAATGTTTTCAAGCATCTTCTCAATTGCAGAATTCGGTGACATTATATAATTCCACTGGTAAATCAAAAAGCGGAAAATTTTTAAATTAACATCCGTTTTATTAACGTTCAAAATATGAACGCTAATAATATGGATGATTTGAGAATTTTGCTGGTGATGCCCTCCATAAGAAAGAAAAGGAATCTGTACGATAGCCTGCTCATGAAGGCAACAATGTGGAAACCCATAACACTGTATCAGATAGCAGCATTATCGCATGGGAGGGTAAAGATTGTGGATGAAAATTATGAGAATGTGGACTATTCAAAATACAGCGACCATGACATTGCAGGAATATCCGCCTTGACAGCAACAGCAAAAAGGGCATATGAAATAGCAGATGAACTGAGAGGACATGGAATAAAGGTTGTCCTTGGAGGATATCATCCAACAGCATTGCCACAGGAGGCAAAGGAGTATGCTGACAGCGTCGTCATAGGAAACGCTGAAGGAGTATGGAAAAATGTGCTGCATGATGCACTGCTGGGAAAATTAAAATCATTTTATTTTTCTCCATATATAGAGAACATACCCTCTCCTTCCATGCAGCCCGGAAGCATAATACAGGGCATAGAGGCAACAAGAGGCTGCCCTTACAGATGCAAGTTCTGCGCAATTTCAAACACACCTATAGGCGGGAGATATATCAAAAAACCCATCGAGCAGGTGGTGAAAGAAATAGAAAGAGTAGGAAAATATTTCATATTCTATGACTCCTCGCTCACAATAAACACAAAATACACAAAAGAGCTTTTCAGAGAGATTGCTCCTCTCAACAAAAAATTTGCATGTTTTGGAAATATAAATACTCTTGCAAGAGACAAGGAATTGCTAAAACTTGCCAGCGAGGCGGGCTGCCTGGCGTGGGCTGTTGGTATGGAAAGCGTGGAGCAGAGCACACTGGATGAGGTGGGAAAAGCAAACAATGTCAGGTTGTACAGAGAGGCTGTGAGGAAGGTAAAGGAATATGGAATGGGAATAATTGCATCCATTGTGTTTGGATTCGATGGAGATGATGAGAAAATCTTTGAGAGAACATATGACATGCTGTGCGACATAGATGTTGATTCTATGGGCGTGAATATTCTCACCCCTTTTCCGGGGACTCCTCTCTTTGATGAAATGAAAATGGAAGGAAGAATACTGACCTATAACTGGGATAAATATGACCTCTACCATGTCGTTTTTATGCCATCAAAAATGTCTCCAGAAACACTGCTTGAGGGAACAAAATGGATTGCAAATCAGTTTTTTAAATACTCAAATATAGCAAGAAGATTGTTCAGGGGAAATATGAGTTTGATAACGAGAGGGGCATTGATGCATCACCTTATAACATCACGCCTGGTCTATAGAAATGTACTTCATAGAAAAAATGAAATGTCATGGATGCTAAAATACAATACCAACGATAACCCAATCATTCAGCACACATAATGAAAAGGGAAGAGATTATGGCTTCTCGCCATAGAGACGTTCCCACTTTTTATCAACCCATTTCTGTAGTTCTTCTATCATCTCTGGGGTGAAATGGCGGAATCTTCCCTGTCCCTTTATGTACTCCTCCACAGGTATCTTCTTCTTGGGTTTATATATATCCATTATCTCTCCATACTCTGCCTCATACAGAGTCCACATGCCTGAGTCAACAGCCTTTCTTGCTATCTCTATGCTCTTTGATGGATCAAATCTCCACCCTGTGGGGCATGGTGAAAATACATGCAGGTATCTGAATCCCTTTATTTTCTTGGCCTTCTCAACCTTTCTGAGAAAATCTGCTATGTGAGAAACGCTCATGGTGGCCACGTAAGGCACCTCATGAGCCCTCATTATCTCCGCCATATCCTTCTTATGCTCCAGCTTACCGGGTATTTTTTTGCCTGGCGGAGTTGTCGTGGTGCTTGCTCCGTAAGGTGTGGAGCCGCTTCTCTGTATTCCTGTGTTCATGTAAGCTTCATTATCATAGCACACATATATGACATCCTCATTTCTCTCAGCAGCGCCGCTCAGAGCCTGTATTCCAATATCATATGTTCCTCCATCTCCTGCAATGCCAACAACTGTAACATCCTTTCTCTTTTTCTTGAATGCTCTTGCAGCCCCAGAAATGCTTGAACCTGTGTTTTCAAAAGCCTCGTGGAAGTAGGGAACCTTCCATGCTATGTATGGATATGTCCCTCCAAAGACCAGCAAACAGTTGGCAGGAGTGTAGACTACTGTGTTCTTTCCGAGTATCTTCATCATGTTCCTTACTATTATGGGTGCAACACATCCCGGACATGCAGTATGCCCTGATGTAAAATATTCATCCTCTGGCAGGTCATTTAAATTCATTCTTCCACCCCCCTTGTATTTATCCACACAATTTCTTTCTTTGCCTTTCCATTCTTCGCATCAAGCATTATATCAAACATTTTCTCAACATCTCCTCTAACGATATCTCTTCCTCCTATTCCTGCAAGGAAATTGAGCACCGGCTTGTCAAATCCATAGAGAGCGCTCTTAACATCTATCCATGCAGGTCCTCCAACACCATATGAGACAGCTCTGTCAAATACTCCTATAACCTCTGCATTCTGCAATGCCTTCCTCAACTCTTCCGCAGGGAACGGACGGAAGAATCTGAGTTTTATAAGTCCAACCTTCTTGCCCTGCTTTCTGTACGCATCCACAACATCTCTGGCTGTTCCCGTAACAGTACCCATGGTTATCAGAATAACTTCAGCATCATCTGTCTCATACTCCTCTATAAGCCCGTGATAATTCCTTCCGAACTTTGACGCAAATTCCTTTGTCACATCATATATAACCTTTCTTGCATTTTTCATGCATCTGTGAGTCTGATATCTCAGCTCCTGGATGTATTCTGGAGGAGTGAACGTACCTATTGCCATTGGATTATCAGGATCAAGCACAGCTATTGGCTTGTAAGGTGGCAGGAAATCGGCAACCTCATCGCTGGACGGCGCCTCCACAGGCTCAACTGTATGGCTCAATATGAAAGCATCAAGTCCCATCATTATTGGAAGGAGAACATCGTGGTTCTCGGCTATTTTATATCCCATGATGACCATATCAAGCACTTCCTGATTGTCCTCTGAATACATCTGCATCCATCCTGTGTCGCGCTGTGGCATCATGTCATTGTATTCACACCATATTCCTATGGGTGCTGCAACAGTTCTGTTAACAACCGGCATGACTATTGGAAGATGCAATCCACTGGCTATGGGTAGCATCTCATGCATTAAAGCTAATCCTTGGGAAGAAGTAGCTGTAAAACTTCTTGCTCCCGCTGCCTCAGACCCTATGACCGCTGACATGGCGGAGTGCTCGGATTCAACCATTATGAACTCTGCATCCGTTATACCATCATCAACAAATGTTGCGAAATCCTCCACAATCAGGGTCTGAGGAGTTATGGGATATGCAGCCACAACCTCCACATCTGCAAGAAGAGCAGCATATGCAGCTGCATGATCTCCCGTTATAACCATTTTTTTGGCTTCCAGTTTCTGTATCATGCTTTCACCTCCCTCTCCATACTTATGGCCTTTGTCGGGCATTCATTTGCGCATATTCCGCATCCCTTGCAGTAATCATAATTTATGACAGCCTTCTTTGTCTTTGCTCCCTTATCAACCATCTTTATTGCCGCTTCAGGACAGTAAAACCAGCATATCTTGCATCCTATGCACTTATCGTCATTGACTACGGGCATGAATACACGCCATCCCCCCGTTTTATTCTCAATGAATGAACCGATTCCAACAAGCCCTGCATATGTCTCCATGGTTCCTATACTTCCTCCAAGAGGAAGTTCATCCACAGTTGGCAGCCACTGAGGCTTTGGTTCAAACTGTTTTCCTCCCTTTGATTTTCCAACAACGGTGCTTTCATAAGCAACTCTCGCAGCCTTTGCATTTTTCTCTCCTGCTTCCTTTCCCAGTCTTGCTCCAAATTTCTCTATGATTGCCTTCTCTATTGAATCAATTCCCACCTCTCCAGTGGCCTTTGCTATGGCTCCAAGAATGGCGGTATTTGTTATTGCCTTGCCAAGCACATCGAGAGCGATGCTTGTTGCATCAACTGTTGCACATCTGACTTCCCTGCTCAACTCTATTTCCTCTGGCTTTCTCTGAGTGTTTATTATGATTACACCATCATCCTTCAATCCTTCAAGAACATCCTCAGTTTCAAGCAGAGATTCATCAAGCACAATCACAGCGTCAGGCTCATATATCTGCGTCTTTGTCCTTATCTTCTTGTCGTCGATTCTTGTAAAAGCCCTCACAGGAGCTCCTCTTCTTTCAGCCCCAAAAAACGGGAAGGAAACAGCATATTTCCCTTCAAGGAAGGCAGCAAGCGCCAGCGCCTCGGCGGCCATTCTGCCTCCCTGCCCGCCTCTTCCGTGAAATCTGAACTCATACATACAGGCTGTAAATGGGGGGGATAATATTAATCTTGTGGTGCAAAATTTGCATTATAGCAGGATGTGAACTGCAAAGAGAATTACGAGGAATACAAGGCCAAGTTTTGTTATTAGTATGCTCTCATTTCTCACCTTCTCGCTCCAGCCATAGTCATCAAGGCGGTAGAACAAAAGCCATCCATACTGGCTGAAGAATGCGAATAGAGATAGCAGAAGACACTCCAGCCATTCCTTGGTGTATGAAAAGATTTCTCCCACATTTGCGTTAAATGCATTTCCAAGCTGAACATAGAATGCCCCTATCACAAGAAACATTGCCCCTATAGCCATCTGGGATTCATGATGTATGAGACCCTCAGCATACATGGACACAACAGCCCCTATAACTGCAAAAACAAGAACGGGCCATCCTGTGCGATAGGAAAGATAGAATGCTATTGAAAGGAGTATGATGAGAGTTATGACGAGAAGTATCTTGAGATATTTCGTGCTCACCGTGAGGCGAGCCTCTATCTTTATATGGATGAGGTCATGAATTGTGTGGGCAAGAAAATAGTGTGCGAGAAATCCTCCTATGGCTGTTAATGCAACACCTTCCCAGTATATCCCTATGGATGGGAAAACCATTTTTGCAAAAAATGAGCCAAGGAGAGGGAAAAACGCGCCAGTTATTATGGATGTGTACAGAGTAAATGGAGAAAGCATTCCCTTTTTCTCTATTGCCATTATATCACCACACCTATGCTCTCCGTCATTGCATTGACTATATATGATGGAGCCTCAAGAAGGAGTTTCTTGTATTCATTATCAGGAATGATATCCATGGAAGCAAGTTCTTTCGCCTTCTCAATATGTCTCCTTATCTCTTCCCTATACAGAGCTTTCAAATCCATTCCATTTTTCTGAAAAGCATCCTTGATGAAGTTTCCCTTCTCAACCTCCTCAATTATTTTCTCATCCACCTTTCCATAGGCCCTGATTAATGGAAGAATTATTCCCTCCTCTTTCTTTCCCTCAACCAAGTCAACAAAATCATCTGCCAGCTGATATGCCATTCCAACTTCCCTGCCGTACTTTCGCATATGATCTATTAATTCATCGCTCACTCCCGCCTCTATGGCGCCGGCCCTGCAGGCTGTGGCGAATAGCGAGGCGGTTTTCATCTCTATTATTCTGAAATATTCGTTTATAAGCTTGGTGGGGTTCTCGCCTCTCAAAATCTCTTCAAGATGCTCAGTGAAATCTATATCCTTCATCTGTCCTGCAAGGGTTTCATCCCATGTGTCGAGAAATATTCTCGCATTTTTCAGCCCATGATCGAGAGAAATCTGAAATGCAATATTTATCATTCTGTGGCCTATTAGAATAGCTGGACCGAGACCTTTCAAAACATGGAGAGCTGGTCTTCCTCTTCTCTCCACATCCTTATCCATGATATCATCATGTATAAGGCTGGCTGAATGAGCAAGTTCTATTCCCATGGCACTTTCAAGAGCCTTGGAATATCTTTCATCATCACCGCCACATGCTTTAAATGACAGGAGGAGCATGGCAGGACGTAGTTTTTTACCTCCCTGCAAGGCATAGAGCATATCCTCATCTGAAATATGGTTCTCTATAGCCCTGCGCACTTCATCCTGCGCCCACTGAAAGAACTCTGGGAAAGTCATCTGTCCTTCTTCACGCATAAAGCCTAATTCATTTTTAATATAAATAGGTTAATCTCACTCAAAGGCTGATTAAAATTTTATAAGGTTAATAAATTACAAATGTGGAGAGGCATGACATAGCCATCATAGGAGGAGGCATCGCTGGCCTGACGCTTTCAAAATTTCTTGCAGAATATGGCATGGACTTTGTTCTTCTTGAAGAACACGATGGCTTTTTTAAGAAAGCGTGCGGTGAGGGCATAACTCCATACATATTCGGATACAATTTCTTTGATATTTATGAAAGCAATGCGGGAATAGAAAGAAGGCTCAACATCACCAACATTCATACCAGATATGGAGACCTGAAGCTATACATGCCCGTGCTCATGACGGACAAGGAAAAAATTGAAGGTGAGCTGGCAAGGCAGGCAAGGAAAAGAGGAGCAGATATAAGAATGGGAGAGAAGGTGAAGAACATAAGGAGAGATGGTGATGAATTCCTAATAGAGCCTCAGGGAATAATAGCAAAGCTTCTGGTTGGGGCTGATGGATTTTTTTCAATGGTAAGGAAGCTTGCAGGAATAAAGCAGCCTGATTATGCAGTCGGTGTGGAAACGCTGGTTGAAAATATTGATATGAACAGAGATGAGGTGCACATTGAATACAGAAATGATGTTATTAAGTATGGCTATTCATGGTTTTTTCCTAAAAAAGAGAAATGGAATGTGGGGATAGGCTCTTTCAAGCCACACCATTTCAAGGAATATTTTGATAAATTCAAGGAAAGGATAAAAGCAGAGAGATGGAGGGGTGCAAATATACCCATATCAAAACCATTGAAATCATATGCCAAAGGAATAATGCTTGTTGGTGATGCAGCCTCTCATATCATATCAAGTATAGGCGCGGGAAATATAACTTCAATGATATGCGCAAAAATTGCCGCCGATGCCATAAATAAGATTTCAAGGAATGGATTCAATGGAAATGATACCCGCATTTACGCAGAGATGCTCAAGCCGGTTGTTAAGATGATGAAAAGAGATTACAATTTTGCATTTGTGGCAAATAGGATAATAAAAAGTGAGTACATCAGATACAGAATAATGAAGAAGGTTGTGGAAGTGAATTCAGAATATTATAGAAAGATGGAAGAGAGGGTTTAGATGGCTATTCCATTTATGTGCAGTGGCCTCAGATTTCCATTGTGGGTATAGCCGTCAATGTTCACATTTTCTCCAACAAGTCCATCTATTTCCATCCTCATTCTTTCGAGCAATCCATCTCCGTCGTAATCGCTTCTTGCCTGTTTGTTTGGCAGTACAATTCTATAGCCGTCAATGTAGTAGGTTCCATTGATTTTTTCAATAACTCCATTCAACTCCACAAACTCTGCCATAACAGGCACGCGAAGCCACATTCCGTTGATGTGACTGGCTATCAATGTTCCATTTCCATACATGCCGTTTATTACAACATCATTCCCCATCAATCCATTGATTTCATCTGCTATGGTTTCATAGTCCCCATCTCCGTCATAATCACTTCTTATCACATGCTCAAGGAACCATTCATCACCGAAGTAAACTGGTGTGTCATCCACATAATATGTTCCATCAATGTATGAGAGATTTCCCTCTATTCTGTCAAGGTTGAGTAAATTTCTCATTATATGTCTTCCTGCCTTCATCATGTTATTCCTTTCCATCATTTTCCTCATAATTCTGTTTCTCTCCATCATTTCATTCAGCTTGCCTTTCCATCCGTGGCGTGCATTGCCTTCATTTCCATCATGGCTGGTTGTCCATCCTGCGATGCCTGCACCAGATGATGCGATTGCAGCTACCGCTACCACAGCCACCAAACCAGCGGCCATAACATATTTTTTCATTTTTCATCACCAATGATTAAAAATCTGGAAATTATATATTGATTTACCCAAATTCATTCCAAATTGTTCCCTATTCCATGCTCAGCACAAGCAGTATGACGAGGGCAAACATCTCAAACATATATGGCAGGGAGAATAAATAAGGAAAGCCAAAAAATGCCCTTATTACAGGAATGGAAAGTATGGACTGTATCATAAGTGTGCCTATGAAAAATACAAGGCCGAGCATGAAGCTTGATTTGGTTTTCAGGTAGCTATCAAAATATATTATGAGGAGAGCAAGTAGAAGGAATATATTTATGATGGTTATCATGCCATAAAAGATGTAGTTATACATTGACAATCTTTTCACAGAATGCTTCTGGGCATTTTCATTTACATGCTCATATGTCAGATAAGAAAAGGCTATTGCAACGAGTATGCCCGCTATTAGCAAAGCCACAATAATTTTTTTCATATTACCTCATCCTCCTTTTATTTATTTTATTTTTCCCAATTTCATCCCAAATTTCATCGAAGTATTCCATATTTGCTTCCAGCATTTCAGATATGAAGTACATTTTTCCATATCCTCCGGCAGATGTAACAAGATTGTTCTTCTCAAGCACCCTCAGATGATGCCTCACAGTTTTATAATCAAGTTTCAGCGCATCAGATATCTCATGGGCGTTCATTGGTTTTTCCCTGAGAAGTTCTATTATTCTCCCCCTGTTAACTCCTCCGGATGTGGAGAGTAACCAGTAAAGCAATCTCTTTATCTGCTTCAACAAATTATAATGCCATAAAAATTTATAAGTATATACCTTTAATCACATGAAGGGTATTGTTTTGCTATCCGATGGCATCGACTCCCCTGTTGCTTTTCATATAATGTCAAAGGAGATGGAATGCATTGCGCTGCATCTCTCAATGGGAAATGATGATAAGATAAGGGAAATAATGAAGTTGCTTCATGGAAGGGTTTATTTTGTTCCATATGAAAAGATGGCATTTGAAATAATGAAGGTAAAACCCCCATACAGGTGTGTTGTATGCAAAAGATTCATGTACAGGGTGGCTGAGAGAGTGGCGAAGATGGAAAATGCGGAGATAGTTATAACAGGGGAGAATCTGGGGCAGGTGGCATCTCAAACCATTGATAATATGGCGGTGATTGAGGAGGCTGTTAACATTCCTGTTGTAAGGCCATTGATTGCTTTCGATAAGCAGGAAATAGTGGATATTGCAAAAGAAATTGGCACATACGAAATTTCCATAAAGGACACACAAGCATGCAGCATGGCTCCGAAAAAACCCGTAACAAAAGCAAAAATGGAAGTTGTGAGAGAAGAGGAAAGAAAATTAAATTTTGGTGTGATTGATGAAGTAATGGAAGAAGCAACCATGGAGAAATTTTAAAAAAGGTTTTCGCATATTGTAGAAGGGGCTCGTAGTCTAGGGGTTATGACGTCGCCTTGACGAGGCGAAGGTCGGGAGTTCGAATCTCCCCGAGCCCATATTTTT
>JAGGXW010000020.1 GCA_021162815.1 Thermoplasmata archaeon | reverse complement strand
TTTTTTATCTCTGGTGTCTCGTGAAAATTTTAAATAATTGCTCAACCTTTTTACTTCCCCAAAATCAATTTGCTTGTAAAAAGCAATGTCTGCTTCTGAAAAAGAGATGGCAAGTTTAAATCTATCTCTGTCCTTTATACATGTTAAATCACTTGCAATCTTGACTTTCTTATTAATCTTCACATTGAATTCCTTTTCCAAATCCTTGAGTTCCTGTATGAATATATCCTCCATTTCCTCTCCACCCATTCATTCCACCCCAAAATCATCCAGCCTTGCCATCTTTCCTCCTTTTCCATTCCCCCCTCATTCAACATAGATAACACTTTTTATACATAATACAGCCCATTCATTAAAATTTTTTGTATTTAGATTTTGCCCTACAGCACCCTGAAATAATTTTTGATTTCGTAATCAGTCACCGCCATATTGAAGTTGCTGCACTCTATTTTCTTATTCTCCACGAATTTTTTATAAATGTGCTTCGTTAGCGTGTCTTTAACAAGCTCACTTCCCTCAAACAGCTCGATTGCTTTTTCAAGGGATGGAGAGAGTTCATCTATCGCCATCCTCTTCTTTTCCTCCTCAGGAAGGTGAAAAACATCCACCTCAACAGGCAATGGAGGAGTGAGTTTCTCCTCTATCCCTTTTATGCCAGCTGCATGAATCAATGCCATTGCCATATATGGATTGCATGCTGGATCAGCGCTTCTTATCTCAATTCTTGTAGCATTCTCCTTCCCCTTCTGATATTCTGGCACTCTTATGTAGGCTGATCTGTTTTTGGTACCCCAGCACAGATATGTGGGAGCTTCATAGCCGGGGATGAGCCTTTTATATGAATTAATCCACTGATTCAGGCCAGCCTGAATTTCCTTTCCATATTTTATCAAGCCTGCAATGTATGACTTTGCGAGGCTGCTTAGCCCCTTGCTACTCTCATCAAAAAACAGGTTTTCTCCATTCTTCCACAACGATATGTGGAGATGCATTCCATTTCCATTTGATGTGGCTATCGGCTTGGGCATGAAGGATGCATGTTTTCCAAATTTTTTCGCAATCTTTTTTATCACATACTTTGCCAGAATTATGCTGTCCGCCATCTTGATGGCATCGCTGTATGTTATGTCTATTTCATGCTGGCTTGGAGCAACTTCATGATGGTCAAATTCCGTATTTATTCCCATCTGATTGAGAATGAGCTGTGCCTCCTTTCTTATCTCTCCATATTCTCCTGATCTGAAATATCCTCCCTGGTCAGTGTGTATGGGCTTTTCATCGTTTTCAAAAATGAAGAATTCAAGTTCAGCTCCAATCTTTGGAATGCCTATGTGGCTGTACCTGTCAACAACATTTTTTAAGAGCGCCCTCGTATCCCCTTCATATATATTTCCAGAGGAGTCATATATATAGCCAAAAACCACTGCCTCCTTCCATTTATTCTCAAACCCCTCATATTCCCAGGGCAGTATTCTCAGAGTATCCATATCAGGAACAAATCTCAGATCACTTTCCTCTGTTCTTGCAAATCCCTCCACGCTGGAGCCATCAAAACCCTTTCCATCCCTTATCATACTCTCCATTTCATTCAAGGGTATGGTAAAGTCGAGCATTCTTCCAAGTATGTCCACAAAAAGGGGCCTTATGAACTTAACATTCTCATTCTCCAGCTTCTCAAGCAGCTCCTCCATTATTAATGAATCAGCATTAATTTAAGCAATTTTTCATCATCATTACTTCCAGTCAAGTATCTTCTTCTCCCCCTCAAGCTTTCTCAGCTCGCTTATCTCCTGCTCGATTTCAATGGTGCCAATGTAGTTGCCATCTTCATCCCTCACGGGCACATAAAGAATGTAAACAAACTTATCTCCCATCCTTATCCAGAAGTCAGCCCTGCTCCTGCTTCCATCCTTGAACGCCTTCAGTATCTTCTCCACAATGTGCACACTCTTTGGAGGATGGCAAAGCTGCACAGGCCTGCCAAGCACGGAGCGGGGGCGGCGGAATATGCGGTGGCCTGAGAAGAATCTCACCCTGTCATCCCTGTCGATGAAGGTTATGCCAAATGGAAGAGTTTTGAAAATCTGGTTTATTTCTTCTGGCAGGAGATAGCCAATGTCAAGTTCAATATCCCCTTCCCTTTTTATCCTGCTTCTGTCCACCTTTGCTTCCTGAAAAGCATTTCTCACCTCTTCGGGCAATGCCTTTATTACATCCTCTTCAATGCGAGGCTCTATTTCATAGGGATGAACTGGTTTGGCACTGCTCTTCCATTCAGCGGGTTTAACTCTGTAAAATCCAAATTGCTCTTCCTGCTGCTTTATTGCCTTCCATTCCCCTTCTGTAAGCAGAGAGGCAAGAGTGGGGTATAGAATGTTGTTCTCCCTGAAAACCATGTCAATTAGAAGAGATGAGACTTCCATGGCCTTTTCCCTGGCTCTTTCAATCATTCCCTTCTCCACAAATTTGAGCAGTTGCCTTATCTTGATTCTTATCTCATCGTGCTTTCTCCATAATGTGGATGGAACAGCCGTTATTCCTCTCCTTTCAAGATATGGGAAAAGAAGCATTTCCTCCCTGTCGTAATGGGTGAAGCCAATGAAGCGTAGTTGCCCTGCAAATTCTTTGAGTTCATCAATTTTTTCCGGCAGATTTTCTGCATAAAGCCTGAGTTTTTCAGCATCCTTTATTATCTCCTCATTTTCCCTGTATAGAGTATTCAAGGGATGCCCTTCCTCAGGGATATTAATTTTCTTTGAAAGAGCCTCTCTGAAGAGTTCAACATGCAGGTCACACATCTTTGCTATTTCTTCTACACTAACTCCTTCCTGCATCAATTCCTGCTCAATGACGGGTATTTCCAGCGGGGAAATATCCTTCAGCAGTTCCTTTATCTCTCTTTTAACCTCCTCAATATCTTTTCCCTCATGAAGTCTTCTCAAAGCATCTTTCAATCTTTCCTTCTTTCCTAACAATTCACTCATGTTCTCACAACCCCTCACTATTTAACTACCTCATAAAACTCCTCATATGGCATGCTGGCAAGAAATGAAATCATTTTTTCAAATGATTCCCTGAAAAGCTCACTTTCATGGGATGCCTTATGCTCCTCCTTGCTCCTCCAGTATGTGAGTATGATATATTTTGTTGGCAATATTTTTTCATTCTTCATATCTCCCGATAGAAAACTTCCACGAGCAGAGATTCCATCCACTTTAAGCAACCTTGCTCCAAGAAATCCTGGCATTTTATTTGTCTTATTGCACAGCTCTCCAGTTATGCTTTCAAATTTTTCCTCAAGCCCATTCTTAGCAGAGACAAAGTTGATGGCACATACAATGCTGCTTTCTTCCATTTCATAATCTGTAAGCCTCTCAGGCTCCATCACCTCTGCCTCAACTGAATTTTCCTGCAGAATTTCTTTTGCCATACCTGCCCTATTTCCAGTATCGCAGTAGAGTTTTATTTCCTCAATTTCAGAACTGGAGAGAAATGGAATGTAAAAATGAATGTCGTGGAGGGGCATATTCAATGCTCCCTTCACATGTTTCTTTATGAATTCTTCCCTTGTCCTAACATCAATTATAAGCTTCATGTCCATCAAAAGGTCTTGAATTCTCCCTTATAACCGCACACCGGGCATGTATCCACCGCACCAGCATGCGTGTAGCCGCATATAGGGCATATGTATA